>CANFYZ010000033.1 GCA_947451385.1 Comamonadaceae bacterium | reverse complement strand
TACCGGATCGCGGTCATGAACTACCGTTATGTCAGCCGCGCCATTGCCATGAGCAAGATGGACGGGTTCTTCAAAATTCTGGTTTCAGACGACGATGAGATGAAGATCCTGGGCATGCGGGTGATGGGCAGCCACGCGTCCAGCACCATCATGGCGGTGGCGTTGATGATTTCCATGGACATCGGCATCGAGCACCTGGCCGAGTTGATCTTCCCGCACCCCTCCATCCCCGAAGGCATTCAAGAATGCGCTCGGATGCTGTTGGGCAATTCGATTGTGAAGCCAGAGGTTTTCAATTTGGACGTGCGCTGCTACCGGGTCGACGCCGAAGGGCGGATCGAAATCCTGTAATTTGCCTCCCCCGCGCACTCGGGGGCCCCAAAGTGCGGAGCAAATCACTAAAATCAGGCTCTGTCCCCTGATTGAAGCCTCCACACCATGACCCAAGTCACCAACACCGTGCGCTTTGTGCTCGACGGCCGCATTGTCGAAGCCCAAGGCGAGCGCCGCACCACCACTGTTCTGGACTATTTGCGTGAGCAGTTGCACCGCACCGGCACCAAAGAAGGCTGCGCCGAGGGCGATTGCGGAGCCTGCGTGGTGATGGTGGGCGAGCTCAACGCACAGGGCACGGGCGTGGACTATGTGCCGGTGAACAGCTGCATTCAGTTGCTGCCTTCGCTGGATGGCAAATCGGTCAAAACCATTGAGAGCCTGAAAAAAGCCGACGGCAGCCTGCACCCGGTGCAGGACGAAATGATCAAGTGCCATGGCTCGCAATGCGGCTTTTGCACGCCGGGTATCGTCATGAGTTTGGTGAATTTGGTGCAGGTGCTGCCTACTCCGAGCCGCCAGCAAATCACCGATTCGCTCAGCGGCAACCTGTGCCGTTGCACCGGTTACACCCCGATCATTGATGCGACCTTCAAAGCGGTGGAAAAAAAGTCTGAGCTGAAGATCGACGACCGTGCCGATGTGCCTTTGCTCAAAGAGATCCAGCGCGCCAGCACCCCCACCTTGACCTTGGACGGCGACCTTATTTTGCAGCCGGTGGTGCGCACCAAGAAGGGCAACGAGTTTGTCTCGCCCGCCACCGTGGCCGAAGTGGCCGACTACCTGGTCAAACACCCGACCACCACCTTGCTCGCGGGCAGCACCGAAATCGGTTTGCAAGTGAACAAACAGTTCGTGCGCCCCGACCACATCCTGTACCTCGGCAATGTGGCCGAGCTGCGCCAAGTCAAAGAAACCGCCACCGCCTGGCGCATGGGCGCTGCGGTGTCGCTGGCCACGGTGGAAACCTTGCTGGCCAAGGCCTACCCTGACTTTGTCGAAGTGCTGCGCCGCTTTGGTTCGCCGCCCATCCGCTCGACGGCCACGCTGGCTGGCAACATTGCCAACGGTTCGCCGATCGGCGACTCGATGCCCTGCCTGATGGCCTTGGGTGCCAGCCTGGTGCTGCGCCGGGGCGACAAAACCCGCAAGGTGTTGCTCGACAACTTTTACACCGGCATGAAGAAAAACGTGCTGGTCGCGGGCGAGTTCATTGAAGCCATCGAGTTGCCCAAGCCCGTGGCGGGTCAGGTCTTCCGCGCACACAAAGTGAGCAAGCGTTTTGAACAAGACATTTCGGCCACCTGTGCAGCCATCAGCTATTCGCTCAAGGGCGGCAAGCTGAGCGGCGTGAAACTGGCTTACAACGGCCTGGCGCCATCGCCTTGCCGTGCGCCCAAGCTGGAGGCGGTGCTGGAAGGCAAAGCCCCGATCGATGTGAAAGCTGCGGACCTGGACGCGGCGATCGCCGCCAGTTTCACCGCGCGTGACGGCCTGCGTGCCACCTGGACCTACCGCGCCTTGGTGGCGCGCAACTTGGTTCTCGATTTCATTGAAGAACAAACGAAAGAGGTGGCTTAAATGAACGCTCCGACCCCCATCAAAAACCTCTTGCCCGCTTCGGGTGTTCAACAAGGCACCGACATCATTCACGAGTCGGCGCATTTGCACGTCACCGGCACCGCCACCTACACCGACGACATTCCTGAACTGGCGGGCACCTTGTATGCCGCGCTCATCTTGTCGCCTGTGGCGCACGGCGAGTTGATCGGCGACGGCATTGACCGCGCAGCCATCCTGAAAGAACACGGCGTGGTCGCGGTCTACACGTCGAAAGACATTCCGGGCGAGAACAACTGCGGTCCGATCAACCATGACGACCCGTTTTTGGCGGTCGGCAAGGTCGAGTTCATCGGCCAAGCCGTGGCCGTGGTGGTGGCGCGCGAAATGCTCTATGCCCGCGAAGCGGCGCACAAAGCCCAAGTGCAGGTCAAAGAGCTTCCACCCATTTTGACGATTGACGAAGCCATGGCGGCGCAAAGCTTTGTCATGCCCGCTAAAGGCATCACCCGGGGCGATGCGGCCGCCGCCATTGCGTCTGCACCCCACCGCCTGCAAGGGAGCACCGAAACCGGCCAGCAAGAACAGTTTTATCTGGAAGGTCAAATCACTTACGCGGTGCCGCGTGAAGACGGGCAGATGACCCTGTATTCGTCGACCCAACACCCCGACGGCAACCAGCGCGAAGCCGCCGCCGCCTTGAACCTCACCACCAACGATGTCGAGGTGATTTGCCGCCGCATGGGCGGTGCGTTTGGCGGCAAAGAAGGCAACGCCAGCATCTTCAGCCAAAGCGCGGCCCTGGCTGCGTTCCTGTTGCAAAAACCGGTCAAGCTGCGCGTGAACCGCGACGACGACATGACCATCACCGGCAAGCGCCACGACTTTCGCATCGACTACGACGTGGGCTATGACGACGAAGGCCGCATCCTGGGCGCCAACATCGCGCTGATGTCGCGTTGCGGCTACAGCACCGATTACTCCGGCCCGGTGAATGACCGCGCCTGTTTGCACATCGACAACTGCTACTACATCCCGAACCTGCAGCTGATCAGCCACCGCTGCAAAACCAACACCCAAAGCGCCACCGCGTTCCGCGGCTTTGGCGGCCCGCAGGGCATGTTCGGCATCGAGACCGTGATCGAGCAAATCGCCAACAGCCTAGGCAAAGACCCGCTCTTGGTGCGCAAGCTCAACCTGTACCAAGACCCTGCGATCTCGGGCAACCCGGCCACCATGACCACGCAGTACAACCAGTTGATCGAAGACTGGGTGGGCGACAAGGTGGTGAACCAGGTCGAGGCCGAGTCGGCTTACTGGGCGCGCCGCGAAGCGGTGAATGCTTTCAATCAAGCCAACACCAAGCGCAAGCGTGGCCTGGCATTGGTGCCACTGAAATTCGGCATCAGCTTTACCGCCACCATGCTGAACCAAGGCGGCGCGCTGCTCCATATTTACATGGACGGCTCGGTCAGCGTGAACCACGGCGGCACCGAAATGGGCCAGGGCCTGAACACCAAGATGGCGCAGGTCTGTGCCGATGGTTTGGGCATCTCCACCCGACGCGTGCGCGTCACTGGCACCGACACGCAAAAAGTACCCAACGCCTCGGCCACTTCGGCGTCGAGCGGCGCCGACATCAATGGCGCGGCCATCATGAACGCCACGCTGCAAATGCGCGAGCGCCTGAAGCCCGTGGCCGCCGGCCTGTTGGGCTGCGAGGCGCATGAAGTGACTTTCGCCGCCGACCACGCCCATGGCGGTGGCAAGTCGGTGGACTGGCCGACCGTGGCCAAGCAAGCCTGGTTGGAGCGCGTTGGCTTGAGCGTGACCGGTTTTTACATGACGCCCGAGATCAAGTACGACTTCACCACGCTCAATGGCCGTGCTTTTTATTACTACTGCTACGGCGCGGCCGTGACCGAAGTCGAGATCGACACCCGCACCGGCGAGTGGTGGCTCAAGGCGGTGGACATCGTGCACGATGCGGGCAAGAGCATCAACCCAGCGATCGACAAAGGCCAGATCGAAGGCGCTTACGTGCAAGGCATGGGCTGGTTGACCATGGAAGAGTGCATCTGGGACAAGAAAGGCAAGCTGCTCACGCACGGCCCCAGTACCTACAAAATCCCGGTCGCCGGCGATGTGCCCGAGCACCTGAAGATCACCCTGTTTGACAACCACAACCTCAAACCCACACCGTTCCAAAGCAAGGCCGTGGGCGAGCCGCCGTTGATGCTGGCCCTGTCCAGCTACTTTGCTTTGCGCGATGCGGTCAGCGCCAGCGCGGGCCACAAAACCGTGGTGCACATGAACGCCCCGGCGACCCCCGAGCGCATTTTGTTGGCTTGTGAGAAAGCCAAAGCTGCGGCCGGCTTGTGATGCCCCCGCGCGCGGGCATCGCCGCGCTGATTTTTGACCTGGACGGCACGCTGGTCGACAGCGAAGCCCCGGGCTTGGACGTTTTGCACGCCATGGCCGTGGCCCGAGGGGTGTCTTGGCAACGTGAGTCCATGAACGCCCAGTTTGGTGGCGTGCCCATGGCCGAGTGCGTGGCCGAGCTGGCGCGGCAACTCGGACCCGATCAACCCGCGTTGGACCCGGTGCAATTCGTCAAAGACCTGCGTGCCAACATGGCGCTGCGCTTTCGCCAAGGCCTGCAAGAAATCCTCGGAGCGAAGGCCTTGCTGCACACCTTGCAAGGCAGCGACATGGCTTTTGCCATCGGCACCAATGGGCCGCGTGAAAAAGCCGAGCTCACCTTGGGCCTGACCGGTTTGCGCACCTACTTTGGTGAGCGCTTGTTTTGTGCGCCCGAGGTGGGCAGTTTCAAACCCGCGCCGGGTTTGTTTTTGCACGTGGCTGCGGCCTTGGGCATGGCCCCGCAGGCCTGCGCCGTGGTGGAAGACAGTCTGCCCGGGCTGCAAGCCGGGCTGGCCGCGGGCATGCAGGTGTTCAGCCTGCATCCGCCTGCGGGCTTGCCTGATGCGGTGGCTCAGCAGGTCCACTTCATTGACGGTCTGCCTGCCTTGCAGGCTTGGCTGACTTGATTTTTTGCGCTCTCTGAACTCTTTTTTAAATGCACCCTTTTGACCAAGCCCTACAGCTCCAGCCATTGGGCGACGGCGCTTACCAAGCCGAAACCTCACCGGACTACGCCAACATGGTCGGTCCATTTGGTGGCATCACCAGTGCGGTGCTGCTCAATGCGGCGTTGCAGCACCCCGACAAACTCGGTCAGCCCGTGGCTTTGACGGTGAATTTTGTCGCGCCGATTGCCGATGGCGCTTATACCGTCACGGCGCGTGCCGCCCGAACCAACCGCTCGACACAGCATTGGGTGATTGAAGCCCGTCAGGCCACTGGCGTGGTGGCTTTGGCCACTGCGGTGTTTGCCACGCGCCGCACAACCTGGTCGGCTGCCGAGGCGCAGGCCCCGCAAGACCTGCCACCGCCTGAGCAGTTGACACGCATGCCCACCGGCAAACGGCCACCGTGGGTCAGGTTCTATGACATGCGCTTTACCGAGGGCGACGTGTTCAGCGGCTTTGATGGGCAAGAGTACCCCGACTCACGTTCATGCCAATGGTTGCGTGACGACCCGCCTCGGCCTTTGGATTTTCCGGCCCTGGCATCGATCAGCGATTGTTTTTTCCCGCGCATTTTTTTGCGCCGCCGCCGTGTGGCCCCGATTGGCACCGTGTCCATGACCACTTACTTTCATGCCGACGCAGCGGCCCTGGCGGCCCAAGGCGACCGGTACCTGATCGGCACGGCACGCGGGCTGAAGTTTCACAACGGCTTTTTTGACCAGAGCGGCGAGATGTGGAGTCACGACGGCCATTTGCTGGCCAGCACGCACCAGACGGTGTACTTCAAAGAATAAACAGCCGCTGACTCAGTCCTGGCCTTCGGTCAGCGTGTCGAGCTGGAAGCGGCCACTTTTGTGCCACAGCCACACATCGGTGTAGACCACCTTGCCCAGGCGTGTGGGCGCGGGGTAGGGTGCTGCGGCCCGCACGGTTTTTTCAATCTCCGCCATGACTTCGGGCGCATGGCGGGGTGCGCGCTTCCAGTGGGTGGCCAGGACCTGGCCTTGTCGGTCCAGTTCCACGTCCAACACGCCTACTGCATACAGCATGGGCGGCAAGCGACCTTTGAAAATGCGGCTGCTGTTGAGCTTGTACAAATGCTGCGCGGCGTCCTGGCGGTAGTCTCGCGGCGTTTGGGCGCGAGAGACGAGTCGGGGTTCGGGCTCGCGCACCACCGGGGGCAGTGGCGGTGGCGTTGGGGTTGCGGTCGGTGCCACCGGGGGTGCAGCGGGCAGTTGCGGCGGTGGGGGTGGCGTGGTGCATGCCGCCAACAAAGCCCCCAACAAAGCCGCCACTCCCAGGGCCAGCAGTCTGGCCAATGAGAAACTTGTGCGTTGCAGGCGCGGTCGTGACAAGAATTTCATGGTGCAGAAAAGCGGTGAGAATGGACCCCGGAGTCGATGGGCTGATTGTGGCACCACCGCTCGGTTTTCGGATCACCGACCTGCGAGAAAGTTTAAACAGCATGGGTTTTGCCTCTATAGTTGAACGTTTGCAACGCGAGCCAGCGATCACCCTCACGGTGCAACGCACGCGGGGTTCCGTGCCGCGCGAGGCCGGCACCTGGATGGTGGTGTTTGCGCAGGGCGAATGGGGCACCATTGGCGGCGGGCATCTGGAGTTCGAGGCCATGGCCCATGCGCGCGCCATGCTCGGCGGCGATGTCGATGCGCCGCCCTTGGACAAACACTTTGTGCTCGGCCCCAGCTTGGGTCAATGCTGCGGTGGCGAGGTGGTGGTGCAACTGGCACGGGTCAGCGCGCAGGACCTGCCGCGCCTGCAACAGCTGCATGAGAAACATCGGCGCCCGCTGGCTTTGTTTGGCGGTGGCCATGTGGGCAAGGCCTTGGTGCAGGTGCTCGCGCCTCTGCCCTTTGCGGTGCGCTGGATCGACAGCCGCGATGAGATCTTCCCGTCCGACATCGCGCCCCAGGTGGACTGCGAGCACTCCAACCCGGTGCAGGCCGCTGTGGCACATTTGCGCCCAAACAGTGCAGTGTTGATCATGAGCTTCAGCCACGCGGAAGACTTGGACGTGGTCATGGCCTGTCTGCAGCGCCAACGCCAGCAGGGTGATTTGCCCTATGTGGGGCTGATTGGCAGCGCCACCAAATGGGCCAGCTTTCGCAGCCGCCTTCGCGCGCGCGGCTTCACCGAGGCCGAGTGCGACCATGTCACCTGCCCGATCGGCGTGCCTGGGATTGAAGGCAAAGAGCCCGAGGTGATTGCGGTGGCCGTGGCGGCACAGCTCTTGCAGTTGCCCAGCTGACGTGCGTGCGCAGCACTTTCGTGCTTGCGCTGTCTTCAAAATTGTATACACTTGCGCCACGGGTCGCAGCGGTGCCAGGCTGATCTCAGCCTTGTTCGCGACCGTATGACTGCTTACAGCGCCCGCAGTGGTGAGCAGGCTGGAGTTTCATGATGGAAGCTTATTTGCTCGACTGGGCCAACCTGCTGCTCAGGTGGGTGCATGTGATCACCGTGATCGCATGGATTGGATCCTCGTTTTACTTTGTCTTTTTAGACAACAACCTGCTCAAACCCAACTCGCCCGACCTGCTCGAAAAAGGCGTGGACGGGGCCATGTGGGCGGTGCACGGCGGCGGTTTTTACAACCCGCAAAAGTACATGGTGGCGCCGAAAAAAATCCACACCAAGCTGCATTGGTTTTACTGGGAAAGCTACACCTCCTGGCTCACTGGCTTTGCCTTGTTCACGGTTTTGTACCTGTACAACGCCAGCACGTTTTTGATCGACAAGTCCCTGATGGACTGGGCCCCGAGCACCGCGATTGCAGCGGCGCTGGGCTTTTTGGTGGCGTTTTGGTTCGTGTACGACACGGTCTGCCGGGTCTTCGGTTTTCGCCAAAACGGCGAAGGCATTGTGGCCGGCCTCATGCTCTTGGTGGTGGCGGGTGCGGCGTGGTTGGCCTGCCAGTTGTTTGCCGGGCGCGCGGCGTTTTTGCTGGTCGGCGCGATGATCGCCACGGCCATGAGCGCGAACGTATTTTTCTGGATCATCCCGGGCCAACGCAAAGTGGTGGCGGCCATGACCTCGGGTGAAAAGTACGATGCCCAAGCCCTGGCCATCCATGGCAAGCGCGGCAAGCAACGCAGCGTGCACAACACCTATTTCACGCTGCCCGTGATCTTTGCGATGCTGAGCAACCACTACAGCTTTTTGTACACCCACGAGCACCGTTGGGTGCTGCTGTTTGTGATGATGTTGGCGGGTGCCTTGATCCGGCAATTTTTTGTGCAACGCCACGGTTACCACCTGGGACGTGCCAAAAACCCTTGGCCGTTCGCGGCGGTGGGCCTGGTCTTGATCGTGGCCGTGATCGTTGCCTTGCGGCCCGCGCCGCAGGCCGGCGCGGCGGCATCGGCTTCAGCCCCTGTGTCGTTCAATCAAGTGCAAAGCATATTGGCGCAGCGTTGCTATTCGTGCCATGGTGAGCAAGTGCAAATGAAAAATGTGCGATTGGATTCTGCCGAAGGCGTCAAACTGAATGCGCAAAACCTGTACCAGCAGGTGGTGGTCACCAAGCAAATGCCCATGAACAACGCGACCGGCATCACCGAGGCCGAACGCGCGCTGATCGGCCAGTGGTTCCAGGCGGGCGCCAAGACCGACTGAATAACGGCGACTTTGCCGTAGCGACTGGACGTCACTGACGATGGTATTTTCGGGATGAGCTGATCCAATAGCGGTTGTTTGTCTTGTAGGGCTGAGTGACTCAACTGTCGCGGTTGCGGTAACCGGGTCAGACGTGTTTACGGACTGCAGTCGGCCATAAGCAGACAGTGGCTTGTAGACGGCTAGATTGGCTTAATGAGTGCTGCTTTAGTTCAGCTGAATCGCTTAATCAACTGATCCAAGCGCCTTAATTGTCTGCGGTTTGCATCTAATTGCTCGATAACAGCAAGTCTTCGTCTCCCCAGACCGTCAAGCAGGTCTAGGCACCGGTCAGGTGGCTCCTTCAGGTGCGGAATGGCTGCCTTGATCTCAGTCAACGTGAATCCGACTTCACGCGCTGCGGAAATGAACTTGAGCTCCGCCAAAGTGTGCTCATCGTATTCACGGTACCCATTTGACAGCCGTCGGGGCGCTGTGATCAGACCACTGCGTTCATAGAACCGCAAAGTATCGCGCGTTAGACCGCTGCGTTCTTCCAAAGTTTTTATTTGCATGAAACCTTAACCATGGAGTTAAGTCTATACCGTACCATGCTTTAAACAAGTTTTTGAGCATAGAAAAATATGGAAAATTGCACTATTAAAACTGAGGATGGACGCCTTCTTGTTGGAAATTGGATACGTGCGAGTGGAGCGCTGCCCGTTCGAGGGACAATCGTCATTCACTCTGCAACAGGTGTGCCTTGCACGTTCTACAACGCTTTCGCTACGTACCTCAGCGAGCACGCGTTGGATGTTTTTCTATGGGACGCTCGCGGTATCGGCAAGTCAGCCACCGTGCATGCCCGCGATGATTCCGCCACGATGTGTGATTGGGGGCAACGCGATCAGCAAGCCGTGCTTCACCATCTGCGATCAGCCGATCCATCCAGAAAACTGGTGATCATTGGCCATAGCTCAGGCGGTCATCTATCGGGATTGGCACCACTGACATCCAAAGCCGATGCACTGATACTTATCGCTTCGGGTGGTTGCGACTGGCGGGACTATCCTCCATCGCAATGGCCTCGCTTGCTCGCGGCTTGGTGGCTTGCAATGCCTTTGTTGCTGAAATTATGGGGTTACCTGCCAGCTTGGGCTGGCGTTGGACACGACTTGCCGCGCGGCGTAGCTCAAGATTGGCGTCGCTGGAGTCTCACACAAGGCTATTTGTTTGGCGATGCAACACTCGACACAACTGGATATTCCGGCTATTGCGCACCACTGCTCGCTCTGTCTATTTCTGACGACCAAGGCTTTGCCCCACCTGGAACTGTTCGCGCCTTGTTACAAAGATTTCATAATGCCAAAACACACCATCATGAAATCCCGGCAGCTGAAGGTCATCGGGGGCGCATAGGTCACTTTGGATTTTTTAAGTCACAGAACGCGGCGCTGTGGCCATACGTCATGCAGTGGCTGGACATTGTGCTTGGCGCCTCTGAAGCTTCTGGTCAAAGCAGGGAAAACAGCGTTAAGGTCACTTTATAGCGGTGTAATAACTGTACAAATGGCAATTACGTTTTGCAGTTTTGTTAAAAGCCCCTGCAGCAGGCATGTCTGCGGCTCAGAAACTGGACCGACTGCAATGGGTCGGATGCTGCCGGTCAGTCGACCAGCCGTGCACGACAGCAGCCAGCCTTATGCGCTAATTAAAGTCTGAAGCCTGAACATTGGCCCCTGCACGAACCCGGGGGCTGCGAAAACCTTCAATACGGAGAGCTAACAAACCGAAAAAAAGCCCCAACTACGGCAGGGGTTGGGGCTTTCAAAGTTCGAGGGAAAGAGCGTTGCAGTGTTTGCGCAGTTTTAAGCCCTTGAATTCACGTCTTTCAGGCGGCCGCAATTTTCGGCTTGCGCCATTTGTCCCAAGCCCAGGTGAAGACGGGCCAGAGCAAAATCACAAACGTGCTCACCGCCAGCCACATGGCAATCGGGCGGGTGAAGAACACCAGCGGGTCGCCATCGGACTTGATCATGGAGGTGACAAAGTTCTCCTCCATCATGGTGCCCAGCACCACGCCCAAAATGGCGGGTGCCACCGGGAAGCCGTTTTCTTCCAGCAGGAAGGAGACCAGACCGAAGAACAAAATCAAGGTCACGCCCCAGACCGAGTTGTTGATCGAGAACGAACCGACAATGCAAAACAGCAAGATGATGGGCATCAAGATATTGCGCGGCACCCTCAAGATCTTGGTCGACACCCGCACCGTCAGCCAGCCCAGCGGCACCATGATGATGTTGGCCAAAATGAAGACCAGGAAAATCGCATAGATGTTTTCCGGGTTGTTGACGAAAATCATCGGCCCAGGGTTCATGTTTTTCAGGTACAGCACGCCGATCGCAATCGCCGTGATCGAGTCGCCCGGGATGCCGAACACGATCGCCGGAATCCACGCCCCGGCCAGTGACGAGTTGTTGGCCGCGCCGGATTCCACAATGCCTTCGACGTGCCCCGTGCCAAACTTCTCCGGCTCCTTGGAGAATTTTTTGCTCATGGCGTAACTCAACCACGAAGCCATGTCGGCCCCCGAGCCGGGCTGAATGCCGATGATGGTGCCCAAGGCGCTGCCGCGCACCAGGGGCCAGCGGTACTTTTTCAGCAAGTCCCACATGCCGGTGAAGATGTTGCCAATGTTCTCGGTGGCGATGATCGGTGGCGGGTCCAGGTTGGTGATGTAGCGCAGCAACTCGGACACCGCAAACATGCCCACCATCATGGGGATCAACTCCACGCCGCTCATCAACTCGTTCAGTCCAAAAGTGAAGCGCGGCAGGCCTGCCGGGTTTTCCAGTCCGATGCAGGCGATCAGCAGGCCCAGCAGCAAAGAAATACAGGCTTTCAACACGCTGGTGTTGCCAATGAACACGGCCCCGGCCAGCCCCAGCACGACCAGCCAGAAGTACTCGAAGGACGAGAACTTCAAGGCAATCTCAGCCAGGCCGGGCGAGAACAACACCATCACGATGGTGCCAAACAAACCGCCAATGGCCGAAAACACCAGGCCCGCGCCCAGCGCAATTTCAGCCTGACCTTTGAGGGTCATTTGATAGGCCTCGTCGGTGTAAGCCGCAGAGGCGGGCGTGCCTGGAATGCGCAGCAGCGCGCCCGGGATGTCGCCCGAGAAAATTGCCATCGCCGTGGCGGTGACGATGGCGGCAATCGCCGGCACCGGCGGCATGAAGAAGGTGATGGGCACCAGCAAGGCGGTGGCCATGGTGGCACTCAAACCTGGAATCGCCCCGACAAACAAACCGAAGATGGCGGAGCAAAAAATCACCAGCAACACATAGGGGTCAAACACCAGCCAAAAGGCCTGAAGCAAAACAGCAGTGGTCATGTCAGGTCCTTGCTCACCATTGGATGGGGGTCAAGACACCCCATGGCAAAGGCACGCGCAAGCCTTTGTAGAAAATGAAGTGAATCACCAGACTGGAAGTCAAGGCAATCGGCACGATCAAGGCGGTGCGCACTTTCAGGGCCCACATCATCACGCCGACCACCACGGTGGCGCAGATCAAAAAGCCCAAGCGGTCCGACAGGGTGATGTAGAACAGCAGGCTGGCCACGGTGATCACAAAATTGCGCAAGTGAAACCATGACTTGACCCAACCGCCTACTTCCACCCAGGCTTCGTGCTGTTTGGCTTTGAGGCCCTTGAAAATCAAGAGCACCGCACACACCGCCAGCAGCACCGCCAACAAGCCCGGAAAAGCCCCCGGCCCAATGTTCTGGCCAGGGATCACCGGGTACTGCTGCACGGTCTGCAAAATCGACAGGGCCAGCGCCAGCAGCGCGGCCCCCATGATCGTGTCGTTGAACTTCATGAGGACTTATTTATTTCGCCAAGCCCAAGGACTTCATGACGGTGCCCATGTCGGCATCGCCCTTGGCCATGAACTGCTCAAAGCCTTTGCTGTCGGCGTAAATGGTGCCAAAGCCGCGTTGCTGCATAAAGCCTTGGAACTCTTGGCCGTCATAGATCTTTTTGATGGCCGCGCCCAGCTTGGCTTGAATGTCTGCTGGCAAGCCCTTGGGGGCGGCAATGCCGCGCCAGGCGCCAATCGACCAGTTGCTGCCGGTGGCCGCTTTCAAGGTCGGTGCGGCAGGGAACAGGGCCGAAGGTTGGTTGGCCATCACCGCCAGGGGGCGGGCTTTGCCCGCATCGATCAGGGCGCGCGCTTCAGGCAGTGAGCAGGTGACGAACTCGATGCCGCCAGCGGCCAGGTCGTTCATGGCCGGGGCTGCGCCGTTGGACGGCACCCAGGGCACGGCGGTGGTTGGGATCTTCAGGTCGTTCAGCATTCCGGCCAGCGCCAAATGCCAGATGCCGCCTTGGCCTGTGCCCGAGGCTTTGAATTTGCCGGGGTTGGCCTTGATGGCGGTGACCAGGTCACCCAGGTTTTTGTAGGGCGAATCGGCGCGCACGGTGACACCGGCCGGGTCGATGTTCATCAAGGCAATCGGCGTGTAGTCGGTGGGCGAGAGCTGGGTCAAACCGGCCCAGTGCATCATGGAAATTTCCACCGTGATCATGCCGATCGTGTAGCCGTCGGCCGGTGCGGTGGCAATCGCCGAGTGGCCCACCACGCCATTGCCGCCAGTGCGGTTGACCACGTTCACCGGTTGGCCCATTTCTTTTTCCAGCAAGGCCGCCACGATGCGCGCCGTGGCATCGGTGCCGCCGCCTGCGCCCCAAGGCACGATCATGGTCAGCGGACGGCTGGGATAGCTTTGCGCCAGGGCGCTGCCACACAGGGTCAGGGCGGCTGCGGCGCAGGTCAGTGTCTTGAGCAGGTTACGGCGAATCGTCATGCGTGTCTCCTTCGGGGTATGGATGAAAAAGGGGGGCGCAGAGGGAGCCCACCTCGACCCTCATTGGAAGGCGTGAGCCACCGCTCTGTGGGTAATGCGCGCGACATCGGCGCATCAGGATTACCCCATGCTTGGCTTGACAGCGGCGGAATTAAACGCCGTGTTGCAGGGCGTGTGCCACCTGCGCCCGGCTGGGGCAGCCCAGCCGCCCGCCAAACTGGGTGCATTTCAAGGAGGCGGCCATGCAGGCAAAGCGGGCGGCGGCGGCCATGTCCTGCCCCTCCAGCAACGCCAGGGCCAGCGCGCCATGAAACACGTCGCCTGCCGCCAGCGTGTCCACCACCGTCACCTGGGGTGCCGGGGCGTGGGCGATGCGGCCGCCCTCCACCCAGAAATAGCCCTCGGCCCCGCAACTGGCCCCCACATGCCGGTTGTGGCCGCGCGCCGCCACGGCCAGCAAGGCCTCGTGCACATCGGTCAGGCCGGTGTACACGCGCAGCCCCGCGTCAGAAAACACGGCGTAGTCGGCCAGCGGCATCAGGCGCGCCAGCACTTCTTGCGGTGCCACGTCGCCGTCCACCATGGTGGCCACGCCTTGCGCCCGCGCCGCTTGCAATGCGGTTTGCGCGCCTTCGGGCCAGCGCACATCGCAGTGCAGCAGGTCGGCCTGCGCCAATTCGTGCAGCGGCAACCAGTGTGCGCTGGTGTCCACTTGCGGGTCATGAAACGGCACAACCAGGCGCTGGCCTTGCGCATCCACAATCACCGCCGCATGCGATGAGCGAGCGCCCGCCACCGTGTGCAGGCCGCGGGTGTCCAGCCCCTCGGCGGCCAGGGCTTGGCGCATGGCGTCGGCCTCCGCGTCTTGCCCCACGCGGGCCCAGACCTGGGCTTGGCCGCCGAGTTTTTGGAACGCACAGGCGGCCGAAATCGCCATGCCATCGACCACGGTGCAACGGTTGCGGGCCATCACCTTGGCGGGTGGCGCTTCGATCTGTTCGACCTGAAAAATCGCCGTGGTGCAAATCGCACCCAGGGCCACCATGCGGGGGGTCGCGCTCATGTGTATGCGCGCGTCAGGGCGCGCCAAACGCGCTGGCTTGCTGCGCCAAGGCGGTGATGCCGGCCCAGTCGCGGTCTTTCAAGCGCTCGGGCGGCACGACCCAGGAGCCGCCCACGGTGCAGCAGTTGGGCAGGGCCAAATACGCCGGGATGTCGGGCGGTCGGATGCCACCGGTTGGGCAAAACAAGACATCGGGGAAGACGCCGCTCATGTCTTTGATCCAAGCAGCACCGTGGGCCCCTTGGGCGGGGAAATACTTCAATTCTTTCAGGCCCCAGGCGCGCGCTTGCATCACCTCGCTGGCGGTGGCCACGCCGGGCAAAAAGGGAAACTGCGTGGCTTGAATGGCCGCAGCCAATTCTGGGGTCAGGCCCGGTGAGACCCCAAATTGGGCGCCGGCTTGGCGTGCGGTGTGCACGTCCTCGGCGGTCAACAAAGTGCCCATGCCGATGGAAGCTTCGGGGGTGGCCTCGCGCATGGCACGCAGCGCCGCGACGCTTTGCGGTGTGCGCATCACCACCTCAAACACCTTGATGCCGCCTTTCACCAAGGCTTGGGCCAGGTCGCCAGCGACTTGGGCGTCGTGCAGGGTCAAAATGGGCATCACCGGCGAGCGTGCCAGCATCTCTCGCAAAGTGAGGGCGGCCATGGCGTTCTCTTTCATGGGGCAAAACCAGATGCAGTGAAAGCGGTCATACCGGCCGCTGAGGCCATGAACGCCAGCAGCCGTTCTCCTTGGGCGCTGCCCGCCACCACGGCGGCCACGTAAGGCGTGCGCAGCGCAAATGGCGCAGGCAAATCACCCACATAGGTGACCGCCTCGTGCGGAACGATTTCGCTGGATTGGCTGGCCCCCAGTTCAAACTGGCCCGCCGCTACGCCTTCGATCACTTCAACGCCGAAGGGCAGTATCACCAGCTTGGCTTGCAGTGCAGGCCGAAGACCGAGTTGGTCGATCATCTTGGCAAAGTGGGCACCCGAGGTGGCGCCTCGGGCCCCATCGGCATGTGCCACGGTTTGGGCTTGCAACAGAGTTTTTTTCAGACTCTCCACAGTCGAAATGTCCGGCACCGGGGCGCCGCGTTTCACCGCCAGGCCAGCACGCACCGTGCCCAGAGGCCAGGTTTGCCGGGCTTGCACAAGGCCCTGGCTGATCAAGGCGTCGACGGCCGCCTGACTGAGCACCGTCAGTTGAGGCCGTTCACCCTGGAGGATGCGATCGCGCAAAGCCCCGACGGTGTCTGAGCGCACCACCAAGGTGTCGCCGGTCAAACGTTGGTAGGCAGTGGCCAATTTTTCTACAGCCACTTTGGAAGCGCCTGCGGCAAAGACCTCAATCTCCGCTGCCCAGGCCGGTAAAGACCCTGCAGAGCAAGCCACCCAGGTGCAAGCCATGGCGAAGCGTCGAAACGAAAAGAGCATATGGAGTGCTTCGGCTTTCAGTTCAGGGGCTGAGGCAAGGGCACCGCCAGCTTGGCCGCCCAAGGCGCCAGCAAGGGCATGATGTTGGGATACAGCGCCACGCCGGTGTGTGCGCTATCGGCTTTCATTTTCAGGCCCCGTTCGCCTGGCGTGCGCACTGTTTGGCCCGGGTGGGCGGGCTGAGAGGCACGACATTCTGCGGTCACCTGGTCCATTTGCCGGTTGAAGGCGGCCGCCCCCGCAAACGCGCGGGGGTCGATGATGTGCAGGTACACCGTGGCACCCCAGCCTTCCCGCGGGTCGGCGCGGCCGTGGCCGGCCAGGCCACCAGTCAAGGCTTCGACCATCAAGCTCAGGCCGTAACCCTTGTGGCCCGAGTCCATGCCGCCCAGCGGCAAGATGGTGCCCTTGGGTTCGGTGAACAACACCGCCGGGTCGCAACTGGCTTGCCCATGGCCGTCCATCACCCAGGCGGCAGGCAGTAACTGGCCTTCTTTGTGTGAGCGGTTGGTCAGCCCGTTGGTGGTGGCCGAGGTGGACACGTCCACCAGCACCGGCCAGCCCGAGGTAGGAAAGCCCACCGACACCGGGTTGGGGGTGAACACCGGGTCCAGCCCGCCAAACGGGGCCACGCTGGCCGAGTTGGCATCCGAGCAATGCAGCAGCATGACAAACCCTTGGCGCGTGGCGCGTTCGTGGTACGCGGCCAAACAGGCAATGTGGTGGCTGCGCCGAATCACCACGGTGCAAGTGCCCTGGCTGCGGGCGCGCTGCATCGCCACCTCCATGGCCTGCAGGGTCAACCAAGGGCCGGGCAGGCGTTGGCCGTCCCAGGTGAGCGCGGCAGGAAAGTCAGACACCACCAGGGGCGCGCCGTCTTTGCGCATGGAGCCCGATTCGATTTCGCCCAAATACGGCGCCAGCAGCGCCAGTCCGTGCGTGGTGTGGCCGAGCAAGTCACCCTCCACCAACACCTCGGCCACGGCCTGGGCTTTGTCGGCGGGCAGGCCCGCGGCCTGCAAAAGATCTTGGGCGAAAGTGGTGAGGTCTTGGATGGCGTAGTTCATGGCCGCCATCTTAAAAACAAAGCGTCAAAGTCCTGTCACGCCGCCGACTCGAACTGGTCGGGGTTCTTGCCTTTGAAGGGCGCGTAAAACGCTTTGATGGCGACCATGTCTATTTCAATGTCGCCGGTGGGGTAGAACAAGGGGCCCAGGCCGCTGATCTTGCGCGAGTAGTCCATGTAGCCCATCACGATCGGCACTTGGGCTTTCAAGGCGATGTAATAAAAACCGGTTTTCCAGTAACGCGTCTTGCTGCGAGTGCCTTCAGGGGGCACCACCAGGTGCACCTGGCCATCGGCCTGCACCAGTTCTTGGGCGCAGCTGTCCACCAAGTTGGAGGCCTGCTCGCGGTTCACCGCAATGCCGCCGAGCCAGCGCATGAGCGGGCCAAATGGAAAATTGAAGATACTTTTTTTGCCCATCCAATACACCTTGATGTGCAAGGCAAAAGCCACCATCAACAAATAAGGCAAGTCCCAGTTGCTGGTGTGCGGGGCGGCAATCATCACGCATTTGTCAACGCCGGGGGGCAAAGTGCCTTCGAGTTTCCAACCGGTGAGCTTCAAAAAACCGACCGAGCCGGCGCGCAAAACAGAGTTCACGACGGGCGTGTCGAACAGGGTACGGTGCATGAAAAGGCCGATCTGCAAATAAAAGAATTCGTTTATGGGCAGATGCCTTGATTCATCGCCAAACGAAGCGCTCGGGGATTATGCCGTTCAACAAAAGCATGACCGTCTGCAAGCGAAAAATCTGCTTCCAAGCTATCCTCGGGTGCATGCAATCTGACCTATTTGATGACCACTTGATTGAGATGCCACAATGAAATTTGGTGTTTTTGACCATCTCGACAACAGCGGCGCTGCACTGAGTGATTTCTATGAAGAGCGTTTGCAGCTGATCGAAGCCTACGACCGCATAGGCATTCACGTGTATCTGACGGCCGAACACCATGCCACCCCCTTGGGGATGTCGCCTTCGCCCTCTGTGTTTCACTCTGCCGTGGCGCAAAGAACCAAGCGCCTGTTGTTTGGCCCCTTGGTTTACACCCTGGCCCTGTACCACCCCTTGCGCCTGGCTGAAGAAATTTGCATGCTCGACCACTTGAGTCGGGGCCGCTTTCAATTGGGCATTGGGCGGGGCATTTCACCTTACGAATTGGGCTACTACGGCGTCAATCCCGATGAGGCGCATGCGCGTTACCTCGAGTCCTACGAAGTGGTGATGAAGGCCTTGAAGGCCGGCCACTCGGCGACACCTGAACTGAGCTACCAAGGCCAGTTTTACCAATACAAAGACGTGCCCATGACCATGGCACCCTTGCAAACCCCCCACCCCCCCCTGTGGTACGGCGTCGGCGACCCCAATGGGGTCAGTTGGTGTGTCGCCAATCGCTGCAATATTGTCGGTAACGCCCCCTTGGATCGGATTCGCGTGATCACCGACCGCTACCGTGAAGAATGGGCTGCAGCGGGACACAGCCCTGATCAGTTGCCATTGATGGGCACCACGCGCCACATGGTGATCGCACCCACAGAACAAGAAGCCCACGACATTGCCCGTGTGGCCTACGCGCGCTGGTACCAAAGTTTCATGTACCTGTGGGAAAAGAACGGCACGAAACCCGGTGCTTACTTTCCTTCCACATGGGACGAGCTGGTGGGCGCAGGTCGTGCTTTGGCAGGCACCCCAGAGACCGTGCGAGAGCAACTGTTGCAGCAAATTGAAGTCTCAGGCATCAACTTCGTACTCACGCGATTTGCTTTTGGGAATCTGGCCTTCAGTCATTCCAAACGGTCGGTCTCTTTGTTCGCCTCGGACGTCATGCCTTGGATTCTCGAGCGCACCGAAGCGTTGCAAACTCACTAAGGACTCAAAATGAATCACAAACGCGCGATCCTTTTGACTGCGCTGGCTGCCAGCGCTTGGGCCTTGCCCGCGTTGAATGCGGTGGCTCAGTCTGCCGCACCTTGGCCTAACAAGCCCGTCAGAATCATCATGCCCAGTCTGCCCGCAGGCAGCCCCGACCGTGTTACCCGCATGCTGACCGAAAAACTCTCAGTGCGCTGGGGGCAACCGGTGACGGTCGAATACAAACCCGGCGCGACCACGGTCATTGGTACTGAATATGTCGCACGCGCGCCGGCCGATGGCTACACCTTGTTGTCAACTTTCACATCCCTGGTGCAAGCCCCGGCCTTGATGCCCAAGGTGCCATGGGATGCAGAGCGCGATTTCACGCCAATTGTTCAGTTCATCCGCTCCGAGGTGGTGCTGCTGGTGCGCAGTGACTCCCCTTACAAAACCATTGGTGAATTCATCGAAGGTGCCAAGTCCGCTAAAGCCCGTGGTGCGCCACTGAACTATGCGTCTTTCGGCAACGCTTCTTCTTTTCATATTTATGGTGAAGCGCTGAAGCGAGGAGCAGGGATTGACCTGACCCACATTCCCTACAAAGGAGAGTCCGCGTCGATCGTGGATTTGCTGGGCGGGCAGGTGGTCAGTTCGTTCAATTCAATTGGCACCGCCATGCCGCACCTGAAGAGTGGTCGTGTCCGCGCGCTGGCCCTCGTGGGTACGGTGCGCTCCAAAGTCTTGCCCGAGGTGCCGACCTTTGGTGAAGCTGGCGTCGCCAAACTGGACACCAGTGGCTGGTTCGGACTGCTCGCGCCTGCAGGCACGCCGCGCAGCATCGTCGACAAAATTGCGGCTGACACCGCGCAGATTTTGGCGCTGCCAGAGATCGTCGAAAGCTTGCGCGGCCAGGGCCTGGAGCCCACCGGCTTGGGGCCGGACGCCTTTGCCCGCTTTCTGCGTGAAGACCTGATGCGCTGGAAAACGCTGACCCAGGAACTGGGGATCAAAGCCGACAGTTGATGGCCGCCTTCAGGCCGGCGGAAGAACACGTCCCCCAGCCAGCTGCATCGCCAGTTGGTTGTGCCGTTCAATCAAAGGGCCCATCTCGACGGTCGCAATCTCACCCTGTCTGACCACCACACGTCCGTTGACGAGGGTGTAGTCGGCGTTGTCGCTGGCGCACAGCAAGAGCGCGCCCACCGGGTCGTGCACCGCGCCGCCCGCCATGCTGAGGGTGTCGGTTCGGAACAGGGCGATGTCGGCGCAAAAGCCGGCTGTGATTTGCCCAATCTCATGCGCACGGCCCAGCACCTGGGCACCGCCGCGTGTGGCCAGGCGCAGCGCGTCGCGCGGGGTCATCTCGGCGGGGCCGTGGTCACAACCGAAGGGTTCTAAAGCCCGGCCCACGCGGGCCAGCAGCATCGCTTGGCGCGCCTCGTTCAGCAGGTGCGCAGCGTCGTTGCTGGCGCTGCCGTCCACGCCCAGGCCAATGGGCACACCGGCGTCCAGCATTTTGCGCAGCGGCAAAATGCCGCTGGCCAGGCGCATATTGCTGCAGGGGCAATGCGCAATGCCGGTGCGGGTTTTGGCAAAGAGGTAGGTGCCCTCGTCGTCCAGTTTCACGCCGTGGGCATGCCACACATCCTGGCCCACCCAGCCCAAGTCCTCGGCGTATTGCGCGGGGGTGCAGTTGAACTTTTCTTGGGTGTACGCAATGTCGTGGTCGTTCTCGGCCAGGTGGGTGTGCAGGCGGACCTTGTAGGCGCGGGCCAGCTTGGCGGCTTCGCGCATCAGGTCCTGGCTCACGCTGAAGGGCGAGCAGGGGGCCACGGCCACATGCGTCATGGCGCCAAAGCTGGCGTCGTGCCAGGTCTCGATCAGGCGCTGGGTTTCTTTCAAAATGGCGGGCTCTTTTTCCACCACACGGTCGGGCGGCAGACCGCCTTGCGACTCGCCCACGCTCATGCTGCCGCGTGTGGCGGTAAAGCGCATGCCAATGGTGTGCGCCGCTTCAATGCTGTCGTCCAGTCGCACGCCGTTGGGGTAGATGTACAGGTGGTCCGAGCTGGTGGTGCAACCGCTCAGCAGCAACTCGGCCATGGCCACCTGGCCCGACACAAGCACCATCTCGGGCGTGAGCCCCACCCAGATCGGGTACAGACCTTGCAGCCAGCTGAACAGCTCGGCGTTTTGCACCCCCGGGATGGCCCGCGTCAGCGACTGGTACATGTGGTGGTGTGTGTTGATCAGGCCCGGCACCACCACGTGGTGGCGCGCGTCGATGACTTCATCGACCTGCGTGAGCAATGCATCGGTGTTTTCGCTGGCAGGAATGAGGCGTTCAATAAGGCCGTCGCGAATCAACAGCGAAGCGCCCTGCAGTTCGGTCTGGGCATCGTCTTGCGTGGCGATGCAGCGGGCGCGGTGGATGAGCAAAGTGGTCATGGACTTGTCCTGGGCAAAGAGTGAAACAAGTCGCGGCCGAATCCCCTGGCCCCTTGGCATAAGGGGAGGGCGAGCACCACGTTGCCGCGCGTCCCGGGCTGTGCAGAATTGTGATTTTAAGCAGGCATCGCCGCGTTGGTTATGAATTCAGATCTGCGATGGCGGATGCTTTATGACAAGGCTCAATCAGGTGATCTGCATAACCCGCAAGCTTCTTCGATGGCTTGGGCTGCATCCAAGACCATGTCTTCTCGGAACCGAGGGCCAATAATTTGAACCCCCATGGGAATCCCATCGACCACACCGGTTGGCACAGAAATGCAGGGCAGTCCCAGAAATGCTGTAGCGAACAAAAAAACATGTGAACGATACAAGCGATCGACACTCGCATCACTTTCGATATCGACTCCGTAGGGCAAGGCTGGCTCCATCGCCACTGGACACAATACAAGAGGGTGCGATTCCATGAAGATTTGCCATCGCCGCAAGAAAGTAGCACGCGAAGCTGAGATTTGCATCAAGGAATGAACATCCAAATTCGGTGTTCGATTCATCATGAGCTCAAACGCACGACGGCTCAAATCGTCACCCTCTCTCTGAATCACTTGCGTCATTGAAATACGTGCTTCCCCTTGGGCGTGATCGTTCCAAGCTTGGGCGGCTGCGGCCACATCAGGAGGGGGTATTTCTTCGACTTCATAACCTGCTTCAAGCAATATACGGGCTGCTTTTTCAAGGTGCGCGCGCACGCTTGTGTGCAAGCCAACGCCAACAGGATCAAAACACAGAGCCACCTTTCGCGGCAGGCTGACAGTCCCTTGAAATGGTAAGGGGACATGCCAGGGGTCTCTCGGGTCCGCTGGCATCATGGCTTGAAGCGCCAATTTAGAGTCAGCCACAGTACGGGTGATGGCGCCTTGGACAGAGACCCATTGAAGTGAGAGCTGTCTTTCTGCGTTTGTTGTGGCATTGAAGGCGGGAACCCTTGCAAAAGAAGGACGAAGTCCCACAGTTCCTGTGCAATAGGCCGGGTATCTGATGGAGCCGCCTCCATCATTGCCATGGCCAATGGCGCACATCCCTTTGGCCACAGCCACTGCGGCTCCACCGCTTGATCCGCCAGGTGTTCGGTCTGAAGCCCAAGGATTCAATGTTCGGCCATGTAAATCATTGTCCGTGTACCAACGCATTGAAAATGCGGGCGTATTGGTGCGGCCCACAATGACTGCACCTGCGCGGCGCAGATTGGCGACAACCGGACTGTCAACATGCGCAAAGTTATTTGCATAGGCTTTCACGCCGTTGCTGGTCGCGGAGCCGGCCTGATCCACATTGATTTTGGTCGTGATGGGCACGCCATGCAAAAAACCAAGCGGTTCACCACTGCGAAGGGCACGGTCGGCGGCATCGGCCGCAGCCAAAGCGGAGGTGATTGACAGTTCGACAATGGCATTCAGCTGAGGGTTGACTTGATGGATACGGTCAACACAAGAAAGAACAGCTTCTCGACTGCTGATGTCGCGCTTTTGGATGCGATAAGCCAGTTCGGTGGCTGACCATGACCAAGGTTCTAAACTCAAACTGAGCCTTTCATACTGGGGAGAAATCCAACCCATACTTTGAAATGACGTTAGCACAATTCAAGAATGAAAATGAAATGCACTTTCCCTCATTCATCAGCGATGCATGGTTGATAATGAAAATTGAGGATCACATTAAAAACCGGTTTCCACGCAACTGAAATGCCCAATAAAACAGTCACAGAGCCCGTTCTACCAGGTCAGATGGAACATGGCAGCTTAGTTAATCTCTTGGGGTATCACCTGGCGCAGGCCAGTATTCCTACGGACCACACTTTCAAAAACCACATCCAAGATGTCTTCAAGCTCAACAAGCTGGAGTTCACCATTTTGATTTTGCTGCAAGCCAATCTGGAACTGACGCCTAAGCGTCTGAGTACGGTTCTGAATGTGGTTGCGCCTAACTTAACCTTGATTTTGGATCGGCTTGAAAAAAGGAATTTGCTCACCCGCATTCAAAGTGAACAAGACAGACGCATGCAATTGGTGCGATTGAGCAAAGCCGGTCTGGCCATGGCTCAAAAATTGAAATCTGTCACCTTGACTATGGAAGACAATATCTGGAAGCATGTGACCCCGGCAGAAAAGCAGATCTTGCTGGAGTTGCTTCGCAAAATTGCCCAACATCGCAAGACATGAAAAAAGAGGCCAAGGCCTCTTTTTTCATGGGATCACAGTGTTTATTTGCAACTGAAGCTGGCCGCCAGATTGACATCTCCTGTGCCGTTGTAAGTGGCCACGGTCGGGTAGGGGCAAAGAGGGCGTGAGCGATCAGCTGCCCAACTGGCCGGTACTTCCGTATTGATCAAAGCTGCGATGGTGCTGGTGCCTGCACCACGGGCCTTGGCTGTTACTGAACTCGGCGCAATGCCTTTTTCCACCCAATTGACCAGTGGATCGATCATGTCAAATTGGTCGACCGATGGACCACCAGAGCAATGTGACATGGCCGGCACGGGATACAACCTCACGAATCGATCGGTGTTGCTGCCAAACACATTTTTGACGCTCTCCCACCAAGACACAGTGTCATTGAAAGAAAACACGGGATCTGATGTGCCGTGGTAAACCATCAGTTTGGCACCGCGGTTCAACATTTTTGACAGGTTGCTGGGATCCTGAGGCGCCATGAAGGACATGGCGGACTCTGTATAGACGCCAGAGGTTGCAAAAATCTTGGGCGCATCGGTATCAAAGTTGAAGCTCAAGGCGTAGGGGAGTCCCAAGAAATTAACAGTATCGGTTTTAGGTGGACTGGTGAAAATAAAGGCCGTGGCACCGGGGTCGCGACCCACCCCAGTGGAGTTGGCAAATTTCCAGCTTGCCCAAGCTGAGGAAGAAATGCCCGTGTCATACGGGAAACTGTTGTACAGGGCCGTACCGGCCGAGTTTTTGGCGCCACTGTGCACATTGGCGAGCACTGTCTTTTGAGCGCTGGTCAGGCAGGAGCCATCGCGCGCACCGCTGCAGCTCGGGATGTCCGTGGCCACATTGAAAGTCTTTTGACAGGCCGCCACATTGCCCACCCAATTGTCCGAGGCACCGTCTAGCGCATCGCATTTATCGATGATCTTTGAGGCGATCATTGTGCGTTCGGCCGCAGTGAAGGCGGTGGACACGTCGGCCAAAGGTGTTGGCAATGTCACCACGGTCCCTGAAGCGGTTGTGTCAGTGGCTTTGGTGGCGGTCGACACCGTGGCGTATTGCTGTACGCCCCACAATTGGGCGACAGCAGCCTTTGGCAAGTTATAGCCAGGTGCTCCGCCCAGGATGCCGTCATACAAATCGCCGTAGCGGCTGGCTGCCACCAAAGCGTGACGTCCACCATTAGAACAGCCGCCCAGGTAGGACCGGTCGGGAGCCTTGCCATACACCGACTTGATCAAATCTTTTGCCATCGGTGTCAGTTGACCGACGGCGTTGTAGCCATAGTCAATTCGAGCTTGAGGGTCGAGTCCAAAGAACGGGGTGGTTTGTGATTGGTGCCCCGCATCCGAGCTCAGTACCGCGAAGCCCTTGACCAGGGCAGAAGTAATTGGGCCACCGCCCAGTGCACCAGATGCTGTCGATACAGCGCCATCGGTTCCACCGTTGGCTTGGTAGTAAAAACGGCCGTTCCAGCTCTTAGGCAAACGCACCTGAAAGCCGATGTAATAGGTTTGTCCATCCACTGAGCTGACCCGCTCATTCATTTTGCCCGTGACCAGGCAATGCTCAGGCGTCATGATGTTAGAGACCAAACCAGCGGCCACAGTGCTGGAAGCCGTAATGACGGTGCCTTTGAGGCCCGAGATGGAAGTGGCCAGGGTGGCGCAATCACCAGAGAAATTGGCTGGAATCGCTTCCGAGAGTTGCGGATAGGTTTCGCCGCCGCATCCCGCCAATAGCAGCAGGGATGAAAGCAAAGCTGTAGGCATGCCCAATTTGGCATCACGAAAGTGTTTCTGCATTCAAGGCTCCTTAAGAAAGTCATTGAATATTAGTTACCTTAAATAACATTTATATTTGGTAATTACCCTAATCTGCGGACTGAATTTCCATGCGCTGAACCTCAAAATTGAGATGACCGATCGGGTCAGCCCGTCATGGTTGCTCGGCAAAATGTGGCTATCTTTGGCTGAGTTTCACTCGATTTCAGCAGATTCAAGGCGCCATGGAAAAAATAGCGCAAGTCGTTGTGGCATGCGCGTACAGCTTGCCATCAGGCCCCACAATTCGCGCCTCGGAAGTGCCAATCTGGCGGCCGACATGAATCGCGTTGCCGATGCAGCGCAGTGGCCCTGTTTGGGTGTTGGCAGCGCGCACGATGTTGAGATTGATCTGGCTGGTCGTGTAGCCCAGTCCAGCGGGCAGTTTGGTTTGCACGGCACAACCGAGCGCGAAATCCAGTAGGGTCGCGTACCAGCCGCCGTGCACCGAACCCAATGGGTTGTAGTGCTTGAGCTGTGGCGTTGCTTGAAAGATCGCCATACCCTCACCCACTTCGATCAACTCGCAGTCCATGGTGTCCGCCATGTAGGGGTGGGGCACTTCACCTTTCAGCAGGGCTGTCATCACCTCCAGTCCCGATTTGCCGAGCACTTGTTGCGGTTTCGCCAGGCCGGCGTGTCCACCCCCGCGTTCGACTCGGCGGCGTCGAACATCGTCTAATTGCGCTTGCCAGGTAGTCAGTGTGGCTTGGACCGTGTTTTCAGAAGTCATGTTGGGCTCTCAGTAAAAATTTGGGAAATGTGCTGCTCACTGGCAGGCCAGTGGAGCAACGAAAATGGATTCAAAAAGAATGGATTCAAAGAGTTGATTCAGACTCATGACTTTGCAGCCTGAGGCTTGGTGTCGACGGGCCAGCACAGCAGTCCGGTCAACAAGGCCAGCGAGCCGTGCACCAGGTACAAGGCATTGAAATCCGTGCGTTGCAGGGTGGCCTGCCCGAGCAGCGCCACCGTGATGGCCACGCCGAGCACCGAGCCAATTTGGCGCGTTGCCTGGTTGACCGCACTGCCCACAGCGTAGTGGGCAGCGGGCAGCCGACTCACGGCCGCAGCCGACAAGGACGGCAGCACCAAGCCCACCGCGATCCCGCTCATCATCAAACCGGGCAGCCAGTGCTGCAGGTAGTTGGGCTCGTTGCCAGGCACCATAAAGAACCACAGACTGCTGAGGGCGTACAGCAGCGCACCGCCCACCAAGAATCGCCGATGCCCCAAACGAGAAGCCAGTCGACCGGTGACGATGGCTGTGGGCATGACCAACAAAGGCCCAGGCGTCACGGCCAGGCCCGCTTGTGGCAGCGTGTAATGCCAAACGCCGATCATGAAGAAAAAGAAGCCCAGAAACATCATCGAAAAGGCCGTACCGAATACCAGCGTGGCCGCGTTCACGTACCGGTAAGTGCGGTGGTGAAACAGCGACAAATCGATCAAGGCATGGGGGCGCGATCGCGCCCAAAACACAAAGCAGGCGCCCACCACCAGACCACCGACCGCGACAGACAGAATCTGTTGCGCAGGCCAGCGCGACTCGCCACTTTCAACAATGGCCAGGGCGATCGCGCCCACTGAAAGCATCAGCAACAAGAGTCCCACGAGATCCACGCTTCGACGCTCTTCAGATTTGACTGCTTCTTCGATGTGCGAGGCACTGCGCCAGAGTGCCCAAAGACCAATGGGCAGGTTGATGTAAAAAGCCCAGGGCCAGCCTGCGCTGGCAGTCACCCAACTGCCCAAGCTCGGGCCGACGGCTGCAGCCAGTCCACCTACGGCACCCCACAAACTCACAGCCACGGCGCGCTTTTCAGCGGGAAAGGCGGCCAACACAATGGACATGGACGCTGGCGTCAGCAAGGCGGCCCCCAAGGCTTGAACGACCCGAGCCGCAATCAGCCAATCCACTGTGGGTGCCGCACCGCAAGCCACAGAAGCCGCCAGGAACAGTGTCAAGCCCAAACGGAAGATGCGGCGACGTCCGTGTGCGTCGGCCAAACCGCCCGCTGGAATCAACATGGCGGCGTAGACGACGGTGTAGCCATTGAGCACCCAAGACAGCTCCGCCGCAGAAGTGCCTGCAAAGCTCTGCCGCAGCGCATCGAACGCTGCAAACAACATGGTGGTGTCCAGCGACACCAAGAAGGTGGCACTGCAGGCAATCCAAAACGCAGGCCACGGGGATTTCGCCGGCGTCGATGCAGACGCATTCAGCCTTGGGGGTGTGACTTTGGCGTTCGTCATTTCAGCGCGCCGCCAAATAAACGGCCGGCTCAGCCGACAAGCCTGCCTTCACCTGCCGTGTGATTTCATCGGCCAAAACTTCATGCGCGCCCGCCTCAAGCGCTTGCAGTGCACGCTCAACGATGGCTTCTGGGGTTTCCTTGGGCATCTCCAGACCTTTGGTGAGGTCGGTGTCGACAAAACCCATGTGCAAAGTCAGCACCTGGGTGCCCTGACCACGCAAATCGTTGCGCAAGCCGTTGCTCAGAATCCACAAGGCCGATTTGGAAACCGCATAACTGGCGAGCAGTGGGCTGGTGATCCAACTGGCAATGGAGGCCACATTGAGCAGCGCGCCACCCCCATTGCGGGCCAGCACGGGCGCAAAAGCACGGCTCACCCGAAGCGGTCCCAACACATTGGTTTCCAGGTGCTTGCGCAGCGCGGCTTCCGCGTCTTCGGCCATGAAGCTGCCAAGATGGGCGATGCCCGCATTGTTCACCACGATCGTGACGTCCTGGGCCAACTGCGCAGCAGCTTGGACATCGGCCACCGAGTTGACATCGAGTTGGAGGGGGGTCACGCCCGCCAGGTTGATCTTGGCAGGGTCACGCGCACCGGCGTAGACCTTTTGAGCCCCTCGCGCGAGAAAGGCTTTGGCAAAAGCCAGCCCGATGCCGCGGTTGGCGCCCGTGATGAGAACGGTGGAATTTTTAATTTGCATGACCTGCTCCTTTTATGATGATCGTCATATTTTTGTAGCGTATGAATTTCTCATGGGTGAGGCTGAAGAAATCAAGGGCGCGTGGCGAGTGGGTGACGGTCGATCAGCGCGTGGCGTGTTTGCGCGAGCAAGGCGCTACCGGCTTTGCCGCCAAGTGTGCGTGCCAATTGCAAGGCTCCCACCATGGTTGCGGTGACGACCTCGGCTTCGCTCTCATCGGCACCGGCAGGCAGAGCAGAGTGCACCAGGGCGACCATCTTTTCGACCCGGCGACGCGCCTCTTCAAGCACCACGTCTTCCTGGCGCGTCATTTCAGAAGACAGCGCGGCAATGACGCAACCGTCCTCGGTCCGTGTCATGTGGGCTTCATGCAGGTAGGTTTCCACCAAGGCTTGAAACCGCGTCCCCCCCTTGGCCAGACGGCGCTCAATCACTTCTGTCAAGGAAGCAATATTTTCTTCACCAGCGCGGGTCATGGCTTCGACAACCAGGGCGTCACGGGAGTCAAAGTGGGCGTAAAAGCCGCCATGCGTCAGACCCGCTTCTTTCATGATGTCGGCAACGCCCACGCCCCGATAGCCAGCGCGACGGATGGCCTTGGCCGCCACATCGACGATGCGGGCATGACTGAGTTCTTTTCGGGTTGGAGAAGTCGACATGAATTGAAATATATGACGACCATCATATATTGTCAAGTGAACCCATCGGACAGACTGCGCGTGGTCGATTCATTGACCGCTGAGACCGGCTGGGCGGAACGCCTCAGCCACCCAGTCCACAAACGCCCGAACCCGTGCCGCCGTTTTGTGCTGCGCGGGGTAGACGGCGTAGATGTCGGCGTCGGGGGTGCGGTACTGCGGCAGGACTTGCACCAATTGGCCGTTCGCCAAGTGCGCTCGAATGTCCCATTCGGCCCGCAGCAAGATGCCGTGGCCGTCCAGCGCCCATTGCACGGCAATGCCGCCGTCGTTGGTGGTCAGGTTGCCGCGCGTTTTGATGGTTTCGGTTTTGCCTTGCCGGCCGCGCGTGAGTTTGAGCACGCCATAGGCCTCGCCCCCCTGACGAATGCTGATGAAGTTGTGGCGTGCCAGATCGGCCGGGGTTTTGGGCTCACCATGGCGCGCCAGGTAATCGGGCGATGCACACAGCAAGCGCTGGTTGCTGGCAATCTTGCGCGCAATCACACGCGTGTCGGGCGGGGGGCCAAAACGGATGCACACATCAAACGCGTCATCGGTGAGCGCAGGCGGGTCCACCGACAACTGCAGCTGTGCATCGACTTGGGGGTATTGCTGCACAAATCGGCTGATCAACGGACCGACGTGGCTGCGCCCAAAGCCCAGCGTGGCGTTGATGCGCAGCAGGCCGCTGGGCGTGGAATGGCTGGCACCGAGTTGCTGCTCCAGGTCGGCCATTTCTGCCAGGATGCTGCGGGCATGGCGCAGCATGGTTTCGCCTTCCACCGTGAGGCTCATGCGGCGGGTGGTGCGGTTGACCAGCGGCACCCGCAGGCGCGACTCCATTTGTGTCAGGCGTTTGCTGACCGCGGCGGTGGTGATGCGCATCTCGCGCGCGGCAGCGCTCAGGCTGCCGGCCATGGCCAGGGCCGAAAAAAAGCCCAAATCGGTGGCTTGCAGGCGAGGTTCCATTGTTGATTTAAAGTTAAGAATGAATTGAATTTTAGGTTGTTTGTTGAGCAGGATGGATTCCACAATCTATTCATCGTTCATTACCCCAACGCATTCACATGAAAACCTACAAAATTGCCTGCATCCCCGGCGACGGCATTGGCAAAGAAGTCATTCCCGCAGGCCAAGAAGTTCTGCAGGCGCTGGCGCAAGCGTCTGGCACGTTTGCTTTTGAGTTTGAAAGCTTTGGCTGGGGCGGTGACTGGTACCGCCAGCATGGCGAGATGATGCCGGCCAATGGCCTGGACGCGCTGCGCCACCAGGACGCGATTTTGTTTGGCTCGGCGGGGGACCCGCACATTCCCGATCACATCACGCTGTGGGGCTTGCGCCTGAAGATTTGCCAAGGCTTTGACCAGTACGCCAACGTGCGCCCCACGCGCATCCTGCCCGGCATCGATGCGCCTTTGAAGCGCTGCGCACCGAAAGACCTGGACTGGGTCATCGTGCGTGAAAACTCCGAGGGCGAATACGCCGGTGTGGGCGGGCGGGCGCACCAAGGCCACCCAATCGAGGTGGCCACCGATGTGAGCATGATGACGCGTGCGGGTGTTGAGCGCATCATGCGTTACGCCTTCAAGCTGGCGCAATCGCGCCCCCGCAAGTTGCTGACCGTGGTGACCAAGAGTAATGCGCAGCGCCATGCCATGGTGATGTGGGACGAGATCGCGCTGCAAATCTCCAAAGAGTTCCCCGATGTGAAGTGGGACAAAGAGTTGGTGGACGCGGCCACCGCCCGCATGGTGAACCGCCCGGCCACGCTGGACACCATCGTCGCCACCAATTTGCATGCCGACATTTTGAGTGACCTGGCCGCCGCCTTGGCGGGCAGCCTGGGCATTGCGCCCACCGGCAACATCGACCCCGAGCGCCGCTACCCCAGCATGTTCGAGCCGATCCATGGCTCGGCGTTTGACATCATGGGCAAGGGCTTGGCCAATCCGGTGGGCACGTTCTGGAGCTGCGTGATGTTGCTGGAACACCTGGGCGAACACGCGGCTGCGCAGCGCTTGATGCAAGCGGTGGAAGCCGTGACCGCCAACCCGGCGCTGCACACGGGCGACCTGGGCGGCAGCGCCCGCACCGTGGATGTGACCGCCGCCGTGTGCAAAGCCTTGGTTTGATGCGGTTTTCGCGGTTTGATCAAAATTAATTTTCATTTTGACTGTTTTTGCGCGATTCACTTTTTGAAAGGTTTGAACATGCGATCCATGCTTCTCTGTGTCCCTGCGGCCGTGGTCATGTGCTTGTCTGCGAATGCGTTCGCGCAAGACTATCCTGCAGCCAATAAAACCATCACCTTTGTCTTGCCCTATGCCGCAGGCGGGCCGACCGACAAGGCCGCGCGCGATCTGGCGCAGTCCATGAGCAAGGTGTTGGGCGGCCAGAGCATCGTCATCGACAACGCCGCTGGCGCGTCCGGCTCCATCGGTGCCAACAAGGTGGCCAAGGCTTCGCCGGACGGTTACACGCTGCTGTTCACGCACATCGCACAGGCCACGCTGCCCAGCTTTTTCCGTAACCTGCCCTACAACGTGGAAAAGGACTTTGAGTACATCGGCCTGGTGAGCGAGAACCCGATGAACCTGATTGGCCGGTCCAATTTGCCTGCCAACAACATGGCCGAGCTGATCGGCTGGGCCAAGAGCCACAAGGGCCAGATCAATATCGCCAACGCCGGGCCCGGTTCGGCTTCGCATCTGTGCGGCATGCTGTTCCAATCCACCCTCAAGGTGGATATGACCTCGGTGCCCTACAAAGGCACGGCCCCGGCCATGACCGATTTGATCGGTGGGCAGGTGGATTTGATGTGTGACCAAACCACCACCACCATCCCGCAAATCGAAGGCAAAAAGGTCAAGTCTTTTGCCGTGACCACGCCCACGCGCCTGAGCTCCCCCGCGTTGAAAGACATGCCCACCATGCAAGAGGCGGGGTTGAAGGATTTCACCGTGACGATCTGGCAAGGCCTGTACGCCCCCAAGGGCACGCCCGCACCGGTGCTGAAAAAGCTCAACGATGCGCTCAAGGTGGCGGTGAAAGACCCGGAGTTCATTCGCAAGCAAGAAGCCGGTGGGGCCAGCGTCATCAACGACCCGCGCAACGACCCGGCCGGGCACAAGTCTTTTGTCATGTCGGAGATGGCCAAGTGGGCCCCCGTCATCAAAGCGGCGGGGGTGTACGCCGACTGACGAGGTTGATCGAATCGCCATCGGGATTCAGCACAATACGTTAGAGCAAGACCTTTTGGAGATGTGCGGATGTCCATGCCTGGATACAACTTGGCGCGATTTGATTTTGTGTCAATCCGATTGGCGGTGCTGTGTGCTCAGACGGGCAGTTTGACCACGGCTGCGCGGCAGTGCAATTTGGTGCTGCCCGCCGCCAGTCGGCGCTTGAAAGAGTTGGAATCTGCCACGGGCAGCCAGCTCTTTGAACGGCATTCGCGCGGCCTGAGCATCACCCCAGCTGGGCGGATTTTCATGCGCAGGGGGTTGGCTCTGCTGCAAGAGATGGATGGATTGGTCAGTGAGTTGGTGGACTTGCACCAGGGCATCGCCAGACATCTGCGGCTGTTTGCGGGCACGGCCGCCATCAATCAGTTTTTGCCACCGCTGATGGCCGAATACACACGCCAACACCCTGAAGTACAGATCGATCTGGAGGAGCAGGTCTCAGAGCATGTGGTGCAGGCCTTGCGCGAGGGCCGTGCCGATGTGGGCGTGTTTGTGCAAGGCCCCGACACCGACGGTTTGGATGTGAAGGATTTTCGCCAGGACGAGTTGGTGCTGATCTTGCCCAAACGCCATGCCTTGGTGGGCAAATCCGCCCTGGCCTTTGCCGACGCACTGGACGAGTCGTGGATCAGCCTGAACCCCGGGGCAGCCCTGTTGCAGCAACAACAAAGCGCGGCCATGGCCGCTGGTCGAACGCTCAAGCTGCGCATGCAGGTGCGCAGCTTTGATGCCGTGGGGCACATGGTGGCTTCGGGTCTGGGTATTGCGCTGTTGCCCAAGTTGGCGGCATTGCCAATGGTGCAGGCCATGCAGCTGAGTTGGCGTCCTTTGAAAGACGAATGGGCGCAACGCCAAATGAAAGTGGGCATCCGCAAAGAGGCGGACTCCTGGGTGGCGGATTTCAGGGATTTTCTGCATTCGCCTTCACAAAATGCGAAGGCAGCCTGATCGAGTCACCAATAGACGCGCCAGGCCATCCGCAAGACACTGCGGGTTATGAATGCCACACGCACTGCACAAACAACACCCGATCTTTGTGCACTTTCGGGCCTGAAAGTGCTGGAGCTGGGACAGCTGATCGCAGGGCCATTTGCGGCCAAGACCTTGGCTGACTTTGGTGCTGAAGTGATCAAGATCGAGCCGCCAGACAGCGGTGACCCGTTGCGCAAATGGCGCATGCTCAAGGACGGGACCTCGGTGTGGTGGCAGGTGCAGTCGCGCAACAAGCGTTCGCTGGCGCTGGATTTACGCACGTCCGAAGGTCAAGAACTGGTTCGTCAATTGGCCGCCGAGGCCGATGTGTTGATTGAAAACTTCCGCCCGGGGGCGCTCGAAGGTTGGGGTCTGTCACCCGAAGTGCTGATGGCCAGCAACCCGCGCTTGATTGTGTTGCGCATCAGTGGGTATGGTCAGACGGGGCCTTACCGCAATCGCCCAGGCTTTGGCGTGATTGGCGAGGCCATGGGCGGCTTGCGCCACCTGACCGCCGAGCCGGGACGTGTGCCCGTGCGTGTGGGCGTGAGCATTGGCGACACCTTGTCGGCCTTGCATGGGGTGATTGGCATCTTGCTGGCTTTGCAGCACAGGCACAGTACCGGTCAAGGTCAGGTCATCGATGTTGCTTTGTACGAGGCGGTGTTCAACTGCATGGAAAGTTTGCTGCCCGAGTACAGCGCTTTTGGGGCGGTGCGTGAACCCGCAGGCAGTGCCTTGCCGGGCATCGCACCCACCAACGCTTATCTCTGCCAAGACGGTGCCTATGCCCTGGTGGCGGGCAATGGAGACAGCATTTTCAAGCGCCTGATGGCCTTGATCGAACGCCCAGATTTGGCCAACGATCCGGCCCTGGCCGACAACGCAGGTCGAGTCGCACGCGTGGCTGAGTTGGATGCGGCCATTGGCGCTTGGACGGCGCAACGACCGGTACATCAGGTGCTGCAAGCCCTGGATCGGGTGGCGGTGCCTGCCGGGCGAATTTATACCGTGGCCGACATTGCCGCCGATCCGCACTACCGGGCGCGCGGCATGTTGCAAACGCTGGAAATGGACGATGGCAGCACCATGACCGTGCCCGGGATTGTTCCGAAGTTGTCTGTGACGCCGGGTCAGCATCGGCGCAACGCGCCCCAGCTGGGGCAGGACAGCGATCAGATTCTGACGGAGATGGGTTTGACTGCCGATCAAATCCAGTCCTTGAAGGCGCGCGGCATTGTGGGGAGCCAGGCATGAAGCAACGCATACATTTCAACGAAGTGGTGACCCGTGACGGTTTTCAGATGGAGCCGGAATTTGTGCCCACGGACACCAAGGTGGGCTTGATCAATGCGCTCAGTCAGTGCGGCTACGCCAAGATCGAGGTGACCTCGTTCACTTCCGCCAAGGCCATTCCGATGCTGCGTGATGCAGAAGAGGTCATGGGGCGCATGGCACGCATACCTGGTGTGGAGTACACCGTGTTGGTGCCTAATTTGCGTGGGGCTGAGCGGGCGATGGAGTCGCGTCCCGACGAGTTCAATCTGGTCATGTCCACCTCTGAGACACACAACCTGGCCAATTTGCGCATGCCCCGTGAGCACAGCTTTGCAGCCTTGTGCGATGTGATTGAACGCTATCGTTCGGAGGTGCCCATCAACGTGTCTTTGTCGGCCTGTTTTGGTTGTCCGATGGAGGGCGAAGTGCCGCAATCAGAAGTGCTGCACTGGGCGCAGCGCTTTGCTGATCTGGGTGTGCGCGGCTTGACGATTTGCGACACCACAGGCATGGCCCACCCCGCGCAGGTGGCGCAGATGTGCGATGCGCTGCAAGCAAGGTTTCCCACATTGCAGCTGACGCTGCACTTTCACAACACACGGGGCATGGGCCTGGCCAACGTGCTGGCCGCTGCGCAGTCGGGCATTGACCGCTTTGACGGCTCATTAGGGGGCCTGGGTGGCTGCCCTTATGCGCCAGGGGCCAGCGGCAACATCTGCAGCGAAGATGCCATTCACATGCTCGATGCCATGGGCTACCACACGGGCATTGATCTGGCGCGTTTATTACCGGTTGCGCGAGAGCTCTCTGCCATCGTGGGCCATGCCGTGCCCGGTCAGGTGGCCAAGAGTGGCCGCATCACTGACTTGCACCCCGCGCCACCGTCTGTGGCTGAATTGAAAAAGAAGTTCGCATGATCGATCACCTTGACCACCTGGTCCTGACCACCGCCCGCGAAGCAGCGTGTGTCGACTTTTATACCCGTGTGCTGGGCATGCAGCTCGAAAGTTTCGTGGGCGGTACGCCGCCGGTGGCGCGTCGGGCTTTCAAGTTTGGCCACCAGAAAATCAATTTGCATGTGCAGGGCAGCGAGTTCGAGCCCAAGGCCCATTTGCCCGTGCCGGGTGCGCTGGATTTGTGTTTCATCGTGCAGATCCCTCTGGAAGACGTGATCGCCCGACTGCAGGCCTGTGACTGGCCTATCGTGGAGGGCCCGGTGGTGCGCACGGGGGCCACCGCCAAGATCCGCTCAGTCTATGTGCGAGACCCGGATTTCAACCTGATCGAACTGTCCGTTCTGATCTGAATTTTTTCGACACCAAAGGAGACCCCATGCAACGACGCCAATGGATCATCACAGCCGCCGCAACCGCGACGGCGCTGGCGCTGAGCCAAACTGCGCTGGCCCAGGGTAAATTCCCAGACCGAACCATCACCCTTGTGGTGCCCAGTGCCCCAGGGGGCTCCACCGACTTTACGGCACGGCTTATCGCTGAGCCTTTGTCGCGTGCTCTGGGTCAACCGGTGGTTGTGGACAACAAGGCCGGTGCTTCAGGCAACATTGGCAATCAGTGGGTGGCCAGAGCCAAGCCCGATGGCTACACGCTGTTGCTGGCCTACAGTGGTTATCAGGTGGGCAACCCGCATCTGTTCAAAAAGGCGGGATGGGACCCGATCAAGGACTTTGCGCCGGTGGCCATGCTCACGCGTGCCCCCCAAGTGGTGGCCGCTCGGGCCAACTTGCCTGTGAACAATTTGCGCGAGCTGGTGGCCTATGCCAAGGCCCATCCAGACAAGCTCAATTACGCTTCATCTGGCAATGGATCGATTCAACACATTGCGGGGGAGCTCTTTAAGCAAATGACTGGCACCTCCCTCACGCATGTGCCCTACAAGGGGGCAGGGCCTGCGGTACAGGACTTACTCGGGGGTCAAGTGGATCTGTTTTTCACCACCCCCGCCTCCGTGGTCAGCCACATCAAAGCCGACAAACTCAAGGGCCTGGCGGTGACCAGCGCAGCCCGCTTGAGTTCATTGCCTCAGGTGCCGACCACGCGCGAAGCCGACCTGAAGGACTTCACGCTCGACTCCTGGTTTGCCTTGTATGCGCCTGCGGGCACACCTCCAGAGGTGGTGCAGCAACTCAATGCCGAAATCGCCAAAATTTTGGCCTCACCAGAAGTGAAGAAAAAAGCAGAGGATGCGGGCACCTTGGTCGACCACATGGGCCCTGCCCAGCTCGGTGACTACACCCGCAAAGAACTGGCTTATTGGGGGCGTGTCATTCAGGACGCAAAAATCACAGCCGACTGAAGCACTGACCGCATGGGGTATCGGTGGGCAGCGGCAGAAACCCTTTATCCTTGGGATCTGTTTTTGCTTGTTTGAACAATCCGATGACCGACCCCCAAACCGTGTTGCGCCAGCTGTATGACGTGGCGGTGCAACGCGCCTTGCCGCTGCACAACACCGCCGCCCATTTGCCACCGCTGCCCAAAGGCCGCACCCTGGTGCTGGGCGCGGGCAAAGCGGGCGGAGCCATGGCGCAAGCGGTGGAGGCGTTGTGGCCGCAAGAGGCACCGTTGTCGGGCCTGGTGGTCACGCGCTATGGCCACACACCGCCGCGTCCGGCAGGTTTGCCTGCGCGCATCGAGGTGGTCGAGGCTTCGCACCCGGTGCCCGATGCTGCGGGCTTGCAAGCGGCCGAGCGCATGCTGGCGTTGACCCAAGATGTGACCGCCGACGACCTGGTGCTGTGCCTGATTTCGGGCGGTGGCTCGGCCTTGCTGACCTTGCCTGCGCAGGGTCTCAGCCTGCAAGACAAGCAAGACATCAACCGCCAGTTGCTGGCTTGCGGAGCCAATATTGCGGAGATGAACTGTGTGCGCAAGCACCTCTCGCGCATCAAAGGCGGGCGCTTGGCAGCGGCCTGTGCGCCGGCCCGCGTGGTCACGCTGACCATCAGCGATGTGCCGGGCGATGACCCGTCCATCATCGCCAGCGGCCCGACCGTGGCCGATGCCAGCACTTGCGCCGATGCGTTGGCCGTGCTGCAGCGCTACGGCATTGCGGTGCCACCGGCCCTGCAACAGGCGTTGGTTTCGGGGGCCTGGGAGACGCCCAAGCCGGGTGACGCGGTGTTTGCAGGCCATGCCCTGCACATGATCGCCACGCCGCAACAGTCGCTTGAAGCCGCAGCCCAAGCGGCGCGCAGCTTGGGTTTGAACGCGTACATCTTGAGTGACGAGATCGAGGGCGAGTCGCGCGAAGTGGGCAAGGTCCATGCCGCGGTGGCGCGCGCAGTGGCCAAAGGGCAGGGCGCATTCCAAAAGCCTTGCGTGATTTTGAGTGGCGGTGAAACCACCGTCACCCTCAAGCCGCGTGCCGAAGGCGCGGCCAAAGGCCGGGGCGGGCGTGCGGGTGAGTTTTGTCTGGGGCTGGCGCAGGCGCTGCAAGGCCAGGCCGGGGTTTGGGCCTTGGCGGCAGACACCGATGGCATTGACGGCGTTGAAGACAACGCGGGCGCGCAGGTCACGCCCGACACCTTGCAACGCGCACAGGCCCTGGGCTTGAAGGTGGACGACCATTTGCAGCGCAATGATGCGTATACTTTTTTCCAGGCCTTGGGCGACCTGGTCGTGACCGGGCCGACCCACACCAATGTGAACGATTTCCGCGCTATTTTGATTCTGTGAACTTTGCTGGAGTCTTGCCATGACCATCCGTCGCCGAAATTTGATTGCCGCCGCCACCGCTGTCGCCGCCACGGGCACGTTCGATGCCGCCTGGGGCCAGCATGCCCATGTGCATCACCCTGAGTTGCCCGTGCTGACCCCCTCGGCCGAGCCCTATGCGCGTCTGCAAGGCGGTCAGCCGCACCATTTGACGGCCGACCAAACTGCCCAGCGCTCGGTGGACAGTCCTGCGCCCAAAGGCCCACCAGGGCGCTGGGTGCCCAAAGCGGCTTTGCCCATCCCGCGCAGCGAGATGGCCTGGGCCACCGAATATGCCGGGCGTTTGCACGTCATCGGCGGCTATGGCGAGGGCCGGGTCGACCGCGGCTACCACCATGTTTACAACCCCACCACCGACACCTGGCACCAGGCGGCGACGCTGCCGCGTGGGGCCAACCATGTGGCGGTGGTGACTTTGAACGGACGCATTTACGCCTTTGGCGGCTTCATTGAGCAAAACCGCAACCCCGATGCCAACGCCTATGTGTACGACGTGAGTCGCAACCAATGGGATGCCGTGGCCCCCATGCCCCGCCCACGCGGCGCGGCGGCGGCGGTGGCACTGGACGGCAAGGTGCACCTGATCGGCGGCGCATCAGCCCCCACCGAAGAGCGCGCCAGCGTGGGCTGGCACGAGGTGTATGACCCGCAAACCGACCGCTGGAGCCGCCGCAAAGCCCTGCCCGGTGCGCGCGACCATGTGGGCTGCGTGGCCTATCAAAACCGCATCCATGTGGTGGGTGGGCGCTTCAACACCTTTGAGTACAACACCGCTTTGCACCATGTGTATCTGCCCGAGCGCGACACCTGGGAACTGCGCGCACCCCTGCCCACCGCCCGATCGGGCCACGGCCTGGTGATTTACCGTGACCGCTTTTTTGCCATGGGCGGCGAGGGCGGCATCATCAACAAACCCGGACAGCAAACCGTGTTTGGCCAGATGGAGAGTTACGACCCCAGCCAAGACACCTGGCAGTCGCATGCGGCCATGCCCACGCCGCGCCATGCTGTGGGCGCTGTGGCGATTGGGGACTGGATTTATGTCGCCGGGGGCGGCGCGGTCTTGGGCGGCGCTGTGCAGTCGGCGGTGCATGAGGCCTTCAGCCTGCAGCTCTGACCCCCTTGAACACAGGTTTTGACGTGTATCAATGCGTCCGGGCCCAGGCTCTGGCACATTCGCCGCATGACGCTTGCTCCTTACACCGATGTGGTCCATTTTGCGACCCACACCCCGCCCGGGACGGTCTTGATCCGGCGTGGCCAAGCCGCTACGCACGCCCTGCACGTGCTCAGCGGCCGGGTCACCATGGGCGTGGTGGAGCAAGGTCAGATGCGCCATCAATTGAGTGTGGTGGAAGGCCCCTGCTGGCTTGAAACCCCGGCCAGTTTGTTGAACCTGCCGCATGTGGTGGATGCGATTTGCGAAACCGAAGCCCAATTGCAATGGGTGTCCTCGCCAGAATTACGCGGTAGCGCGCAATCGGTGAGTGAACCCGCCAAATCGTTGCTGTTTGACTTGGCCCGTTCTCAGCGGCAGCAAACCGAGGTGGCGGTCAGTCGGCTGGCCAAAGATGCCGACGCGCGCTGCGCAGAATGGCTG
>CANFYZ010000032.1 GCA_947451385.1 Comamonadaceae bacterium | reverse complement strand
GATTTGGGGGCTGATGTAGGGGGTGGCTAGGGGTATGGATTAGGGTGGAAGGGTATGGTTTTTTGAAAAGCACGGTTTTTGTCACGCTGTATGGGGTGGGTGAAAAACCGTGCTGATACATAAACAGGGTCTGTGTAAATACAAGATGCGTATAGAAGAACTTGTCATAAAACCCATCAAGCCCAAGCCACCGATGACACTACCGCAAGCACGAATACAGGGGCTTAAGCAGGAGGTGGATAGAAGCCGGCAGCAACTGAAGCAAGAACAAGAAAGACAGCGGCAACAGCGTGAAAACGAACGCAGGCAAAAGCAACTACCACAACGCTAAAGACTGCGTGGTGCTGTGCTTGGCAGCGTAGTGTGTCGCTGAAAGAACGCAGAAAGACGCGTAAATGCGGGTCTTTTATGTGAAATCTGTAGTGTTTTCAAAATGAAGGAGAGACGGATGACAGGTATAGTGCAAATACTTTTTCTGCAAAATCACACTAGGTTGCCATTGCCCACGCTTTGCACACTTTTAACAAATGCTGCTACAAAATTTTCAGCAGTTTGTGCACACCGTAAATGTAGGGTGTTGCAAGTTGTTGTTGCACGGTTGCCTAGCGTGTTGGCGCCGTGTTTGCAAATCCGTGTAGGTCGGTTCGACTCCGGCCCGAGCCTCCAAATCAAACGCACCATTGTTTATTCAGTGGTGCGTTTTTTCTTTGCTACGCACTAAATCGTTGGCAGCTCAGGTTGGACGCCTTCTGGCAAAGGATATTGATCCACATTCAGGGCCATGCTGACCAAAGTGTAGTAGCTTAGGGTGGCCATCAAATCGACAATGCCGCGCTCACCAAATTGCGCCAGAAGGGCGGCGTGCGTGCGGTCACTGACTTGCCGGTTCTGGATCAATTCGTGACAAAAGTCATAAACCGCTTGGACCTCTTGCGTGAGGGCCATCGCCGGTGCCTGTTTTTGCGCTATGGCTTGGATCAATGCGGGCGGCAAGCCGGCATCTTCGGCAATGCGTCGATGTGCCCACCAGACAAACTGGGCCGTCCAGTCGCGGGCGATCATCAAAATGCCTAATTCATTCAAAGCCAGCGGCAGGGAGGAGCGAAAGCGTGTCTGTGCACCAAATTCTTGTGCCAGTTGTCCCACTTCGGGGCTGCGGAGCAGCACGTTGTAAGGGCCTTGCATATGGCCTCTTTGTCCGCCCAGCACGGCGCGGGTCATGGCTTTTTGCGCGGCGGTCATGCTCTCCCAGGTCAAAGGTTTGAAGCGATGACCACGCAGCTCAAATGGGGGTGCTGGATCCGATGGCTCTGAAGTGGCTTGGGTCATGTGCAGGACTCAGACAGGCTTGTCACCTTGCAAGGTGATGCGGTGCAAGATGCGTTGGAAACCGTGATAGTCATTGATGGGGTTGTGTTGGGTGCAACGGTTGTCCCAAAAGGCCAGGGCATGAGGCTCCCAAGTCCAACGGCAAGTGAACTCGGGTTTGATTTGGTGTTGGAATAAAAATTCCAGCAATGGCGCACTTTCAGCCTCGGTCAAGCCTTCGATGCCGGCGGTATGGGCAACGTTCACATACAAGGCTTTGCGGCCAGTTTCTGGATGCGTGCGAACCACCGGGTGCAGGCTGCGGTAACTTTTTTGCGCAGCGTGGTTGCCGTCCGATTGAATGCGGTCTTCACGGGTTTTGGAAACGTCCGCTTTGGCCGAGGTGCTGATGCCCTGCAGCCCCTCCAGCAGGCGTTGCATGGTGTCCGACAAGGCTTCGTAGGCCGCGTACTGGCAAGCAAACAAGGTGTCGCCGCCATAGGGTGGAATCTCTTTGGCCAACAGCATGGAGCCCATGGGGGGTTGTTCGAGATAAGTGGTGTCCGAGTGCCAAATCCCGCCAAAATTCACCTTTTCATGGGCTAGTTTTTTGACCTCGATGATGTGGGGAAAATCCTCAAAACCCTTCACAAAAGGGTATTCCACGGGTTCGCCCATGGCGCGGGCAAAAGCCATGAATTGTTCAGAACTCAAGGCTTGATGCCGAAGGAATATCACGCCTGCGCTCAAAAACACCTGCCGAATGTCTTGGGCCAAGGCCGGGGTCAGGGGTTGAGTCAGGTCCACACCCGAAATTTCGGCGCCCAAGGCCCCCGCAATTCGTTTGATTTGCATCGTCAATCCGCGGTGGCGCCCGAGCTTTTCACCACGGCGGCCCAGATTTTGATGTCAGCGTGCAGCATGGCTTGAAATTCCTGCGGCGTGGTCTCGAAAGGTTCGGCCCCCAGTGCGGCCAATTTCTCCAGAAGATCTTTGTCTTCCATCACTTTTTTGACATCCGCATTGATTTGTTTGGCGACCGAGGCAGGCGTCCCTTTGGACGCAAATAACCCAAACCAGGGGTTGATCACAAAACCAGGGTAGCCCGATTCCGCGATGGTGGGAATGTCTTTGAAGGCTGCCGCGCGTTTGGAGCCGGTGACGCTCAGTCCTTTGACCGTTCCCGCCCGAATGTGCTGAGCGACAGAAGGCAGGCTGGTGAAAACCACCTGAATCTGCCCTGAAATCAAATCAGTCAAAGCCGGCGCTGCGCCTTTGTAGGGCACATGTTGCATCTTGGCGCCACTGGCGGTGTTGAACATCTCGCCCAGCAAATGATTCACCGAGCCGTTACCCGCGGAGCCGAACGACACCGGCTTTTGGGCGGCATAGGCGGCCAGACTTTTCATGTTGTTGACGGGGACGGCCGAGTTCACCGCGGCCACAAAAGGGACGTTGGCCAAGGTCGCCACCGCCACAAAATCAGCTTCCGGGTCAAACGGCAACTTGCTGTAAATGCTGGGGTTGATGGCGTGGGAGCCCACATACGACATGAGCAGCGTGTGGCCATCGCCGGGCGCTTTGGCCACGGCATCCATGCCAATGTTGCCGCCAGCACCTGGGCGGTTTTCGATGACGACCGGTTGGCCCCATTTTTCAGACAATTTTTGCCCCACCATGCGGGCCAAGGCGTCTGAAGCGCCGCCAGGCGTTTGAGGGACGATGATCCGCACGGGTTTGCTGGGGAAGTTTTGTGCCGCTGTTTGCGCATGGGCCTGACTGAACCCACTCACCAAAAGCAGCCAGCCCATGAGCCCGGCAGCCAGGGCGAAGAGGCTCGAAATTTTGCGTTGAGGCATGAATTTTCCTGTGGTCATCTAAACAAATTCGGGGGGATTTTTGCACCCCACGCCATCAGGGCCAGTCCTGCACAAGACACCGATGGGATTCAGCCTGACTCACTCTCGGTTGGCTCGCGCCACCCAGATCGTCGCACCTTGCTTGCCGTAATGTTCGGCATGGGGCACATCACGGTCCAGGCGGAAGGTGTCTCCCGCTTGCAGGTGTTGGACCTTGTCGCCGACAGTCAGCCAGTACTCGCCCCGCGCCACATACACACTCACTGCAAACAAGTGGGTGTGGGTGTCGAGGACCAAATCAGGTGCCCATTCCCGCACCAGTATTTCGTCAAAGCCTTCGTCGAGGGCTTGATGGGTGAAACTTTCAAGGGTGGGGGCGGTCATCAAGGGGGTCTCCAAAGTTGGGTTGAACGGGTTATTTTCCAGCCACGGCAATCAAGTTGACTTCAAACACCAGGGTGGCATGGGGTGGAATCACACCGCCGGCTCCCCGGGCTCCGTAGGCGATCTGGGAGGGGCAGGTCAGTTTGGCCTTGCCGCCGACTTTCATCAATTGAACCCCTTCGGTCCAGCAGGGAATGACATTTTGCAGCGGGAACTCTATGGCCTCGTTGCGCTTGTAAGAGCTGTCAAATTCTTTGCCATCTGGAAAGGTGCCGCGGTAATGCACTTTGACCGTGTCTTTGGCTGCGGGTTGCGGCCCTTGGCCATCTTGCAAGGACCGAAAAACCAGGCCGGACGGCAGCACTTTGGCGCCGGGTTCTTTGGCGGCGGCCTCCGTGACGGCGTCTGCCCAGGCCAAGGGCAGGGCGGTCATGAGCAAAGAGAGGGTGAGTGCAGTTTTCATGGATTTCTTTTGGTAGGCTGTCGCCTGAGGCGCTGCCCTGAGTCATGGGTGCACGTACTCTATCTCAACTGAGGTAAACCGGCACAATTGCCCGGACATTAGACATGGAGACTTTGAGCATGGATGCAGTGCAACTGCAAAACGCATTGGTACTGCTGGTGATTGTCGGTTTGGCCGCGATGGAGTTCATTTCACGGCGCTACAAAGAGACAGTGCATGCCACGGCCAACGACACCCGACTGGAGCTGTTCATGTTTGTCAGCTTGCTGGCCATCACCCAGCCGTTGGTATTTCTTGTGACAGCCAAGTTGGGGGTGTGGTGGGTGCCCGAGTACCAAGGGGTGTTGGCCGATTGGCCTGCGTGGGCCATGGTGGGTTTGCTGCTGGTGCTGGACGACATGACGCAGTACTGGTGGCATCGCGCGTCGCATTCGCCCTGGTTATGGCCTTTGCACCGCGCGCACCATTCAGCGCAGTACATGAGCATTCGGGTGACTTTCCGGAATAATTTTTTCTACTACCTGATGATGCCTGGCCTGTGGTTTGCAGGGGCGTTGTTGTATTTGGGCTTGGGCGGCATGGTGTATGCGTTGTACGTCGTCGTCAAACTGGCTGTGATTTTGGCGGCGCATTGCGCCTGGCGCTGGGACGAGGCGCTGTACCGCATGCCTGCTTTCCGTCCTTTGATGTGGGTGTTGGAGCGCACCATTTCGACCCCGGCCACGCACTGGGCGCATCACGCCATCACCAACCAAGATGGTGTGGGCCATTACAAAGGCAATTTTGGCAATTTGCTGTTTCTCTGGGACATCATTTTTGGCAGTGCCAAAATCACGCGCCACTATCCGCCCCAGGTGGGCTTGGTCGACGATCATTTGTTTGGGGTTGAGAAGTGGCAACACCAAATGTTCTTCCCGTTGTTGCAATCGGAGCGCGAGCACACGGCCTTGAAATGGGGCGGGCAAATTTACGACGAGAGCCAACACCACCGAACCTGATTGCAGGAGTTGCGCGCCAAGAAAGGGTGTTTTGGCAAAGGGGTGACATACACCGGTGTTCGGGTCGGGTAGAGTCCAAGCTTTGGATTTTGGATCGACTGCCATGCCCCTTCTCGACAGCCTTCGTGACTTCTCCGCGTTCACCCAATTGCGGCGCGACATCCACGCCCATCCTGAGTTGGGTTTTGAAGAGCACCGCACCAGCGCCCTGGTGGCCGAAAAACTGAAGTCTTGGGGCATCGAGGTGCACACCGGCGTGGCGGGCACAGGTGTGGTCGGTGTGCTGAAGAACGGCCACGGCACACGCTCACTCGGTTTGCGTGCCGACTTGGACGCTTTGCCGCTGCAAGAAGAAAACCATTTTCCCCACCGCTCCACCCACGACGGGCGCATGCACGCTTGTGGCCATGATGGCCACACCACCATGTTGCTGGCGGCGGCTTGGCACCTGTCGCAGCACCGCGATTTTGACGGCACGGTGAACTTCATTTTTCAGCCGGCCGAAGAGATGGGCAAGGCCGGCGCCAAGAAGATGATCGAGGACGGTTTGTTCGAGCGTTTTCCATGCGAAGCGGTGTTTGCGCTGCACAACTACTCACTCGGCGAGGTCGGGCATTTTGCGCTCAACCACGGGGCTTTGATGGCCTCGAGCAACACCTGGCGGGTGGTCATGAAGGGCCGGGGCACCCATGCCTCCATCCCCCACACCGGCGTGGACCCGGTGGCCGCGGTGATCCATCTGGGACAGCAACTGCAAACCCTGCTGCCCAAGGTGGTGGACAACGTGGAGCGCGCCTTGCTGGCGGTTACGCAAATCCAAGGCTCGGGCGCACCCAATGTGATTCCCGACCAAGCCTGGGTCGGCGGCACGGTGCGCACTTTTTCAGAGACCGCGCTCGATGCCATCGAAGCCGGCCTCAGGCAAATGGCGCAAGGCACGGCGCTGGCCCATGGCTGCCAGGCCGAAGTGGAGTTCAAGCGCGCCTCGCCGCCGGTGGTGAACCACGCCAAAGAAGCACGCTTTGCCGCCGAGGTGATGCGTGAAGTCGTGGGCGCGCAAGCGGTGGACGAGCAGTACCCGGCGGTGTTGGGGGCCGAGGATTTTGCCCACATGCTCAAAGCCAAGCCGGGCTGCTATGCCTTTATTGGCAATGGCCTGGGCGATCACCGCATGCCGGACCATGGGCCCGGGCCGTGCATCATCCACAACACTTCGTTTGACTTCAACGACGCCATCATCCCGGTGGGCGCCAGTTATTTCGTGCGGCTCACGCAGCGCTGGCTTGCTGCTTCTTGAAATTTGGAAAGGTCTGACCATGAACATCAAAAATACTTTTGTCCTGTTGGCTTTGAGTCTGGGCCTCTGCGGCACCGCCCTCGCGCAGCGGGTGATCCGCATCGTCGTGCCCTTTGGTCCGGGGGCCGTGCAAGACACGGTGGCGCGCACCTTCAGCAACGAATTGGGCCAAATTTTGGGTGCCACCGTGGTGGTCGAAAACCGTGCGGGCGCGGGCGGCACCATCGGGACTGCCGCAGTGGCCAAGTCCGCACCGGATGGCAATACCCTGGTTTTGGCCGCGGCCAGCCACACCTTGGCCGGCCACTTGTTTGCCAAACTGCCCTACGACCCGATCAAAGACTTTGCTGGGGTCTCGTTGTTGGGTTACTCCGGCTATGTGATTGCCGCGCCCAGCAGCATCGGCGTATCGAATTTGGCCGACTACATCAAATACGTCAAAGCCCGGCCCAAGCAGCTCAATTACGCTTCTGCGGGCAACGGCAGCGCCACGCATTTGGGCATGGCCTCGTTTTTGGCCAAAGCCGGTTTGGACATGCAGCACATTCCGCTCAAGTCGACCGGGGATGCCGTCAACGAGGTGTTGGCCGACCGGGTGCAAGGCGTGACCGCGGCCACGGTGGGCATGGTGGGTTTCAAGCAAGATGCGCGCATCAAGCTGCTGGCTTACACCGGCACCAAACGTTCGCGCTTTTTGCCCGACTTGCCAACTGTGACCGAGGCCGGTTTGCCCGGCTACAAGTTCGATTCTTGGATTGGACTGTTGGCCCCAGCCGCCACGCCCAAAGCTGAACTGGACCGTCTCAACCAGGCGGTGCAAAAGGCTTTGAGCGACCCGGCGGTGGTGGAGCGCTTCAAGGCGATCGGTGTGGAAACCGCCATTGCCAGCCCGGACGAGTTTCAGCAGATTTTGCGTGCCGATTGGGACAACGCGGCGGTCATCGTCAAGAGCTCTGGCGCCAAAGTTGAATAATTTTTAAAACAGCAGGAACAGTTATGTTGCAACCCGGTTTGATGATGGACCGCCCTTTGTTGATCTCCAGCATTTTGGAGCACAGCGCGGCGCAGTTTGGCGGAATAGAAATTGTCTCGCGTGAAACCCATGGCCCCTTGTTTCGCTACACCTATGCCGACTGCGCCGTGCGGGCGCGGCAGCTGGCCAACACCCTGGCCGCAGCCGGTTTGAAGCAGGGCAGTGCGGTCGGCTCGATCGCCTGGAACAACCACCGCCATCTGGAGGCGTATTACGCCGTGTCGGGCAGCGGCATGGTGATGCACACCTGCAACCCGCGCCTGCATCCGCAGCAACTGATTTACATCATCAACCACGCCGAAGACGAGGTGATGCTGTTTGACAGCACCTTTGCCCCCTTGGTCAAAGGCATTGCCGCGCATTGCCCCAAGGTCAAACTGTGGGTCTGCTTGTCGGACGCGGCCCAGATGCCGGCCATCGAAGGTGTCAGCACGGTGGCGTATGAGGACTGGATCGCCCCGCATGCGTCTGACTTTGTCTGGCCTGAATTTGACGAGCGCAGTGGTGCGGCGTTGTGCTACACCTCGGGCACCACCGGCAACCCCAAGGGCGCGCTGTATTCGCACCGGGCGATTGTGCTGAACGCGATCACCGGTTGCCTGCCGGGCGTGCTCAATCTCTCGCCCCAGCAAACAGTCTTGCCCGTGGTGCCGATGTTCCACATCAACGCCTGGTGCATTCCTTATGCCGCGCCCATTGGCGGCGCCAAACTGGTGTTGCCTGGCCCGCGCTTGGACGGCGCGAGTTTGTACGACCTGATCGAGGCGGAGCAAGTCACCTTGAGCGCGGGCGTGCCGACCATTTGGCAGGCCTTGATCGGTCACCTGGAGCAAAACGGTTTGCGCTTTTCCAGCATGCGCTGCACCGCGGTGGGCGGCTCGGCCATGCCTGCGGCCTTGATTGCCAAGTTTGCCGATGTCTATGGCGTGGAGGTGCGCCACGGCTGGGGCATGACCGAAACCACCGCCGTGGCCACCATGACCAGCATGACGCCCACCGAGTCAGCCTTGCCTGCCGCCGAGCAACATGCCTTGGTGGCCAAACAGGGCAAGACCGTGTTTGGCATCCAAATCAAGGTGGTGGACGATCATGGGCAGACTTTGCCGCGCGATGGCACGTCGCAAGGCGAGTTGATGGTGCGCGGGCAGTGGATCATTCAGGGCTACTTCAAAGGCGAAAAATCGCCGCTGGTGGATGGCTGGTTCCCCACCGGTGACATTGCCACCATCGACGCGCAGGGCTTGATGCAAATTCGCGATCGCACCAAAGACGTGATCAAAACCGGCGGTGAGTGGATCAGCTCGATCGATCTGGAAAACGCGGCGGTGGGTCATCCTGCCGTGGCCATGGCCGCGGTGATCGGCGTCAAGCACCCTAAATGGGACGAGCGCCCACTGCTGTTCATCGTGCGCAAACCCGGTCAAAGCCTGGAAAAAGAAGAGATTCTGGCTTTCTTGACCGAGCGGGTCGCCAAATGGTGGGTGCCCGACGATGTGGTGTTCTTGGATTCTTTGCCGGTGGGCGGCACGGGCAAGGTCCAAAAGAACGATTTGCGCAAAGAATACGGCGGCGTCTTCAGCTGATGTCATTGCCACAGCCCGGGCGCTTCGGGTTGTGGCCTGGCCAGGCTTGCAAAATTTATACTTTCTGGCCTCCGAATGGCGCCATTCCTGTGGCCTAATCAGGGGTTGAACTTTTTACTGGAGCCACCGATGGGCAATAAAATTGTGACTGAAGCAGATCGTAAATTCACCCCGCCACTCAAGCCGCTGCCGGGTGTGACATTGCCTACCCACGGCCGTGGCCAACGGGTGAGCTTGGAGCGTGGTGTGGCCACCCGCAACAAGAAGAACCCAGGCAAGCGCTCGAAAAAGGGCGGTTGATTCGCGAGACAGATTCTTGCAAATCTTCACCAGCCCTCTTCGGAGGGCTTTTTTGATACCAGCGGCGTGAAAATGGCCGTCATCTGACGGCACAATAGCGTCATGGCCCCGATGGTGAAATTGGTAGACACTGCGGACTTAAAATCCGCCGCTTTCCTGAATAAGGGGCGTGCCGGTTCGATTCCGGCTCGGGGCACCATCGAATCAAGACACCATGAGCAGCTACAACACGCCCTTTGAAATTCACGTGCATGGTGAAATTTTGCTGCGCACCGATGTCGACCTGAAAGCGGTTCAAGAAGCGCTGAAACCCCTTTGGAAATACGCCGGCGCGCGTTCTTTAACCGAAGGCGCCAAAAGCCTGTACGAAGAAGAACCCGGCATTCGTTTTGACGACCAAGAACACCGTCTGCAACTGTGCTGGACTTTGCGCGGCAACGATGATTTTCGGCAAGTGCTTGACGATATGTGCATGAACCTCAACGAGGTGTCTGCCGCGGGTGCGCAGATCGAGATCACTTTTTACGACGCCGAGTACGACGAAGAAGACGAAGAGCGGGGCACGGATTCGCGTGACGACTTCTTGATTTTGTTTGTCGGACCTGACCCCGCCTCCATCATGCAGGCGCAGAGGGATTTGCTGGTCCAAGACGTCGTCAGCCTGATGGAGCGCCACTTTGATGGCGCCGAGTTGGGCGGCGTGGTGGGCGAAATTGACAAGCTCTTTGGTCAGCGTTTTCAAGACCTGGTCAACTCCTTGGAGTTGGGCAAGCCGCCCCGGGGTGGCGCGGGTCCTGGGCCGCAAGGCGGCCATGGCGGCGGTGGGCGTCGACCCCGCCATCTGCATTAATTCGGTCCTGCGCAGACCATGGCCCTTTTTCCTTCGGATGCCTTGAACCCCGGCGTTCGGCCGCGTGAAGTCTTTGGCTGGGCCATGTACGACTTTGCCAATTCGGGCTACACCACTGTCGTCATTACCGCCGTGTTTGCCGCCTACTTTGTGGGTGGGATTGCCGATGGCGCTGCCTGGGCGACCTTGGCGTGGACCTCGGCACTGAGTTTGTCGTATGCCATCGTGATGCTGACCATGCCGGGTTTGGGGTCGTGGGCCGACCGATGGGCCGCCAAAAAGAAGCTCCTCGTTTGGGTGACTCTGGGCTGTGTGATCAGCACGGCCGCATTGGCTTGGGCATCCCCCGGTCAGGTGGTGTTGGCGATGGTGTTGATTGTGATTTCCAACACCTTCTTTTCCTATGGTGAGTCACTCACCGCATCGTTTCTGCCTGAATTGGCGAAGCCCGAGGCCATGGGCCGCGTCAGCGGTTGGGGCTGGTCGCTGGGTTACATCGGTGGCATGTTGGCCTTGGGCATTTGCTTGGCTTATGTGTTGTGGGCGCAGAGCCAGCAGATCCCGGCTGCGCAATTTGTGCCGGTCACGATGTGGATCACCGCGGTGATTTACGGCTCGGCGGCCTTGGTCACTTTTGCCTTGCTCAAAGAACACGCGCAACCGCAACCGCATTTGCCCAAACCGGTGGGTGTGACGGGGCAGTTGCGCCAGCTGTGGCAAACCTTGCAGGCGGTGCGACAGTTCAAAGACTTTACCCAGCTGTTGGCCTGCGCCGTGGCCTACCAGGGCGGCGTGGCCGTGGCCATCACGCTGGCTGCCATTTATGCGGAGCAGGTGATTGGCTTTGAAAAGCAAGAAACCATGGTCTTGATTTTTGTGCTGAACATCGCCGCTTTTGCGGGGGCTTTTGTCTTTGGCTATGTGCAAGACCGCATGGGCCACAAACGCGCCTTGGCCTTGACCCTGTGGGGCTGGATGCTGACCTGTGTGATTGCGGCGCTGTCCACCACCAAAGGCCAGTTTTGGTGGGCGGCGGCGATTGCTGGCTTGTGCATGGGTTCGAGCCAATCGGGCGGCCGCGCCATGGCCGGTTTGTTGGCCCCCGCCGAACGCTTGGGCGAATTTTTTGGTCTCTGGACTTTTGCCATCCGCTTGGCCAGCATCATTGGGCCGCTGACGTATGGCGTGATCACGTGGTTGACGGACGGCAACCAACGCTTGGCCATCGGCTCCACAGCGGCTTTGTTTCTGTTGGGTTGGTTGTTGCTGATTCCGGTGGACATTCAGCGCGGTCGCCAAGCCGCGCTGGCCGCCGCAGCGGCACCCCCAACGCACTGAGACCCTTTGCCCATTGGTCGCTGTGGGTACACCGCATCCATTGCCCTTTTTGCGGGCCTACCCTGAGACGGTGCAGTTACAGGTGCAGGCGCTGATACAGCAAGAACGTTTGGCCTCGTGGTTGCTCTCACGCTACCCGAAAGCCCATGGCATTCGCACCGACGGCGCTTTGTACGCCTATGTGATGGCCCTGAAAAACGAGTACATGCGCCATGCGGACGGGATCAGCAAAGTGGCCTTTGACAGCAAGATCCATGTGGTGAATCACGCGCTGGGCATGCACTCCACCATTTCGCGGGTGCAGGGCAGCAAGCTCAAGTCCAAACATGAAATCAAATTGGCCGCCATGTTCAAAGACACGCCGCCCGAGTTTTTGCGCATGATTACGGTCCACGAATTAGCGCATTTGCGCTGGCGTGACCATGACCGCGCTTTCTACCAACTCTGCGAACACATGGCCCCCGACTACCACCAACTGGAGTTTGATGTGCGGGTCTACCTCACACATTTGGAGTTGACGGGGCAGCGCTTGTGGGCGGCCAGCCCCACGCCGCCGCAACACCCCACCGCTTGAGCGGCGGCGGTTCAATTTAAATTAAAGCGCAGGCCTGCGCACACTGCTCCGCGGGCAATTGCAGCCAGCGTTGCGCGGCCGCTTGCAAGGCCGCCAGCGGGCCGCTGGTCAGCAGTTGGGTGCGGACCTGATCGGTGGCGGTGGCATTGGCAGTGGCGGGGGCAGGGGCAGGGGCGGGCGCCAGCAAATGTGCCGCTTCCAACAAGCGCCGCGTTTGCCGGGCCACGGGCTCACCGGTGGACAGCAGGGTGACGTCTGGGCCGAGGATGTGCCGTAAATCGTCTGCAGCAAACACATAGTGGGTGCAGCCCAAGACCAAGGTATCGATCTGGCCGGGCGCGGTGCCAAAGCGGCCCATGGCTTGGGTGTATTGCGCGCACAGGCGGTACACCTCGGTGTCTGCCATGGCGGTGGTGGGGACGTGCGTGGTCGACCCCTCGATCGCATGGGCCAAGCCCTTGCAGGGTTGGATCACAAACTCGGCCTGCCCTTGCACGCTGGCCAGCAACTGGGCGAACTTGGCGCTGCCCAAGGTGCCGTGCGTGCCAATCACCCCAATGCGCTGGGTTTGGCTGTGCGCCACCGCGGGTTTCAAGGCCGGCTCGATGCCCACCACAGGCATCTGCGGGTAGCGTTGACGGGCCTCATGGATGGCCGCCGCTGTGGCCGTGTTGCAGGCCACTACCAGGGCTTTGATCTGATGCTGGCGCACCAAATAGTCGGCAATCGCATGCGTGCGCTCGGCGACAAAGGCATCGCCCCGTTCGCCGTAGGGGGCATGCGCGCTGTCGGCCAGGTAGACAAACCGCTCGTGCGGCAATTCGGCCTGCAAGGCCTGTAACACGCTCAGGCCCCCAATGCCGCTGTCAAAAACGCCAATGGGGGCGACTGCCGTGAGGTGCATCGTGCTTTAGGCCGAGGCGACGGTGATGCCTTTGAATTCGCCGGTGGCAATGCGCTTTTCCCACTCGGCCGGGCCGGTGATGTGGGCGCTGGTGCCACCCGAGTCCACCGCCACGGTGACCGGCATGTCGACCACGTCGAACTCGTAAATGGCTTCCATGCCCAGATCGGCAAAGCCCACCACTTCGGCATGCTTGATGGCTTTGGACACCAGGTAGGCGGCGCCGCCCACGGCCATCAGGTAGGCCGATTTGTGCTTTTTGATGGCTTCGATCGCGGTCGGGCCGCGTTCGGCCTTGCCGACCATCGAGATCAGGCCGGTTTGCGCCAGCATCATCTCGGTGAATTTGTCCATGCGCGTGGCGGTGGTCGGGCCGGCGGGGCCTACCGCTTCGCCAGCCACCGGGTCCACCGGGCCGACGTAGTAAATGACGCGGTTGGTGAAGTCCACCGGCAACTTCTCGCCCTTGGCCAGCATGTCCTGGATGCGCTTGTGCGCGGCATCACGGCCGGTCAACATCTTGCCGTTGAGCAAAATGGTTTGGCCGGGCTTCCAGCTGGCGACTTCTTCTTTGGTCAGCGTGTTGAGGTCGACGCGCTTGCTCTTTTGCGTGTCGGGTGTCCAGTTCACATCGGGCCACAGGTCGAGTGACGGGGCGTCCAGGTACACAGGGCCTGAGCCGTCCAGCACAAAATGCGCGTGGCGCGTGGCGGCGCAGTTGGGGATCATGGCAATTGGCTTGCTGGCCGCATGCGTGGGGTACATCTTGATCTTCACGTCCAGCACCGTGGTCAGGCCGCCCAGGCCTTGCGCGCCAATGCCCAGTGCGTTGACCTTGTGGTACAGCTCCAGGCGCAATTCTTCGACCTGTGTCAGCTTGTCGCCTTTGCAGGATTTTTCCAGCAACTGGTACATGTCCAGGTCGTCCATCAGGCTTTCCTTGGCCATCAGCACGGCTTTTTCTGCGGTGCCGCCAATGCCAATGCCCAGCATGCCGGGCGGGCACCAGCCCGCGCCCATGGTGGGCACGGTTTTCAAAACCCAGTCGACCACGCTGTCGCTGGGGTTGAGCATGTACATCTTGGATTTATTTTCGCTGCCGCCGCCTTTGGCCGCCACAGTCACATCGACTTTGTTGCCGGGCACGATCTGCGTGAAGATCACAGCCGGCGTGTTGTCTTTGGTGTTTTTGCGGGCGAATTGCGGATCGTCCACCACCGAGGCGCGCAGCATGTTGTCGGCGTAGTTGTAGCCCCGGCGCACGCCTTCGTTGACCGCGTCTTCCAGGCTGCCAGAAAAGCCGTCGAACTTCACATCCATGCCGACTTTCAAGAACACGTTGACGATGCCGGTGTCCTGGCAGATTGGGCGATGACCGATGGCGCTCATTTTGCTGTTGGTGAGTATTTGTGCGATCGCATCCTTGGCCGCCGGGCTTTGCTCCCGGGCGTAGGCCGAGGCCAGGTGCGAAATAAAGTCAGCCGGGTGGTAATAGCTGATGTACTGCAGCGAGGCGGCAATCGATTCGATCAGGTCTTCTTGTTTGATGAGGGTGGTCATGCGAGGTCGTCCAAGTTGAAAACAATAAAGCGGAGTGGCTCAGTGCCCGCCGGGGCGGTGTGACATCAAGCGGTCGGTGTAGGCAATGGCCATGGCACTGAGCAAGAAAGTGATGTGGATGAGCGTTTGCCAAAGCAGCACTTTTTCATCGTAGTTGGCGGCATTGATGAAGGTCTTGAGCAAATGGATGGAGCTGATACCGATGATGGCGGTGCCGAGTTTGACTTTCAGCACCGACGCGTTGACATGGTCCAGCCATTCCGGCTGGTCCGGATGGTCTTCCAGGTTCATGCGCGAGACAAAGGTTTCGTAGCCGCCGACGATCACCATGATCAGCAGGTTGGAGATCATGACCACATCGATCAAGGCCAGCACCACCAGCATGATGATGGTTTCATTCAGATGCGTGACGGTGGTGTCCGATTTGTAGCCGATGCTGGTGATGAGGGCTTGCAAAGCATGGGTATTGCCAAACGCCGCCTCCAGCAAATGGACCAATTCGACCCAAAAATGGTAGACATAGACCGCCTGCGCGGCAATCAGGCCCAGGTACAGCGGCAACTGCAACCAGCGGCTGGCAAAAATCAGGCTGGGCAAGGGGCGCAAAGCGGGCGGCTTGGGCGGCTTGGGTGGCGGGGAATCAGGCATGGTGAGGGTCCAAAAAAGGCAACCGAAGAACAGGCAGCCAGGCTGATTTTAGAGGCTGGACAGGGGCTTGGGCTGCAAGCTTGATGTCAGTCAGTACTTTGTAAGAGCCAGCGCCGACATTTGAGCCCAATTTCACGCGTCAGCATTTCAGGAGACAACTTTATGAGCGCCATCTACAACCCCAGTCCTGCGTTTGTGCAAAAAGCCCATGTGTCGGGCATGGCGGCCTATGAGGCCTTATGCAAAGAAGCCGAGACCGATTACCAAGGTTATTGGGGCCGTTTGGCGAAAGAATTTATCACTTGGAAGACCCCGTTCACCAAGGTGCTGGACGAGTCGAATGCGCCTTTCTTCAAGTGGTTTGAAGATGGCACCCTGAATGCGTCTTACAACTGCCTGGACCGCAACATTGAAAAGGGCTTGGGCGACAAGACCGCCCTGATTTTTGAAGCCGACGGCGGCGAAGTCACCAAGATCACCTACAGCCAGCTGTTGGCCAAAACCTGCCAATACGCCAACGCGCTGAAAAGCTTGGGCATCCAAAAAGGTGACCGCGTGGTCATCTACATTTCCATGTCCATCGACGGCGTGGCCGCCATGCAGGCCTGCGCCCGCATTGGCGCGACCCACTCGGTGGTGTTCGGTGGTTTCTCCGCCCAGTCGCTGCGCGACCGCATTGAAGACACCGGCGCCGTCGCGGTGATCACCGCCGATCACCAAGTGCGTGGTGGCAAACAACTCCCACTCAAATCCATCGTCGACGATGCGCTGGCCTTGGGCGGCTGCGACAGCATCAAGAATGTGCTGGTCGTCAAACGCTCGGGTGCCGATATCGCCATGACCGCCGGTCGCGATGTGTGGATGCAGGCGTTGGCCGACCAACAAGCCACCACCTGTGAGCCTGAGTGGGTGGGGGCCGAGCATCCGCTGTTTTTGCTTTACACCTCCGGCTCCACGGGCAAACCCAAAGGCGTGCAACACAGCACCGGCGGCTATTTGCTGCACGCGGCTTTGACCACGAAGTGGACCTTCGATCTGAAACAAGACGATGTGTTCTGGTGCACGGCCGACATCGGCTGGGTCACCGGCCACACCTACATCACCTATGGCCCGTTGGCCTTGGGCGGCACCGAGATCGTGTTCGAAGGCGTGCCCACTTACCCCGATGCTGGTCGTTTCTGGAAGATGATCCAAGACCACAAGGTCTCGATTTTCTACACCGCGCCGACCGCCATCCGTTCCCTGATCAAGGCCGCCGAGGCCAACGACGCAGTGCACCCCAAGAGCTATGACCTGTCCAGCCTGCGCTTGCTGGGCTCGGTGGGCGAGCCGATCAATCCGGCCGCCTGGGAGTGGTACTACCAACACGTGGGCGGCAGCCGCTGCCCGATCGTGGACACCTTCTGGCAAACCGAAACCGGTGGCCACATGATCACTCCGCTGCCCGGCGTGACCCCCATGGTCCCTGGCTCCTGCACCCTGCCGTTCCCCGGCATCCAGGCGGCCATCGTCAGCGAGACCGGTGACGACATGCCCAACGGCCAAGGCGGCATCTTGGTGGTCAAGCGCCCATGGCCTTCGATGATCCGCAACATCTGGGGCGACCCTGAGCGCTTCAAGAAGAGCTACTACCCTGAAGACTTCAAGGGCAAGTACTACCTGGCGGGCGACGGTGCAATCCGTGACGAGAAGACGGGCTACTTCACCATCACCGGCCGCATTGACGATGTCTTGAACGTCTCCGGTCACCGCATGGGCACGATGGAGATCGAATCGGCCTTGGTCAGCTGCACCGAGTTGGTGGCCGAAGCCGCCGTGGTCGGCCGTCCCGACGACACCACCGGCGAAGCCATTTGCGCCTTTGTGGTGCTCAAGCGCGCCTTGCCCAACACGGACGAGGGCAAAGCGATCGCCAAGCAACTGCGCGACCACATTGCCAAAGAGATCGGCCCCATCGCCAAGCCCAAAGACATCCGCTTTGGCGAGAACCTGCCCAAGACCCGCTCTGGCAAGATCATGCGCCGCCTGCTGCGTTCACTGGCCAAGGGTGAAGCCATCACCCAAGACACCAGCACGCTGGAGAACCCGCACATCCTGAGCCAGTTGGGTCAGGCTTACTGATCTTTCACGCCGGCTCAGTCGCCCCGCACCATGCCCTCGCGGCGCGGGTCGGCACCGCCGAACCAGCCGGCGGCGGTTTTCTCAATCGCCTGCAGTCCGCTGGTCAAATCGGTTTCCACCACCCCGTGGCCGCGCGCCTCCAGGGCTTGCCGAGTGCGGCTGGGAAAGCGCTGGCGCTCCAGCAGCAGGGGGCCGTTCAATACGGCAAAGTTAGGCAGGTCAATGGCCTGCTGCACATTCAAGCCCCAATGCAAGCTGCCATAGAGCAGCTTGGTGGTGTAGTGAATGATCACCGCGCCGCCCGGGCTGCCACCCGTCATCAGCAGTTCGTCGCTGGCGCGGTCAAACACCAGCACAGGGGACATGGACGAACGCGGGCGTTTGCCGGGTTCGACCCGGTTGGCCACCGCGCGGCCCTGCGCATCGGCGGGTATGAAGCTGAAGTCGGTCAACTGGTTGTTCAGCAAGAAACCACCGGGCCGCGAGGCATCGGTCGTGACCATGCGGCGCGAGCCAAAGGCTGCCTCGATGGTGGTGGTCATGGCCACGGCGCGGCCTTGTGCATCGACCACGCTGATGTGGCTGGTGCCGTATTCGGCTTGGTCCGGCATGGGGCCCCAGCGGGCGCTGCTGCCACCGGGTTCACCGGCAGGGGCATCCTTCATGGCCTGGGGCCCGATCAACTGGCTGCGCGTTTTCAGATAGTTCGGCGCCAACAGGCTGCCCCAGCGGCCGGACGGGGGCGCAACAAAGTCCGGGTCTGCCACATACAGTGCGCGGTCGGCAAAGGCCAGGCGCGAGGCCTCGGCGTAGCGGTGGACAAAGTCGGGTGAGGGCAGGCTGTCTTGCAGCTCTGGCCCCTCGGCGCGGGTGTTCGACAGCAAGCCCAGAATCTGCCCCAGGGCGATGGTGCCTGACGAGGGCGGTGGAAAGCCGCAAATGCGGTACGCCCGCGCACGCGCCAGGTGGTCAAAGCACAAGGGGTCACGCTGTCGAGCTTGGTAGCCGCGCAGGTCTTGCAAGCTCAGGCCGCCCGGTCTGGGTAAACCTTGGGTGCGCTGAACAATGGCTTGGGCCACCGCGCCTTCGTGCAGCGCAGCTGAGCCCTCTTGGGCCAGGCGGCGCAGCACATGCGCGTATTCGGGGTTGCGCAGCACATGGCCAACCGGCCAGGCCTGGCCTTGCGCATCGTAAAAAAAGCGCGCCGCGAGCGGGTCTTTTTTCAGGTGCGGGTCCGCGTTAAGCAGCCCATGCAAACGCGGGCTGACGGCAAAGCCTTGTTCGGCCAACCTCATGGCGGGTTCAAAGAGACGCGCCCAAGGCAGCACTCCATGCTGCCGGTGCGCGGCTTCGAGCATGCGCACGGCGCCCGGCACGCCCACCGCGCGCCCGCTGAGCACAGCCTCTTCAAACGGCAGGGGCTGACCGTTGGGCCCCAGGAACAGATCGGGGGAGGCGCTTTGGGGGGCGGTTTCGCGTCCGTCAAACGCGCTGACTTGGTGACCGTCAAAGTGCATGAGCAGGGCCCCGCCGCCAATGCCGCTGGACTGGGGCTCGACCAGGCCCAGCACCAGTTGCGCGGCAATCGCCGCGTCCAGCGCCGAACCACCGGCAGTCAGTATCTGATGGCCCGCCGCTGCAGCCAAAGGGTTGGCCGCCGCCACGGCCTGCTTTTGAAACGTCCAGCCGGGTTTGGGCGTGAAGCCGGTGGCGACTTCGGGAGCGGGGGGTATGGAGGGGGTGGTGGGAGGGGAAGTGGGAGGGGGGCTGGCGCAGCCGCTCAGGCCAATGCTCAGGCCAGTGCTCAGAACCAAGGAACAGATCAGGCGGGTTTTCATGGGGCTCCTGCGAAGCTGCCATGCTAGCGCCAAAACGCGCACAGGCCCATGGGGCCTGTGCAGTGGGGGCGAGGGGCGGCTTATTTCGGAGCCAAACGGATCGCGCCGTCCAAGCGGATCACTTCGCCGTTGAGCATGTCGTTTTCAATGATGTGCTTGGCCAGCTTGGCGTAGTCTTGTGGCGTGCCCAAGCGGCTGGGGAAAGGCACGCTGGCGCTCAAGGCATCTTGCACCGCCTGAGGCATGCCAAACACCATGGGCGTGCCAAAAATGCCGGGGGCAATCGTCATGTTGCGGATGCCATTGCGCGCCAGGTCACGGGCAATCGGCAGGGTCATGCCGACCACGCCGCCCTTGGACGCGGCGTAAGCTGCTTGGCCGATTTGGCCGTCGTAGGCGGCCACGCTGGCGGTGGAAATCAACACACCCCGCTCGCCCGTGGCTTCGGGTTCGTTGTGGCTCATGGCGTCAGCGGCCAGACGGATCATGTTGAAGCTGCCCACCAGGTTGACCATGATGGTCTTGGTGTACGTGCTCAGGGTGTGCGGGCCACTTTTGCCCACGGTTTTTTCCGCCGGGGCGATGCCCGCGCAGTTGACCAAACCCATCAATTTGCCCATGGACACGGCTTGGGCCACCACGGCTTGGCCGTCGGCTTCGTTGCTCACATCGCATTTCACAAAGGCACCGCCGATTTCCTTGGCCACCGCCTCGCCTTTTTCGACCTGCATGTCCGCGATCACCACCTTGCCGCCGTGGGCCGCCAGCATGCGCGCTGTGCCTTCACCCAGACCCGAAGCGCCGCCGGTGACGATGAATACCTTGCCTTGAATGTCCATGAAATACTCCGCAGATTGACGTTAACGTAAACGTCAATTATGGTGGACCTCCAAGCCGATGTCCATCCCGGGTCTACAATGAGAACTATTCTCATTTAGGTGCCATGTCCACGCCGACCCTCAACAACCTGCAGCCGCTCACATGGCGGCGCATTTTCAGTGTCAAGACTGAAGGCGCAGGCACGGGCGAGTTGGCCCGTCGTTTGATGGATTTGGGCTTTGTTCCGCAAGAGCGGGTCTGCGTGTTGCGACGCTCTTGGTGGCAGCACGGCGCGCTGGTGGTGCAGGTGGGCAATGCCACCTTTGCACTGCGTGAAAGTGAAGCGGCTTGCATTGAGCTGGTGCCATGAGCACGCACACCCTGGACGTGAGCGGTTTGGCCCAGCGCCGGATCGCCTTGGTGGGCAACCCCAATTGCGGTAAGTCCTCGCTCTTCAACCGCCTGACCGGCAGCCAGCAAAAAGTCGCCAACTACGCCGGTGTGACGGTGGAACTGAAACGCGGACTCATGAAAACTGGCCAGGGCAAAAGCATCACCGTGCTGGACCTGCCCGGGACATACAGCCTGAATCCTGGGGCCGAAGACGAAACGGTGGCTTGCCAAGTGGTGCGCGGGCAAAGCCTGCAAGAGCGTGCGCCCGACCTGGTGGTGGCCGTGCTCGATGCCACCCGTTTGCGCCGCAGCCTGCGTTTGCTGGCCTCGCTGAAAGGCTTGGGCTTGCCCTTGCTCGTGGTGTTGAACCGCATCGACAGTGCCCAAGCCCATGGTTTAAAGCTCGATTTGCCGCGACTGGCGCAGGCGCTCGATTTCCCCTTGGTGGCCACCGTCGCAGTGCAGGCCCAGGGCCTGGACGAGCTCAAGGCCTTGTTGGATCAGCCCAAGGTGTGGCAAGTCCCAGCCGAATCGCCTTCATCGGCCCTGCGCAACGACGATGAACAAGCCCAACACTGGATGACCGAAGCGGGTTTGGAGTCCGACGAACCCATCGATACCTGGTCGTTGCAACTGGACCGTGTGCTGTTGCATCCCGTGTGGGGCAGCCTGACCTTGGTGGTGCTGCTGTTTCTGATTTTTCAGGCGGTGTTCGCGGGTGCGCAAATGCCGATGGAGGCCATCAAATACGCTGTGAGTGCATTGTCAGAAGCGTTGGCGCAGCAGCTGCCGGACGGGTTGCTCAAAAGCCTGCTGATCGATGGCATCTTGGCCGGGGTGGGCAGTGTGTTGGTCTTTTTGCCGCAGATTTTGATTCTGTTCTTTTTCATTTTGGTGCTCGAAGAATCGGGCTACCTGCCGCGCGCGGCCTTGCTGCTGGACCGCATGATGGGCAGCATCGGCCTGTCGGGTCGCTCCTTCATTCCGTTGCTGTCGAGTTTTGCCTGTGCCATTCCGGGCATCATGGCCACGCGCACCATTGCCAGTCGGCGCGACCGTTGGGTGACCATCATGATCGCGCCACTGATGACCTGCTCGGCCCGGCTGCCGGTGTATGCCTTGTTGATCGGTGCCTTTATTCCCGCGGTGTCGGTGGGCCCAGGCTTGCAGTTGCAAGGCTTGGTGCTGCTGGGCTTGTACCTGCTGGGCATTGTGTCGGCGATTGGCGTGGCCACGGTGATCAAGTTGTGGCGCGGCAGTGGCCCGGCGGCGCAACTGATGATGGAATTGCCCGACTACCACTGGCCCCGGCTGCGCGACGTGGCCTTGGGCGTGTGGCAACGCGCGCAGATTTTTTTACGCAACGTGGGCGGCCTCATTTTGGCCCTGACGGTGGTGCTGTGGTTCTTGTCCAGCTTCCCGGTGGCACCCCCCGATGCCATTGGCAGCGCCATTGAATACAGCCTGGCCGGGCGCATTGGCAAAGCCCTGGCCGTGGTGTTTGAACCGATTGGCTTCAATTGGCAAATTGCGGTGGCCCTGATTCCCGGTTTGGCGGCGCGCGAAGTCGCGGTCAGTGCTTTGGGCACGGTCTACGCCTTGTCGCACAGCGGTGACGCGGTGGGGGTGGCCTTGTCGCCCATAATCGCTTCGGAGTGGTCTTTGGCCACCGGTTTGTCGCTGCTGGTCTGGTATGTGTTTGCCCCGCAATGCATGGCCACCTTGGCCACGGTGCGGCGTGAGCTGGGCGGCTGGCGCGCCCCGGCGCTGATGGCGCTGTACTTGTTCAGCTTGGCCTATGCCGCCTCTTGGGCGACCTACCGCATCACCCTGCATTGGAGCGCTTGAATGGCCTGGTTCGATATACTCGCCGTCGCTGTGATTGTGGGCTGGGCCTGCACTTTTTTAGTCCGGCGCTGGCGTGCGCGCCGACGTGCTGATGCCGCCTGTGGTCATTGCGACAACGCCGATTGCGGCGGGTCCTGAGAACGACTTTTTTACTCCCATCCCTTTCATGAATTCACTGACATCACGTGGCGCAGGCCGGGTCTGGGCCCTGCTGGTGGCCGTATTTTTGGTCGGCTGTGCACAGGTGCCGCAAAGCGTGCCACCCCTGCCGCAGACGCCGCAGCAGCCGCAGCAGCCGCAACAGCCACCCGCCAGCGTGAGCTTGCCCAACACGGGGGCGGGGGTCTCCTTGCCTGTGCCTGTTCAAGAAAAGAAAGTGGCGCGCATCGGTTTGGCCTTGGGGGGCGGTGCGGCGCGTGGCTTTGCCCATGTGGGCGTGATCCAGGCGCTGGAGGAGGCCGGTATTCGGCCTGAGCTGGTGGCGGGTACATCGGCCGGCAGTTTGGTCGCCGCTTTGTATGCCAGCGGCAAAAACAGCGCGCAGCTGAAAAAAGTGGCCGACAGCATGGAGGAGGCGGAAATCACCGACTGGATGATTCCGATCCTGAACCGGGGCGCTTTGCGTGGCGAAGCGCTGGCGCGCTACGTGCACACCCAAGTGGGTGGCTTGCCGATTGAGCAAATGAAGATCCCTTTGGGCATTGTGGCCACCGACCTGCAAAGTGGCGAACCCATGCTGTTTCGCCGAGGCAGCACGGGCACGGCAGTGCGCGCCTCCAGCGCCGTGCCCGGCGTGTTTCAACCGGTTCGACTGGGCAACCGCGAATACGTGGATGGCGGTTTGGTGGCCCCCGTGCCGGTGCATCAGGCGCGCGAGATGGGCGCGAATTTCGTCATCGCGGTGGACATTTCCAGCGACCCGGAAGGCAACGCCGCCACCGACACGTTTCAAATTTTGATGCAGACCTTCACCATCATGGGCAAAAGCATCAACCACTACGGCCTGAAAGACGCCAATTTGGTGGTCCGTCCGGCGCTGACCGGGGTGAAAAGTGCGGACTTTACCGCGCGCCGTCGCTCCATCGAAGCCGGCCATGCGGCCATGCAAAAACTCATTCCGCGCTTGCGTGAATTGCTCGCGCAATTTGAAGCGGGGCGCTGAGCGGCGGGTCTTCGCCCGGGCATAAAAAAAGGGCTGATCTGGCGATCAGCCCTGAAGGAATCCTTGAATCAGCGGTTGATGTCGAAAGGACCCGAGGAGACAACTGAAAAGTGAATCAACGCTTTTTAGCAGGTGCTTTCACAGCGGCTGTGGCCTGTGTGGTCACGGCGTTGAAGTTGGCTTCGGCCATGTCGGTGGCTTGCTTGACGGCTTTTTGCACGGACTCGAAAGCGGTGCTGGCAGCAGACACGGCGTTTTTCATGACCGCCACGGCAGACTCGGAACCGGCAGGGGCGTTGGCCAAAGTGCTGTCCATCAAGCTGGTGAATTGCTTTTGTGCGCCTTTGGCTTGGGCTTCGAAGGCTTTGGCAAATTCGCTGCTGGTGCCTGTGGAAATTTCATACAGGTGACGGCTGTAAGCGGCTGTTTTTTCGGCCAAAGGCTGGAACAGGGCTGCTTGCAGAGACATCAGCTCTTGGGCGTCTTTCACGCTCAAAGTGGCTTGGGTGTTTTGAGCCGATTCGCTCAAAGCGGCCTTGGCGGCAGTCAGGTTCAATTCCACCAATTTTTCAACGCCTTCAAAGGCTTTGTTGGTCAAACCAAACAGGGTTTCAACGTTGGCTTTGTGCGAGGCCATCAGTTGTTCAGCAGTCATCATGAGAATCTCCAAAATTAAAAAAAGGTTTTCAACATCCGCGCTGTAACTGGCCGAGGCCGGTAAAGCATGTTGCAGTGCAGCATGGGTCGAATTTTACGGACTCAGAAAAGGAAAACAAGCATTTTTTGTTGCATTGCAGCAAATTAGAGTGGCTTTTCTAAAATGTTCCAATGCGTGCGATGCAGGCTTTTTACGCGAACCATTTTGTGCTCCCTCTGCCCGAGGGGCATCGCTTTCCCATGCGCAAATACAGCCGCTTGCGGGAGCGCTTGGCGCATGAGTTGCCTGGCTTACAAATGCAGCCAGCCCCTGCTGCTACGGACGGCGAGTTGGCCTTGGCCCACGACCCCGCGTACATCCAGGCCGTGCAAACCGGCACCTTGTCGGCGCAGATGCAACGCGAAATTGGTTTTCCCTGGAGCGAGGCCATGGTGGCCCGTTCCAGGCGCTCGGCCGGAGCGACCATCGCCGCCGCCCGGGTCGCGCTCAGCGAGGGCGTGGCAGGCAATTTGGCCGGGGGCACTCACCATGCGGGCGTGGCGCAGGGCGGTGGCTTTTGTGTTTTCAACGACGCGGCCGTGGCCGCGCGCCTGATGCAAGCTGAGCGCTTTCGCCAGACCAAGCGGGTGTTGCAGGTCGCGGTGATCGATTTGGATGTGCACCAAGGCAACGGCACGGCGCAAATATTTGCGCAAGACCCGAGCGTGTTCACCCTGTCCCTGCACGGTGCAAAGAACTTTCCCTTTCGCAAGGTGCCCGGCGATCTGGACGTGGACTTGCCGGACGGCACCCCAGACGAGCCTTATTTGGAGGCACTGCATCAAGCCCTGCAAACCCTGGGCGACCGCTTTGATGCCGAACTCATCATCTACCTGGCGGGGGCCGATCCGCACGAAGGCGACCGGCTGGGCCGCTTGAAACTGAGCTACGACGGCTTGATCGCGCGCGACCGGGCCGTGATGGACTGGGCCTGGCAGCGCCGCATCCCGTTGGTCTTGTGCATGGCGGGGGGGTACGGCCATGACATCGAGTCCACCGTGCAAGTGCAAGTCCATACCTGGACGGTGGCGCAGGCCTATTGGGAACGTTGGGGGCAACGCTGGCAAAATCAACGCCCATGAGTTCTTCTAATCCTGCTCCAACGGCGGCTCCCAAGCCACAAGCCCTGCCACGTTCGGCCTTTCCGGTGTTTCGCACCATCACCACCCGGTGGATGGACAACGATGCCTATGGCCACGTGAACAACGTCGTGTACTACAGCTGGTTCGATACCGCCGTCAACGCTTACCTGATCGATCAAGGCGTGCTCGACATCCACCACGGCGCCAGCATCGGTCTGGTGGTCGAGACCCAGTGCAATTACTTTGCCCCGCTGGCCTTTCCGCAAACCATCGAGGCCGGTATTCGCGTCGCGCACCAGGGCACCTCGAGCGTGCGCTACGAGGTTGGCTTGTTTGCCCAAGGCGAGCCGATGACCGCTGCGCGCGGGCATTTTGTGCATGTCTATGTGGACCGCCACAGCCGCCGCCCCGTGCCCCTGGCCGCCGAATTTCAAACCGTTTTGGAAACCCTCAAAGGAACAAACCCATGAATGCCGCCCTGAAAACACCCCAAGTCAGTACCCGCATTGCCGACCCGGCCAGCGTGGACGCGGCCATTGAAAGCCGATTTTCCGCGCGTGCCTTTTTGCCGCGTGCCGTGGAGCGTGAGGTGCTGGAGGATCTGCTGCGCGTGGCCGCACGCGCGCCCAGCGGCACCAACACCCAGCCCTGGAATGTGTATGTGCTGCAAGGCCCGACGCGCGATGCCTTGGTGGCCAAGGTCTGTGCGGCGCATGATGCCCTGGCGGCCAACCCCGCCTTGGCGAACGATTACGCCGAGTCTTACGACTATTACCCGACCCAATGGGTCAGTCCCTACATCGACCGCCGCCGCGAATGCGGTTTTGGCTTGTACAGCGTGCTGGGTATCGGCAAGGGCGAGAAAGACAAAATGCATGCGCAGCACCAGCGCAATTACAAATTTTTTGACGCCCCCATTGGCTTGATGTTCACCATCGAACGCGTCATGGGGCGCGGCAGCTTGCTCGACTTTGGCATGTTCTTGCAGAGCATCATGGTGGCCGCCAGAGCCCGTGGCCTGCACACCTGCCCGCAAGCCGCGTGGAACCACTTCTCCAAAATCATCCTGCCGCACATCGGGGCGGCTGAAAATCACATGCTGGTGTGCGGCATGGCGCTGGGTTATGCCGACGAGTCGGCGCTGGTCAACACCTTCCAAACCACCCGGGTCGACCCGCTGTCCTTCACCCACTGGGTGGCCTGAGCGGGCCCTGATTATTCGCTGCAACCCCCGGGGGGCCGGGGGTCAGGTCTTGCCTTACACTCATTCAAACTGCCCCTCTACAGCCCATGATCATTACCAGTTTGCTGGACACCGACCTCTACAAGTTCACCATGATGCAGGTGGTCTTGCATCAGTTCCCGGGTGCGCAGGTGGAGTACCGGTTCAAGTGCCGTAATCCGGGGATCGATCTGGCGCCCCACGCCGACGAAATCCGCAACGAAATCAAATCCTTGTGCAGTCTGACTTTCAAAGAGTCTGAGCTGCGCTACCTGCGCTCGCTGCGCTTCATCAAAAGCGACTTTGTTGATTTTCTGGGCCTGTTCAAGCTGAACGAAAAATGCGTCCAAGTCACCCCGCAACCCTCGGGGGAACTGGAGATCACAATTCGCGGGCCCTGGCTGCACACCATTTTATTTGAGATCCCGGTGCTGGCCATCGTCAACGAGGTGTACTTTCGCAACACCCAAAAAGTACCCGACCTGCTGGGGGGCCGCCAACGGCTCGAGACCAAAATCGCCCAGTTGCAGGGCGAAGGTCTGGAGACACTCAAAATCGCCGATTACGGTACGCGCCGTCGCTTCTCACGCGCCTGGCACGAAGAGGTGCTGCGCGTCTTGGCGGGGCGTTTGGGCGCCGGTGCTTCTGGACAACTGGCGGGCACCAGCAATGTGTATTTCGCTTATCTGCTTGGCCTGACGCCGCTGGGCACCATGGCGCACGAGTATCTGCAAGCCGCGCAGGCGCTGGGGCCGCGTTTGCGCGACAGCCAGGTGTTTGCCTTCGAATCCTGGGCGCGCGAATACCGGGGGGACCTGGGTATCGCGCTGAGCGACGTGTACGGCTTTAACGCGTTTTTGCGTGACTTTGATTTGTATTTCTGCAAGCTCTTTGACGGCGCGCGCCACGACAGCGGCGACCCGTTCGCCTGGGGCGAGCGGATGATCGCGCACTACAGCAACAACCGGGTGGACCCCCGCACCAAAACCCTGATTTTCAGCGACGGCCTGACCGTGCCGCGCACCATCGAGTTGTTCCGTCAGTTCAATGGCCGCTGCCAATTGGCTTTCGGCATTGGCACCAACTTGACCAACGACCTGGGCTGCGAGCCGCTGCAAATCGTCATCAAAATGACGCGCTGCAACGGCCAACCGGTGGCCAAGCTGTCTGACTCGCCGGGCAAAGGCATGTGCGATGACGAAAAATACCTGGCCTACTTGCGTCAGGTATTTGATATTGAACAAACCGCCTGACACCGATGCGCAACTATTGGAACATCGCTGTGTTGCTGGGGCTGGCGGCGGGGGTGAATGCTTTGTCTTCGTTGCTGCTGAACCATCTGGGACAGGTGGGCGGCATCGAGTCGGCCATTGCCACCTCGCTGTGGTGCCTGAGTTTGTTTCTGGTGTTTGGCTGGGCCAGCAGCAAGGCGGCTGAAGGCACGGTGTTTCCCAGCTTCACCCTGCAATTGCTGGTGGGCATTGTGTTGCACGACGCCTTGGCCCCTTTGGCCACGGCGCTGACCTTGTCGGTGGTGGTGTGCACGGCCTTGGCGGCCATCATTTTGAAATCGGGTGGGGATGAGATCGAGCGCAAGGATTTTTTGAAAATCGCCTTCCCCACGCTCATGATTGCGGTGCTGGGTTATCTGCTCACTTTCGCCATCATGTTTGGCCTGCTGCGGCTTTTGGGTATGGATGGCAAAACTGCAGCCCTTTTGTCGGCCATCTTGGGCTCGACCGATCCTGCGGCCCTGATTCCCACGTTCAAGCAACTGATCTTCAAGCCCCAGTACCAGCGCGTGGCCGATCTGGCGGTGGCGGAAAGCGCTTTGAACGATGCGGTGGGAGCCATCTTTACCGCCGCTGTGGTGGGCATGGTGCTGGCAGGCGCCTCGCTAGACAGCTGGGGTGGACTGACCCAGGGGCTGCTGAGTGCCGACAACGCTTGGCAATTGGGCCAGCAATTTGTGATGGGCACGCTGGCTGGGGTGATCGGCTGGTTTGGGGTGGCTGTGTTTGAGCGCTACAAGGCGCAGCGCTTTGCCACCGAGCAGGTTGAGCACAGTTACGACTTTGCGGTGGTTTTGGTGGTGCCGCTCATGACTTTTGTGCTGGCGCAGGCCCTGCATGGCAATGGCTTTTTGGCCGCGTTCATTGTGGGCTTGCTGGGCAACTTCAACCACAGCGCGCCCGAGTTCAAAACTTTGCTGCACAACATGGAGTCCAAAATTGAAAGCGTGGCCAAGCCCACGATTTTCATGATGGTCGGACCATTTGTATCCTTGGCGGACCTGACTGACACCCTGGGTCTGGGCTTGCTCATTTCTCTCCTTTTCATACTGCTGGCGCGCCCTTTGGCGGTGATGATTGCGCTGGCACCGACATCGGTCAGCCTGAAAGAGAAGTTGTTCTTGTGCGCCGTGCGCGAAACCGGCGTGATACCGGTGGTGCTGGCGGTGATCACGGTGGCGCAGTTTCCCGAAATGACACAACTCATGTCGTTGACGGCCTGGGTGGTGATCTGGACTTTGACCCTGTTGCCTGCAGTGACGCCTTGGTGGGCGCGCAAACTGCAAATGACCGACTGAAACCTTGAAAAGAGAATTGAGATGAAGCCCTCCGTTTTTGTAGGCCGCCCCGTTTTTGAAGAAGTCTTGGACAGCTTGCGCCTGCATTTTGAAGTGATCGATAACCAAGTCGATGCCTTGTTTACCCCGGCCGAGTTGATCGCCCAATTGCAAGGGCAGGCCGGTGCCATCACCACCGGCACCGAGCGCATTGACACGGCTTTATTGGCCGCCTGCCCCGACTTGAAAGTGGTGGCCAACATGGCGGTGGGCTTCAACAATTTTGATGTACCCGCCATGACCGCCGCCGGTGTGCAGGCCACCAACACGCCGGACGTGTTGACGGAGACCACCGCCGACTTTGGCTTTGCCTTGCTCATGGCCACGGCCCGCCGCATCACCGAGAGCGAACACTATCTGCGCGCTGGCTTGTGGAAGAACTGGCGTTACGACATGTTTGCCGGGGCCGAGGTGCATGGCTCGACGCTGGGCATCATCGGCATGGGCCGCATCGGCCAAGGCATTGCACGGCGTGCGGCGCACGGTTTTGGCATGCAGGTGCTGTACCACAATCGCTCGCATTTGAGTCCTGAGTTGGAGGCGCAATGCGGTGCGCGCTATGTCTCTAAACAAGAGTTGCTGCAAACCGCAGACCATGTGATGCTGGTCGTGCCCTACAGCGCCGAGTCGCACCACACCATCGGCGCGGCCGAGCTGGCGCTGATGAAGCCCACCGCCACCTTGGTGAACATCGCACGCGGCGGCATTGTGGACGATGCCGCCCTGGCCCAAGCCTTGAAGGACCGGCGCATCGCCGGCGCCGGGCTGGACGTGTTTGAGGGCGAGCCCGCATTGAACCCGGCCTTGCTCACCGTGCCGAATGTGGTGCTGACGCCGCACATCGCCAGTGCCACCATCTCCACACGCAAAGCCATGGCCCAGTTGGCGGCTGACAACCTGATTGCCTACCTGACGCAGGGCAAAGCGTTGACGCCACTCAACACCGTGGTGGGACGCCGTTGATGGCCGATTGGACGATGTGGGTGCTGCTGGCCCTGGGCGGTCTGAACGCGCTGTTGTTGGTCCTGCTGTGGTTGGCCCGTCCGCGCCAAGACCCGGGCGCGGAGCAACTTCAACAGGCGCAACAACAGGCGCAGCAACAAGCACAACAACAGGCTCAGCAACACCAGCAATTGCAGCACGCCATTGCCCAGAGCAGCGAACGCCTGGAGCGCGAACTGCGTACCGAAATCACCGAGTCCGCGCGCGGTGGCCGACAAGAGGTGATGCAAACCTTGGCCACCTTCCAGCAAACCCTGGTGCAGCAAAGCGCTGAGGCCACACGCACGCAAAACAGCCAGATCGATGCGTTTGCGCAGCAACTGGGTTTGTTGCAAAAAACACTGTCGGACACGCTGACCCAGCAGGTGCAAATGCTGTCTGAGGCCAACGCCCGCCGGTTGAGCGAGATGCGCGGCACGCTGGAAACCCAGTTGGCGCAATTGCAGCAAAGCAACACCAGCAAACTCGACGAAATGCGTCAAACGGTGGACGAAAAACTGCAAGCCACTTTGCAGGCGCGCTTGGGCGAGAGCTTCAAACAAGTGGCGGATCGCCTGGAGCAAGTGCACAAAGGCCTGGGCGAGATGAACACGCTGGCGCAAGGCGTGGGCGACCTGAAACACCTGCTGACCAACGTCAAAACCCGCGGCATGTTTGGCGAGGCGCAACTGGCCTCCTTGTTAGAACAAGTGCTCGCGCCGGACCAGTACGCGGCGCAACACCCCACGGTGCCTGGCAGCAAGAACCGGGTGGACTTCGCCATCCGTTTGCCGGGTCGAGCGGACGATGGCCAGCCGGTGTGGTTGCCGATCGATGCGAAGTTTCCCAACGAAGACTACGAGCGTCTGCTGGACGCGCAAAGCCGTGCCGATGTGGCGCAGGTGGAGTTGTGCAGCAAAGCGCTGGAGGCGCGGGTGCGCTTGGAGGCCAAGTCCATTGCCGAGAAATACCTGGCACCGCCCCACACCACCGACTTTGCAGTGATGTTTTTGCCCACCGAGGGCTTGTATGCCGAGGTCTTGCGGCGCCCGGGTCTGATGGAGTCGCTGCAGCGCGACCACCGCATCACCCTGTCCGGCCCGACGACCTTGATGGCCATGCTGAACTCTCTGCAAATGGGCTTTCGCACCCTGGCGCTGGAAAAACGCTCCAGCGAGGTCTGGCAGGTGCTGGGCGCGGTCAAAACCGAGTTCGGCAAGTTTGGCGACGTCTTGGCCAAGGTCAAAGAGCAAACCCAAACCGTGCTCAACACCTTGGACAAAGCCCAAACCCGCAGCAATGTCATGCACCGCGCGCTGCGCACGGTCGATGCCTTGCCCGAAGCCCAGGCCGGGGCCTTGTTGCCCTTGACGAGCGGCGACCCGGGTTGGGACGCGGCTGAGCGCGAAGGATGAAGCCGCCTTTGCTGAAGCTGATTGGCGGGCAGATTTTTTTGCACGCCTGCATGACCGGCATGCGCATGGCCACGCCTTTGCTGGCATTGCGCGACGGCCACAGCGCTTTGTCGGTGGGCGTGTTGCTGTCTCTGTTTGCCTTGACGCAGGTCTTCATGGCGATTCCGGCCGGGCGCTACACCGACCGCCATGGCTTGAAAAAACCCATGCGCCGCGGCATCGGCATCGCCTGTGTGGGGGCCGGTCTGGCGGCTTGTTGGCCGAGTTTTCCGGTGCTCTGCTTGAGTGCGCTGATGACCGGCGGCGCCACCGGCTTGGCCGTGATTGCCTTGCAACGCCATGTCGGACGCACCGCCCGTGACCCTGCGGAATTGAAAGAGTCGTTCAGCTGGTTGTCGATCGGCCCTGCGGTGTCCAACTTCATGGGGCCCATGGCGGCGGGGCTGTTGATCGACCATGCCGGCGAGGTGGCGGCGGACACCACCGGTTTTCGCGCTGCCTTTGCTTTGATGTGCCTGCTGCCCTGGGTCACTTGGTGGTGTATCCGCCGGGTGCCGGAATTGCCCATCGACGCACCGCACCCTGATGCGGGTCGCCATGGCGCGTTCGATCTGCTGCGCGAGCCCTTGATGCAGCGCCTGTTGCTGGTCAACTGGATGCTCTCATCCTGCTGGGATGTGCACACCTTTGTCGTGCCCATCTTGGGCCATGAGCGGGGCATCAGCGCTTCGGTGATTGGTTTTATTCTGGGCGCTTTTGCGGTAGCGGCCGCCTTGGTGCGCATCGCCATGCCAAGGGTGGTCCGGCATTGGCATGAGTACCGCATTTTGACCCTGGCGATGACGATCACGGCGGTGATTTTTGTGATCTACCCCTTTACCCAGTCGCCTTGGAGCATGGGCGTGTGCTCGATTTTGCTGGGTTTCACATTGGGGGTGGTGCAGCCCATGATCATGAGCACCCTGCACCAAATCACGCCCGTCCATCGGCAGGGTGAAGCGGTGGGGCTGCGCCTGATGGCGGTGAACGCATCGAGTGTGTTGATGCCCATGCTGTTTGGCGCGGCCGGTGCGCTGGCCGGGATCGGGCCGGTGTTTTGGGTGGTCGGCCTGGCGGTCGGGGCCGGTTCGCGCACCGCTTGGCATTTGCGTCCGCACCCCGGCCCGCACTGAACAACGCCCGGACGGGCGGCTCAGGCTGCGGGTGGGCTGCCGAGTTGGTAAAAATCGCGGATTACTGCCCAGGCTTGTTCGGCATCGTTCACATAGTGGAACAGTTGCAAATCTTCCTGCGTGATCGTGCCTTCGTCGACCAAGACCTGAAAGTTCACCAACCGCGTCCAGTACTCGCTGCCAAACAGCAAGATCGGCACCGGCTTGGCTTTGCGCGTTTGCACCAGGGTCAAGATTTCAAACAACTCGTCCAGGGTGCCAAAGCCGCCCGGAAAAGCCAGCAAAGCCTTGGCGCGCATCATGAAGTGCATTTTGCGCAGCGCAAAGTAATGGAACTTGAAGCTCAGGTGCGGCGTGACATACGGGTTGGCGGCTTGCTCATGGGGCAGCGCGATGTTCAGCGCCACCGAGGGCGCGCCGACATCGTGCGCGCCGCGATTGGCCGCTTCCATGATGCCGGGGCCGCCACCCGTGCAAATGTACAAACGCTCTGACGGCGGCATGTCTTTGCAGGCCTCTGACACCCGCCTGGCAAAAGCCCGCGCCTGTTCGTAGTAAGCCGCACCGCGGTGCGCCTGTTCGGCCCGGCGGCGTAGTTGGGGGTCTTGGCTGTTTTGGGCTCGCGCCATGTCGGCTTGTGCGGTTTCTGGTGACACAAAACGGGCGCTGCCAAACACCACCACCGTGTGTTCCACCCCGGCCGCGGTTTGGTCCAAATCCGGCTTGAGCATTTCCAGCTGAAAGCGGATCCCTCGCGCTTCGCGGCGCAGTAAAAATTCAGGGTCGGCAAAGGCCAGGCGGTAGGCGTTGGGCTGCAGCGGCTCACCCGCTGCCGCATGCGCTTGCAGTTCGGCCCAGGCGTCGGCCAGGGGCGAGTCTTTGATGTCTTGTGTGGATTGCATGGCTGGATTGTGGATGAATGAGGGGGCGCACTGGTCGCAAGACAGACTGAGACAGACATGAAAAAGGCTCCCTCAGGAGCCTCTTGGTCAGGACCGTGTGTCTTTTAGACGCGCTTGCGGTATTCGCCGGTGCGGGTGTCGATTTCGATCTTGTCGCCCTGGTCCACAAACAAAGGCACAGGCACTTCCATGCCGGTGGCGATTTTGGCGGGCTTCAGGACTTTGCCAGAGGTGTCGCCTTTGACCGCGGGTTCGGTCCAGGTGATCTCGCGCACCACGGTGGTGGGCAGTTCCACGGAGATGGCTTTCTCGTTGTAGAACACCACTTCGAGTTCCATGCCATCTTCGAGGTAGTTCAGCGCATCGCCCATGTTGGTGGCTTCGACTTCGTACTGGTTGTAGTCTGCGTCCATGCAAACGTACATCGGGTCGGCAAAGTACGAATAGGTGCAATCTTTCTTGTCCAGAATAACCTGGTCCATTTTGTCGTCGGCGCGGAACACCACTTCGGTACCGAAGTTGGCAATCAGGCTTTTGAGTTTCATGCGCACGGTGGACGAGCCACGACCGCCGCGTTGGTATTCGGTACGCAGCACGACCATGGGGTCTTTGCCGTGCATGATGACGTTGCCAACGCGGATTTCTTGAGCGGTTTTCATAGGATTTGAATCAGAAATGAAGAGAGGGTGGCCTTGGGCCAAGCCTCTCATTCTAACCTGTAGGGGCAGGTGCCCCACCGATCAGCTTTGGGGTGGCTCATTGCCCAGCTCAGCTTGGGTCAGGCAGTGGTGCCGTAATTGGCTCAATAAATCTTGCTGCAAGCGCAAATCCTGACGCGCGGCCTGGACGCACTCACGCCATGCCGTCAGCGTGTCCGTGTCCAGCGGCGTGAGGGCGCCCTCTTTCAACCCGTTCCAGACCCGATGAAACTCCCGGCAGCTGGCAGGGGCTTTGATCCAGTCCAAAAAAGCTTCGAGTTTGGCGTGGTGCGCTGAATCCTCTTGCGGGTAGATCTGCCAGACGAAAGGCTGGCCAGCCCAGAGGGCGCGCACCAAGGAGTCTTCGCCCCGCACAAAATTCAAATCACAGCCCCAGAGCATCTCGTCAAAGCCCTTTTGGTCGGTGTAGGGCAGGGCGCGGCAATTCAGTTGGGTTGCCTGGCCCCCGCGTTCTGCCATCGCTTTTTGCACCGCCGCCAGCGGGCGCCCGGGGGTGACCAGCAGGTGGTGGGGTGTGCCTGCCAGCTGCGCCAGCAACTGGGGCAGGGCGGCGGGTTCATAGCAAAAAAGGCTGATGAGCCGACCGCCGGCGGGCAGGCCGGGGGCGTGTTGGGCGCGCCATGTCGCGCGGTCAAATTGGTTTTGACGCGCCAGCAGGTCGGCTTCGCGCAGCAGACCCCCCGTGTCTGGTGTGAAGCCGGGGTAAAAAAACTGTTTGCGCCAGCCTTTGGCCGGACCGCTCATCACAGGCGAGGGCAGGCCATGCAGACCAGGGACCCAGGCTTCGGCGCTCAGGTATTCGAGGTTGATCCAGACGGGTTGCTGCTGGCGCGTGGCCACGCCGTGGGCCACGAAGGCTTCGGGGATCTCGCAGCCAAAGGCCTCGATCCAGACGTCGGCCGGGGCCAGTTGGTTCAGCGGGCTGGCTTGCGTGGCGGTTGCCCAGGGCAACACGGTGATGCCGGGCTCTTGCCTGAGCGCGGCGGCGGGCGCCATCCATGACAGGGCCGAGGCGTCGTCCACCCAAAGGCGAACTTGCTGACCGGCATCACGCAGCTGACATGACAGGCGCCAGCACACACCCAAGTCGCCGTGGTTGTCGATGACGGTGCAAAAAATGTCCCAGAGTTGACCGGATGGCATGGGGAGATTGTCGCTGGAGTTTTCACAGACAATAGCCGTCATGTCGTCTCACCATGATGAATCTTTGCTGGCCCAGGTAGCGGCCTTGCCCGCCCTGCCTGGGGTGTACCGCTACTTTGATGCGCAAGATCAACTGCTGTATGTGGGTAAAGCGCTGAACCTCAAGCGCCGGGTGTCCAGCTATTTTCAAAAAGACCATGGCGGCACCCGCATTGGCCACATGGTCAGCAAAATTGTGCGCATGGAGACCACAGTGGTGCGCTCCGAGGCCGAGGCCCTGCTGCTGGAAAACAATTTGATCAAGACCTTGAACCCCAAGTTCAACATCTTGTTCAGGGACGATAAGAGCTACCCGTATTTGAAAATGACCGGCACCGTCACGCCCCAGGCCTTGCCTAAAGCCAGTGGGGCGCAAGCCGGGGTGTCGCCCTTGCTGTATTCACGCATCGCTTATTACCGGGGCGCGGTCGAGAAGAAGCACCATTACTTTGGGCCGTTTCCCAGCGCTTGGGCGGTGAAAGAATCGATCCAGCTCTTGCAAAAAGTGTTTCGTCTGCGCACCTGCGAGGACACGGTGTTTGCCAACCGCACTCGCCCTTGCTTGCTGTTTCAAATCAAGCGTTGCTCGGGTCCTTGCGTGAACATGATCACCCCCGAAAACTACGCCCAAGATGTTCACAATGCCGAGAAGTTCTTGCGCGGTGAAACCCAGCAGGTGCTGAAAGAGTTGGAGCTGCGGATGATGGCGCACGCGGATCGGCTGGAGTTTGAGCTGGCCGCCGAAGTGCGTAACCAGATGACGGCCCTGTCGCGGGTGCTGCACCAGCAGGCGGTGGACACCGGCAGCGACACCGATGTGGACATTTTGGCCGTGAAGGTGCAGGGCGGCCGTGCCTGTGTGAACCTGGCCATGGTGCGCGGCGGGCGGCATTTGGGCGACCGGCCGTATTTCCCCTCGCACGTGGAAGATGCCCATGCGATTTCCTCACTGGTGCTGGACGGCGAGGCCGGCCACAGCGAGGCCGAGCGCGCGCAGGCGGTGGAGGTTCAGGTGCTGGAGGCCTTTGTCGCGCAACATTATTTGGGCGTGCCGGTGCCGCCCGCCTTGATCACCAGCGAGGCGGTGAACAAGCATTTGATCGAAGCCTTGTCTTTGCAAAGCGGGGTCAAAATCACCGCCGTGCATCAGCCGCGCGAGCAACGCCGGGTTTGGCTGGAGATGGCCGAAAAAAATGCGGCCATCCAACTGGCCCGTTTGCTGGCCGAAGAGGGCTCTCAACAAGCACGTACCCGGGCGTTGGTGGAGGCGCTGGACTTGGCCCCTGACGACATGGCCACGCTGCGCATGGAGTGTTTTGACATTTCGCATACCGCGGGCGAGGCCACGCAGGCTTCGTGTGTGGTATTTCAGCAGCACAAAATGCAAAACAGCGAGTACCGGCGCTACAAAATTGAGGGCATCACCCCGGGTGACGATTACGCAGCCATGCGCCAAGTGCTGCTGCGGCGCTATGGCAAAGTGGCGGAGTCGATTCGCGCCGGTGAAACCGGTGCCCGCATGCCCGATGTGGTGTTGATCGACGGTGGCAAGGGCCAGGTCTCGATGGCGCGTGAGGTGTTTGAAACTTTGGGGTTGGATTTGTCGCTCATCGTCGGCGTTGAAAAAGGCGAGGGCCGCAAAGTCGGTCTGGAGGAATTGGTCTTTGCCGATGGCCGCGAGAAAGTCTATTTAGGCAAAGATTCGGCCGCCTTGATGCTGGTGGCGCAGGTGCGCGACGAGGCGCACCGCTTTGCCATCACCGGCATGCGGGCCCAACGGGCGCGGGTGCGGGTGGGGGGCAGCAGCTTGGAAGAAATTGCCGGCGTCGGCCCCAAAAAACGCGCGCGCTTGCTGCAGCGTTTTGGCGGTGTAAGGGGAGTGGAAAGTGCCAGCGTGCAAGATCTGATGTCGGTCGAAGGCATTTCACGCGAGTTGGCCGAAAGTATTTACAACGCCTTGCGCTGAGTCGCTGAGCGCGTCACTTGGCCATGCCACAATAAGCCACCCATGTTCTACACCATTCCCACTCTGATGACCTTGGCGCGGATTGTCGCCATCCCGCTGATTGTGGCCGTGTATTACTTACCGATGTCGCAAGAAACCCGCAACTCGGTTGCCACCAGCATGTTTGTGATCTTTGCCATCACCGACTGGCTGGACGGTTATTTGGCCCGCAAACTGAACCAGACCTCCGCCTTTGGTGCCTTTTTAGACCCGGTGGCGGACAAGTTTTTGGTCTGTGCCGCCCTGCTGATGTTGGTGGAGATGCACCGCGTGCATGTGCTGGTGGCCTTGGTCATCATCGGCCGTGAGATCGCCATCTCGGCGCTGCGCGAATGGATGGCGCAACTGGGTGCGGGCAAAAGCGTGGCCGTGCACATGGTGGGCAAACTCAAAACCACGGTGCAAATGGTGGCCATTCCATTTTTGCTGTTTGACGGGGTGTTGTTCGGTCTGATCGACACCCGGCAATGGGGCGAAGTGCTGATCTGGTTGGCGGCCGTGTTGACCATCTGGTCCATGGTCTATTACATGCAAAAAGCCTTGCCCGAAATTCGCGCCCGCGTGAAATGAGCGCTGCCGACGACCGCAGCGCTTGGGTCCGGGCCATGCCCGCCGTGTTTGTGCTGATCTGGAGCACGGGTTTTATCGTCGCGCGCTTTGGCATGCCGCATGCGCCGCCGTTCTCCTTGTTGCTGATTCGTTACCTCTTGTCCATGGCGTGTTTTGTGCCGTGGATTCTCTGGGCCAAAGTCGCTTGGCCACAAAACCGTGCGCAGTTTTTGCATTTGTCGGTCACCGGCGTCTTGATGCATGCGGGCTATTTGGGCGGCGTGTGGGCGGCGGTCAAGGCCGGTATGGGTTCGGGGTTGTCGGCGCTGATTGTGGGCATTCAACCGGTGTTGACGGCCATTTGGTTGTCTGCCCTGCAGGCCCGTACAGCCGCTACCGAATCGCCAGAAGGCGCGGGCGGTCTGCCCTTGCATGCGGTGACGCCGCGCCAGTGGCTGGGCTTGCTGCTCGGGCTGGCCGGTTTGTTGATGGTGGTGTGGCGCAAGCTGACCCAGGGCACAGCGCTCGATCATGTCAATGCGTTGAACTGCGGCTTTGCCGTCTTGGCTTTGTTGTGCATCACTGCGGGCACCTTGTACCAAAAACGCTTTGTGCAGCCCTGCGATGTGCGCAGCGCGAACACGGTGCAGTTGTTTGCCGCCGCCTGTGTGACCCTGCCTTTGGCTTTGCTGGAAGTGGACAGCGTGGACTGGGTGCCCGAGATGGTGGGGGCCATGGCCTGGTCGGTGCTGGGCCTGACCTTGGGGGGCAGCTCTTTGCTGTATCTGTTGATCCAACGCGGCGCGGCGGCATCGGTCAGCAGTTTGATGTACTTGGTGCCGCCGACCACGGCTTTGATGGCCTGGGTTTTGTTCGATGAGCCGATCACCGCCATGACCTTGGCGGGCACCGCCTTGACGGCTTTGGGTGTGAGCCAAGTCGTGCGGGCGACCAAAATTTGAATCAGAACTGATAAGCTCCTCGCCATTTATTTTCTCGAAAGACAGACCATGACAAAACACCGCATAGCCGTGATTCCTGGCGATGGCATTGGCAAAGAAGTGATGCCCGAAGGCCTGCGCGTGATGGAAGCCGCAGCGCGCAAATTCAACATCGATTTGCACTTTGACCACTTTGATTTTTCCAGCTGGGACTACTGTGAAAAGCACGGCAAGATGCTGCCCGACAACTGGAAAGACCAGATCGGCGGCCACGATGCGATCTACTTTGGTGCCGTGGGTTGGCCCGACAAAATTGCCGACCACGTCTCGCTCTGGGGCTCGTTGCTGTTGTTTCGCCGTGAGTTTGACCAGTACATCAACCTGCGACCCGCGCGCCTGATGCCCGGCATCATCGCACCGGTGGTGCGGCGTGACGGCAGCCCCCGGCTTCCGGGTGAGATCGACATGTACATCGTGCGCGAAAACACCGAAGGCGAGTACTCCAGCATCGGCGGGCGCATGTACCCCGGCACCGAACGTGAAATCGTGATGCAGGAGACCGTGATGTCGCGCATCGGCGTGGACCGTGTGCTGAAGTTTGCGTTCGAGTTGGCGCAGTCGCGCCCTAAAAAGCATTTGACCAGCGCCACCAAATCCAACGGCATCGCCATCACCATGCCTTACTGGGATGAGCGCGTGGTCGAAATGGCCAAGCACTACCCGGGCGTGAATGTGGACAAGTTCCACATCGACATCCTGACGGCGCACTTTGTGCAACGGCCCGACTTCTTTGATGTGGTGGTCGCCAGCAATTTGTTTGGCGACATCTTGAGTGATTTAGGGCCTGCGTGCACCGGCACCATCGGCATTGCGCCCAGCGCCAACCTGAATCCGGACCGCGTGTTCCCTTCCTTGTTTGAGCCGGTGCATGGGTCGGCCCCTGACATTGCGGGCAAGCAGATTGCCAACCCGATCGGTCAGATCTGGTGCGGCGCCATGATGTTGGAATTTTTGGGCTACAAGCAGGCGCACGATGCGGTGTTGGCCGCGATCGAAAAAGTGCTGCATCCGCAAAGTGGCGCGCCGCGCACGCCCGATATCGGCGGCACGGCTTCTACGCAGGACGTGGGCCAAGCGATCGCGCAAGCACTTTGAAATTGGCCAGGGGCAGGGCACGCCATTATTTTTAAAATTATCAATTTCGCGGCGGACGGTCCGAGGTTTGCGTCTAAAATTCGTTCCGCCCAGTGGCCCCAATTCAAACAACAACAGATCAGTGCGCTGATCTGTTTTTTTCTTCAAAGGTTCTTTGTGAACAAAACCGAATTGATTGAACATATCGCCAATCAGGCGGATATTTCCAAAGCCGCAGCAGGCCGCGCCTTGGAGGCCCTCATTGGTGGCGTGCGCACCACCTTGAAAAAAGGCGGCACTGTGTCCTTGGTGGGTTTTGGCTCATTTGCTGTGACCAAACGTGCCGCGCGCGCCGGTCGCAATCCCCGCACCGGCGCTGCGATTAAAATCAAGTCTGCCAAGATTCCAAAGTTCCGTCCAGGCAAAGCTTTGAAAGATGCTTTGAACTGATATAGTTTTCTGGCGGGGCGCTTAGCTCAGTTGGTAGAGCGGCTCCTTTACACGGAGTAGGTCGGCGGTTCGAGACCGTCAGCGCCCACCACCCCGACAATGGCGAACCCTGTGTTCGCCATTTTTTTTGCAACGAGTTTGTCT
>CANFYZ010000031.1 GCA_947451385.1 Comamonadaceae bacterium | reverse complement strand
ATCGGTATTGACTTGGGCACCACCAACTCGTGCGTGGCCATCATGGAAGGCAACACGACCAAAGTGATCGAGAACGCCGAAGGCGCTCGCACCACCCCGTCGATCATTGCTTACCAAGAAGACGGCGAAATTTTGGTCGGCGCATCGGCCAAGCGCCAGGCGGTGACCAACCCCCGCAACACTTTGTACGCGGTCAAACGCTTGATCGGTCGCAAGTTTGCCGAAAAAGAAGTGCAAAAAGACATCGACCTGATGCCTTACACCATCGCCAAAGCCGACAACGGCGACGCCTGGGTGGAAGTGCGCGGCAACAAATTGGCCCCGCCGCAAATCAGCGCTGAAATTCTGCGCAAGATGAAGAAAACCGCCGAAGATTACCTCGGCGAAGAAGTGACCGAAGCCGTCATCACGGTGCCTGCTTACTTCAACGACGCACAACGTCAAGCCACCAAAGACGCCGGCCGTATCGCGGGCTTGGATGTCAAGCGCATCATCAACGAGCCCACCGCCGCCGCTTTGGCTTTTGGCTTGGACAAGACCGAAAAAGGCGACCGCAAAATTGCCGTGTATGACTTGGGTGGCGGCACCTTTGACGTGTCCATCATCGAGATCGCCGATGTCGATGGCGAGAAGCAATTCGAAGTGCTGTCGACCAACGGCGACACCTTCTTGGGCGGTGAAGACTTTGACCAACGCATCATTGACTACATCATCAGCGAGTTCAAGAAAGAATCGGGCGTGGACCTGGCCAAAGACGTGCTGGCCTTGCAACGCCTGAAAGAAGCCGCTGAAAAAGCCAAGATCGAGCTGTCTTCCTCGGCTGCGACCGACGTGAACCTGCCCTACATCACCGCCGACGCGACCGGTCCCAAGCACTTGAACGTCAAGCTGACCCGCGCCAAGCTGGAGCAGTTGGTCGAAGAATTGATCGAGCGCACCATCGCCCCTTGCCGCATGGCCATCAAAGACGCAGGCGTGTCGGTGGGCGAGATCGACGACATCATCTTGGTCGGCGGCATGTCGCGCATGCCCAAGGTGCAAGAGAAGGTGAAAGAGTTCTTCGGCAAGGAGCCTCGCAAAGACGTGAACCCTGACGAAGCCGTGGCCGTGGGCGCTGCCATTCAAGGCCAGGTGCTGTCGGGTGACCGTACCGACGTGTTGTTGCTGGACGTGACGCCTTTGTCCTTGGGCATCGAAACCATGGGCGGTGTGATGACCAAAATGATCACCAAGAACACCACCATCCCAACCAAGTTTGCACAAACTTTCTCGACCGCCGAAGACAACCAACCGGCGGTGACCATCAAGGTGTTCCAGGGCGAGCGCGACATCGCTTCGGGCAACAAGTTGCTCGGCGAGTTCAACCTCGAGGGCATTCCACCCGCCTCACGCGGCACACCGCAAATTGAAGTGTCGTTTGACATCGACGCCAACGGCATCTTGCACGTCGGCGCCAAAGACAAAGGCACCGGCAAAGAAAACAAAATCACGATCAAGGCCAACTCGGGTCTGTCCGAAGCTGAAATTCAGCAAATGGTGAAAGACGCCGAGTTGAACGCCGAAGAGGACAAGAAAAAACTCGAAATCGTGCAAGCCCGTAACCAAGGCGAAGCCTCTTTGCACAGCGTGAAGAAAAGCCTGACCGAGCATGGCGACAAAATCGAAGCGGCTGAAAAAGAAGCCATCGAATCCGCCGTCAAAGAGCTGGAAGAAGCGCTCAAAGGCGACGACAAAGCGGCCATCGACAACAAGACCGAAGCCCTGATGACGGCCAGCCAAAAACTGGGCGAAAAGGTCTACGCCGAAATGCAAGCGCAGCAAGCCGCTGCGGGCGCTGGCGCAGCCGGCGGTGCAGGTGCCGCCGAAGCGAAGCCGCAAGACGACAACGTGGTGGACGCCGAAGTCAAAGAAGTTAAAAAACCCTAAGCTGGCGTTGCCTTGAAAGGCACGCCGCTGACCCGCCGCGCAGGTTGATTCAGGTTCTGAATCACCTTCGCGGCGTTCTTGTTATCTAAGTTGATGCATATGGCTAAAAGAGATTTTTACGAAGTCCTGGGCGTGGTGAAAAACGCGTCAGACGACGACATCAAAAAAGCGTATCGCAAACTGGCGATGAAGCACCACCCCGACCGCAATCAGGGTGACAAGGCCAAAGAAGCGGAAGCCAAATTCAAAGAGGTCAAAGAGGCCTACGAAATGCTGTCCGACCCGCAAAAACGGGCCGCCTATGACCAACACGGCCATGCGGGGGTCGACCCCAACATGCGCGGCGGTGCTGAAGGTTTTGGTGGCTTTGGCGAGTCGTTTGGCGACATTTTTGGTGATATTTTTGGCGGCGGACGCGGGGGCCGTGGCCGCCAGGTTTTCCGAGGCAACGACCTCAGCTATGCCATGGAAGTCTCGCTGGAGGAAGCTGCCAATGGCAAAGACGCGCAGATCCGCATCCCCAGTTGGGAGTCGTGCGACATCTGCAGCGGCTCGGGCGCCAAACCGGGCACCAGCGCCAAGACCTGCAGCACCTGTCAGGGCCAAGGTCAGGTGCAAATGCGCCAAGGCTTTTTCAGCGTGCAACAAACCTGCCCACAATGCCGTGGCGCCGGCAAGATCATTCCCGACCCCTGCGGCACCTGCCATGGCCAGGGCAAACTGAAAAAACAAAAAACGCTCGAAGTCAAAATCCCGGCCGGTATTGACGACGGTATGCGCATTCGCAGCACAGGGAATGGCGAGCCCGGTACCAACGGCGGCCCACCCGGCGACCTGTACATCGAAATCCGCCTGAAAAAGCACGAAATTTTTGAACGCGATGGCGATGACCTGCACTGCTCGGTGCCGATCAGCTTTTCCAAGGCCGCATTGGGCGGCGAGATCGATGTGCCCACCTTGGGCGGCAAAGCGGCCATCGATATTCCTGAAGGCACACAAACCGGCAAGCAGTTCCGCTTGCGTGGCAAGGGCATCAAAGGGGTGCGCGGCAGCTACCCGGGCGACCTGTACTGTCACATCACTGTCGAGACGCCCGTCAAGCTGACCGAGCACCAACGCAAGTTGCTGAAAGAGTTTGACGAGTCCTTGCAAAAGGGCGGCGCCAAGCATTCCCCCACGGGTGACAGCTGGACCGATAAGCTGAAGAGTTTCTTTGGTTGAAACTTGACCCATCTCAAGAACACAGCGCCTTTGGGCGCTGTTTTTCATTGTGTTTTCGAGGGCACGGCCTACGATGAAGCATGCCTTTAAAAATCACCTTTCTGGGCGCCGCCGACACCGTCACCGGCTCTAAGTACTTGGTTCAATTCGGGTCTCAGCGGCTGCTGGTCGACTGCGGACTGTTCCAAGGCTACAAAACTCTGCGCCTGCGCAACTGGAGCCCCTTGCCCGTCGCCCCGCAGGAGATCGGCGCGGTGCTGTTGACCCACGCGCACCTGGACCACAGTGGCTACTTACCGCTGCTGGTGCGCGAAGGCTTCAAAGGCCGGGTCCACGCCACACCGGGCACGCGCGATCTGTGCAACATCTTGCTGCCCGACAGCGGTCACATTCAAGAAGAAGACGCGAACTTTGCCAACCGCCACAAGTTGAGTCGCCATGCCATGGCGCTGCCGCTCTACACCCAGCAAGACGCACTCCATTGCGCGCCCTTTTTTCAAACCGAGCAATGGGGCCGCAGCTTCTCGCCGCTGCCCGGCTGGCAAGCGACCTTTTCTGCGGCGGGGCACATTCTGGGGGCTTCGAGCCTGCTGCTGGAGGTGGGAGGCCGACGCGTGCTGTTTTCTGGCGACCTGGGCCGCCCGCATGACGAGATGATGAACCCGCCCGACCCGCCCCCGCAAGCGGACACGGTGGTGATCGAGTCCACCTACGGCAACCGCCAGCACCCGCACAGCGACCTGGCGAAGGACCTGGCCCCCTTGTTGCGCAAACTGGCGGCGCGCGGTGGGGTGGCTGTGATCCCGGTGTTCGCCGTAGGGCGGGCGCAAGCGGTGTTGCACGCCATGGCGCAACTCAAAGCCCAAGGCGAGTTGCCCCACAGCTTGCCCATTTTTTTAGACAGCCCGATGGCTGTTCACACCTCCGCCTTGTTCACACGCCACATGGCCGAACACCGGCTGAGCGCCCAGGAGGTCAAAGCCATGGACCATGTGGCCACCATGGTGGAGACCACCGATCAGTCCAAAGCTTTGCTGAACCGGCACGGCCCCATGGTGATTTTGTCGGCCAGCGGCATGGCCACTGGTGGGCGGGTGTTGCACCACTTGGCCAACTACTTAGGTGATCACCGCAACATGATCATCCTCACCGGTTTTCAGTCGCCCGGCACCCGGGGGGCCACCCTGGCCAGCGGCAAGCCCAGCGTGCGCATCCACGGCCAAGACGTGGCGGTGCATGCCGAGGTGGTGCAACTGGAATCTGCTTCAGCCCATGCCGACGGCAATGAACTGATCGCCTGGCTGCGCCAAATGCCCCAGCCGCCGAGACAGGTCTATGTGGTGCATGGAGAACGCGAAGCCTCCGACATGCTGCGCCAGCGCATTGAACACGAGCTGCACTGGCGCGCCGTCACGCCCGAACACAACGCGACGTGGCCGGGCTGAACAGGCACCCCGATCAACCCGCCGCCTCGGTCTCATTTTTGCCTTCGGCCCGATAACCCGCCAGCACGTCATCCCAAGGGACCACGCCCACCCGCTTGGCCCAGGCCTCCCACTCGGCGACCAGCGCATTGACGATGTCCGGGCTGACTGCCGCCAGATTCGTCATCTCTGCCCGATCGGTGTCCATGTCATACAGCTCCCAAGGCTTGGGGTATTCGCGCACAAGTTTCCAATGACCGCGCCGCACAGCGGCATTGCCGGTATGTTCCCAGAACAGGGTGTGGTCGACTGCGGGTTCACCACGCAAAGCAGGCAAGAAGCTGTGGCCTCCAGAGGGGGGAAATTGTCGATCTTTGAAATGTTGCGGGTACGGGACCTGGGTGGCTTCCAAGATTGTGGGCAGCACGTCGGTCAGTTGGGAGGGTGCTCGGACAATGGCCCCTGTGTCGAGTCCGCCAGCAGGCCAATGCACGATCAAGGGTGTGGATATGCCGCCCTCGTGCGTCCATCGCTTATAGAGCCGAAATGGCGTATTCGACAAGTTGGCCCACGCACGACCGTAACTGGCGTAGGTGTCTTCCGGCCCTGGAACGATGGCAGGCTCATTGCCCACTTGCAGTTCAACACCGTTGCGTGGTTTCAGTCGCTCCAAATCGGGTCTGCGTTTTTTGAAGGCTTCGGCACTGCCGTCCAGCGGAAGGACCTCGGCACAGGCGCCGTTGTCGGACATGAACAACAGCAGCGTGTTCTCCAGTTGACCGGTTTCCTCCAAGGTGGCAATGATGTGGCCTATGCCCTGGTCCATTCGATGCAGCTGTGCGGCGTAGACCTCCATGCGGCGCGCCTCCCAGGCTTTGTGTTCTGCCTGCGCCCAGGCCGGCTCATCGGGATCGCGTTCGCACTCTTTCACTGCATCGGCCAGCAGGCCTGATTCGGCCAGGCGCTGCATTCGCCGCTCCCGCAACACATCCCAGCCTTCGTCATAACGGCCATGAAATTTGGCAATGTCTTCTTCGGTGGCCTGAAGCGGCCAATGCGGCGCGGTGTAAGCAACATACATGAAGAACGGTTGCTCGCGCTGGGACTTTTCGCGCACAAAGGCGCAGGCCTCTTGCGAGATGGCGTCGGTGTAGTAATAGTCCCTTCGCGCCGTGGCTTCGGCTTCTGCATTGCTTTCCCCGCGGGTCAGCGAGGCAGGCTGAAAGTACGAACAAGAGCCCGCAAGCGTTCCATAGAAGTGATCAAATCCGCGGCGTGTGGGCCATGCGGCGTTGGCCTGCCGGATGTTCGAGGCCAGGTGCCACTTGCCCACCAGCGATGTGGCATAACCTGCTGCCGACAAGATCTCGGCCACGGTGATGCAGCGGTCATTCAGCGAGCCCGGGTAGCCGTGAGGACGGTCGTCCTTGGTCAGAATGCCAATGCCCGTCTGGTGCGGGTGCAGACCGGTCAACAGCGAGGCTCGCGAGGGGCTGCAACGTGCCGTGTTGTAGAACTGGGAGAAGCGCACACCGCCCGCTGCAAGCCGGTCGATGTGCGGGGTTTCAATCTCGCTGCCGTAACAACCGATGTCGGAGAACCCCATGTCATCGGCCAGGATCAGGACGACGTTGGGTGGGTTTGCCATGGGTTGAGGATTCACGGGGTGCCGCCGAGGGTTCAAGTTCAATCGAAAGTGATCTTGGCCTTCTTCACGAGTTGGCCAATTTGATCGTAGGACTTCTGCAGCGCTTGGCCATATTCTGTTGGCGTTGAGAGCAGAGGGGCGAAGCCCAGGTTTTCGAGCTGCTGACGGATTTCAGGCTGTTCCAAGAGGCGCTTTATTTCGGCATGGACCCGGTTCACGGCAACCGCCGGCGAACCGCTGGGCATCAGCAGGCCCCAGTAGTTGCCAAACGAAAAGCCCGGCACACCCGATTCGCCGATGCTGGGCACATGGGGCAGCACCGGAATTCGGTCTGCGGTCACGGCCAGCGCTTTGAGCTTGCCCGCTTTGACCTGAGACAAGGCCGTGCCGTCGATCAACAAGTCGATGTGCCCACCCAGTAAATCGTTCAAAGCAGGTGCGCCACCGCGGTAGGGCACATGGACGATGTCGACACCGGCCGCGGCCTGCAAGGCTTCCAGGCACAGGTGGCCCAAGGTGCCATTGCCTGCGGTGCCGCACTTGTATTTGCCCGGATTGGCCTTGGCCAGCGCCAAAAACTCCTGGAACGAATTTGCCGGAAAAGCGGGCAGCGCCGTCACCACGATCGAAACTTTGGCCAAAGTCGAGACGGCGATAAAGTCTTTCGCAGGATCGTAGGGCACGTTGGGCTGCGCATAACGGCTGACGACCAAATCGCTCAAATTGCCGATTCCCAGGGTGTGGCCATCGGCGGGAGCGCGGGCAACAGCGGTCATACCGATCACACCACCGGCACCCGCACGGTTTTCCACAACCACTGGCTGACCGAGCGCCTTGGCCAGCGGCACCGCAAAAATGCGGGCCAGAATGTCCGTGTTGCCCCCCGGTGGATTGGGCACCACCAGCGTCACCGCCTTGCTCGGATAAGTGGATTGCGCGCGCAAGCCTGTGGGCAGGATCGCAGCCACGGCACCCGCAGAAGCTGCACCCATCAAGGACCGGCGTTTGAAAAGCACCTCGGTCAATGTGGCGTGCGAACTCGGGGATGAATCTGTAACAGGTGGCATGAAAGGTCTCCAGTCTGGATGAACCGAACCGACAGAGCGGTTGGGGCAACCCGTAATCTAATGGGGGTCGCCTCCAGGCGGTAGGCCCCTGGCAAGCACGGGAGCCATGCCTTTGGAGATATACCGCGTCGATGACCCTGCCCGGGGGCCGCGTTAAAGTCTTGGGGTCTGCGGTAGCCAGCGGGTGAGACTCGGGGAAACCTGCTTCACATGACGGCGCACGATGTCATCAACCGCTTGGCAGGCTGGGGTGGGGGCAGCGTGCGAGGAAAAACGCAGCACGATGTCGCGGTCAAGACTTGGCTGCAGAATCCGCGTGGCTTGCAGTTCCATTCGGGCGACATCTTCGCGCACGGCACTCATGCCGACGATGGCATAAAGCCCCCCCGCCGCAACGAGTTTTTTCTGCAGGTGCAGGCTGTCACATTCAAGTTGAATGTTCAGATGAATCCCACGGCGACTGGCCCAATGCTCCAACACGTTATGGAAGGCATAAGGCCGCCCTGGAACCACCAGCGGGATGTTGTGCAGCCGGTCGAAAGGGAGGGTTTCTGCCTCGGTCAACGGGTCCCCAGGCGCACTGATCAGGACGTGGGGCATTCGCGCAAGACCATCACCACGGCCACTGCGGCCGCGGGTGTTTTCAGAAAAAAGAGCCAGGTCCAGCTCACCCCGGTCGAGACATCCCGACACGCGGCCGCTCATGCCACTGATCAGGTGCAGCCTGATCTTCGGGTACAAGTGCGCCAACTCGGCATGGATCGGCCCAAAAAGGGCATCGGCCAAAGAATCGATGATCCCCAACCGAACGAGTCCAGCCGGTTCCCGCAGCAGGCCGGTCGCATCTTCCGTCAAGAGCTGTCCCGCCTTGACCCAAGCCTGGACGCGGGGATAAAGGCGCTGACCGATTTCGTTCAGCCGCACACCGCGCGCCGTTCGTTCAAACAAGGGCCCACCACAGGACCGTTCAATCGCGCCAAGTTGCCGGCTGATCGCCGATTGGGCGACATCGCGCGCAGCGGCGGTGTCGGTCAAACTGCCGTACTCTGCGATTTGCAGAAATAACTGCCATTGGTCAACGGAGAGTGGCGAAGTCATTGCAATGACGGTCAGACGCGCGCGCAGGTTTATAAAAACCGGTCGAGCAGTTTGCGCGATTGTTTGTCCATGGCCGTCAGGTCGCGGATCATGTATTGCACGCCGTGGGCGTCGTTGATCAACAGCACCGTCCCGGTCAAACGGCGAATGTCTTCTTCGCCTTTCAGCATGAACTGCGTGGTGCCGCGGTTGGTTTGCACCGTCCAGTTGCTCGGCGTGGCAAAACTGCTCACCGCTTGGAGTTGCAAAATTTCTGGCAAAAATTCGCGTTCGTTCAGCGCTTGCAAAAAGCGCGTGCGAAGTGGCTCATCCAATTCACCGACCTGCTCCACCCAGACGATTTCATGGCCTTCGCTGTCCATCAACGCCGCACCACCTTGCGCGTCTGACACCGGAAAGGCACGCACGGCCATCACCGCGGTGTGATGGGTGCCATCAGACAGCGTCAGGGTCCAACGGCCAAAGGCGTCGCGTTGTAAATCAAACGGGGTCATGCCATCACCTTCACTGCGGTCACACCCATGCCGCTGTTCAGAACCGCCTCGGCTTCGGCCTGGCGTTGTTGCGCTTCATAGAGTCGCCAGTAAGCCCCTTGCGCTTCGATCAACACCTCGTGCGTGCCCTCTTCCACCACCACGCCTTTGTCCATGACCACCAAACGATCGGCTTTACGCAGGGTCGACAAACGGTGCGCAATGGCGATGGTGGTGCGGCCTCGCACCAGGTTGTCCAAGGCACGCTGGATTTCTTTTTCGGTCTCCGTGTCCACGGCCGAGGTGGCTTCGTCAAGAATCAAAATGCGTGGATTGATCAGCAGCGCTCGGGCAATAGAAATACGTTGCCGTTCTCCACCAGACAGGCCTTGACCACGCTCGCCCACCAGCGAGTCGTAACCCTGGGGCATGCGCAAAATAAACTCATGCGCATGGGCTGCCCGCGCGGCCGCCACAATGTCCTCTCGGCTGGCTTGCGGCAGACCATAGGCGATGTTGTCGGCTATCGTGCCGAAGAATAAAAACGGCTCTTGCAACACCAAGCCAATCTGGCGCCGGTAATCGCCAATGCGCAGCTGCCGAATGTCCAGCCCATCCAACTCAATCGTGCCTTCGCTGACATCGTAAAAACGGCAGATCAAATTGACCAAAGTGCTTTTGCCCGAGCCACTGTGGCCGACCAGGCCAATCATCTGACCGGGCTCGATGTCTAAGTTCAGTTGGCGAATAACCGATCGGTTGCCGTAACGAAATTCGGCATCGCGAATGGTGAGCCGGCCTTGAACCTGGGGGGGCAGCGCGATGGGCTTCATGGGCTCAGGCACGCTGGACACATGGTCCAAAATTTCAAAAATGCGCTTGGCCCCAGCGGCTGCTTTTTGGGTGTTAGAAACAATTCGGCTCATGGAATCGAGGCGGCTGTAAAAGCGTCCGATGTAAGCCAGGAAGGCGGTCATCACGCCCACGGTAATTTGATCATCAGCGACCAACCAAATGCCATAGCCCCAGACCACCAACAGGCCCACTTCGGTCATCAAAGTGACCGTGGGTGCAAACAAGGACCAGACGCGGTTAAGGCGGTCGTTGACATACAAATTGTGTTTGTTCGCGTCTTTGAAACGCTGCGCTTCGCGGTCTTCTTGGGCAAAGGCTTTGACCACCCGAATCCCCGGAATGGTGTCGGTCAGCACGTTGGTCACCTCGGCCCAAACGCGGTCAATTTTTTCAAAACCAGTGCGTAATTTGTCGCGCACCACATGGATCAACCACGCAATAAAAGGCAGGGGCAACAAGGTGGCCATGGCCAGTTTGGGATTGATGGTGAACAAAATCACCGCGGTCATCATGATCATCAGCACGTCGGTGGCAAAGTCCAACAAATGCAGCGATAAAAATACATTGATCCGGTCGGTTTCGGTGCCAATCCGGGCAATCAGGTCACCGGTACGGCGCTCGCCAAAATACTCCAGCGAAAGCTTGAGTAAATGCTGGTACGTGGTGGTCCGCAAATCAGCCCCAATGCGCTCAGAGACCAGCGCCAAAATATACGTTTTGGCCCAGCCCAAGGTCCAAGCCAACAGTGCCGCTGCGAACAGCCCCGTCAGGTACAAGGACACCTGCCCCGGGTTGATGTCCTTGCCATTTTGATAGGGAATCAAAAAATCATCCATCAACGGCATTGTCAGATAGGGCGGCACCAAGGTGGCGGCTGTGGCGGCCAGGGTCAACACAAAGCCCAACACCAAGCGCGCTCTGTAGGGCTTGGCAAAACGCCACAATTTGAACAAAGTCCAGGTTGAGGGCGGGGTCAAGTCTTCGCGACCGCAGGCGGTACATTCCACCTCGTCTTCGGCCATCAGGGCCTGACAAATTGGGCAGACGGTGCGGTTCAGGGCGGTTTGCAATGGACGCCCCTCACCAGACAACAGGGCCATCTGACTCTCGAACTGGGCGACCCATCGCGCCGCCGCCGTCTGCAAGCCCAATGTGAAGCGCCAAACGGCCAAACGGCCAGCCGGCGTCGTTAACTCTAAAGTTCCCACACCCGCATGGTCATTCATCTTCAAGGCCATGTCGGACTGCAGAGGCCAGCTGACTGCGGGAGTTTTGTTCTTAGAAAGTACTAAAACTCGTTGGTTGGTCAAGAAAATTGCATTTTTAACAAACTGAAGTTCGTTATCTAAGTCAACCTCCAGCCAGGCTGACGCGTTTTCTTCTGGCTGGAGGCAGGAGAGCAGCTCGGCCTGCCAAGATTCCGGCACCACCGGCCTGGGCATAACTGAGGAAAGTGATGGGGTCATGAAGTACGAATCGCTAGTAGCTCAACCCGCGTTTGGGAAAGCCGAGACAAAAATCAACCATTGATGTGGCCAAAGACTACAACAACATCGCCCATGATTCATTCAAACCTTGAGGTGATGGCCAGCGCTGCTTCGGCGCAGGTCATTGTATCTCCGCCCCTTCAAGCGCAAAGCGAAAAGAATATCCAGTTCTTGCGCATGACGTATTTGGGTGGGCCCAGCATCTGGACCTATGAACCCATCATCGAGGCTTGGATCGACATCGGTGAGCTCGAAGACTACCCCTCCAATACCCTGCCTGGTTTCAACGAACGCCTCAAGGCCTGGTTGCCAGAAATGATTGAGCACCGTTGCACGCCAGGCGTGCGCGGAGGATTTTTCCAGCGTTTGGATTCGGGCACCTGGGCCGGCCACATCTTGGAACATGTCAGCCTGGAGTTGCAGACCCGCGCGGGCATGCCCATGGGTTTTGGCAAAGCACGCGAAGCCGGTCCACGCGGTGTGTACAAAGTCATTATCCGGACCGATCACGAAGAAGTCGGCAAATTCGCCCTGCTTGCCGCGCGCGATCTGATATTGGCGGCCATTCACGACACCCCCTACGATGTAGCGGCGACCATCGCCGAGCTCACCGACCTGGTTGACAGCGTTTGGGTGGGCCCCAGCACCGCCAGCATCGTGGCTGCGGCGCTTGAACGCAAAATACCCTTTATTCGCTTGAATGCGGGCAACTTGGTGCAATTAGGCTACGGCATCAACCAACGACGCATCTGGACGGCTGAAACCGACAGCACCAGCGCGATTGCCGAAGGCATCTCCAAAGACAAGGATCTGACCAAAAAATTACTCGCCATGTGCGGTGTGCCCGTGCCAGAGGGCATGGTGGTCAACAGTCCTACCGCGGCTTGGAACGCGGCCCAAGAAATTGGCATGCCGGTTTGCGTCAAACCAACGGACGGTAACCGCGCCCGGGGAGTCTCTCTGGAACTGCACACGCAAGCCGACATCGAGGCGGCCTATGACATTGCTCTGAAACAAGGCAGCGAAGTCATTGTGGAGCGCTTCATCCGAGGTGCCGAGCACCGCCTGCTGGTGGTGGGTGACCGGGTGGTCGCGGCCAGTCGCGGCGAAACGGCCAGCGTGATCGGCGATGGCAAACACACGGTCCGAGAGTTGGTGACCCTGCAAATCAACTCCGACCCTCGGCGCGGCAGCGATGGCAATTTACCGCTCGAAACCGTGCGTCTGCGCCGCAATAGCCCAGAGGTGCTGGAACTGGCCCGCCAAGGTTTGACACCCGACTGCGTGCCCGAAGCGACGCGCGTCGTGTTGGTCAAGCGCACTGGCAACATGACCATGGATGTGACCCAAGAGGTGCACCCAGACGTCGCCGAGCAAGTGGCGCTGGCCGCTCGCATCGTCGGCTTGGACATTGCAGGGGTGGACGTGGTCGCTTTGGATATCTCTAAACCCCTCAAAGCCCAAGGCGGCGCGATTGTCGAAGTCAACGCGGGCCCGAGTCTGCTGATGCACCTGAACCCGGCCTCCGGCAAAGCGCAGCAAGTGGGTGAAGCGATTGCGCAGCATCTTTTCCCGAGCCATGAAGCGGGCCGTATTCCGGTGGTCGGTTTGATGGGCCACGGGGACACCACCGGCCCGGCCAAATTAATTGCGTGGTTGTTGCACCTCAAAGGACTGCAAACCGGTTTGGCCTGCGCCTGCGGTTTATTTTTGGGCAATCGCCGCTTGCAAAAAAAGAGTGCCATGGATTGGGCCACGGCGCAGCGCCTGCTCATCAACCGCGCAGCCCAAGCAGCGGTATTTGAAAGTACCGCCCGCCATTTGTTGACCGAAGGCCTGCCCTATGACCGCTGCCAAGTGGGCTTGGTCACCAGCATGCCTCCGGCTGAAGGCCTGCAGGATCTGTACGTGCACAGCGACGAGCAGATGCCTGGCTTTGTGCGCACCCAAATCGATGTGGTCTTGCCCACCGGCACGGCCGTTCTCAATGCGCAAGATCCGCAAGTGGTCACGCTGGCCCAGTACAGCGACGGTGAAGTGATTTACTACGCCCAAGACGAATTCAATCCCACCCTGCAGGCGCACCGCGCTGACAACGGCAAAGTGGTATTTGCTCGGCAAGACCATGTGATCTGGGCGCAAGGCACGCAAGAAACCGAGATCTTCAGCCTGGCCGCTGCCACGACCAGCAAGCTTCTCAAAACACACCATTTGTCACGCGATGATTTGCTGGCTGCCGCCAGTGCCGCGTGGGCTTTGGATATTTCCAAAGATCTGATTCGCGCCGGCGTCAAAAGTTTTGGACAAAGTCCAACCACACATTGAACGCACGTCCTTCATAACCCTGGAATAACGGCTCATGGAAGTCTCAAGAATCCGCGCGCTTCGCGGCCCTAACTTATGGAGCCGTTGCACCGCGATCGAAGCCATCGTCACCTGCAACACGCCGGACCGAGACATCGCCCCCGGCAGCCCCTTCGAAAAACAACTGCGGCGCATCTTCCCGGCCTTGGCCTTCATTGAAGGGGCCAGACAGGGTCAGCAGTCGAGCATGGCCCACGCGCTGGAAAAAGTCACCCTGGGCTTGCAAGCGCAAGCCGGTTGCCCGGTCACCTTCAGCCGCACCACGGCCACGCAAGATCCTGGCGTGTACCAAGTGGTCGTGCAGTACACCGAAGAAGCCGTTGGCCGCTTGGCCCTGGAGTTGGCCGAACAGGTGTGCACCGCAGCCAAAAATGGCAGCCCCTTTGATTTGGCTGCCGCCTTGGCGAAACTGAGCGAGCTGGACGAAGATGTGCGCTTGGGCCCCTCGACCGGTTCGATTGTCGATGCCGCCGTGGCGCGCGGCATTCCTTACCGTCGTTTGACCGATGGCAGCCTGGTGCAATTTGGCTGGGGCTCCAAGCAACGCCGCATCCAAGCGGCTGAAGTGGACAGCACCAGCGCGATTGCCGAGTCCATTGCCCAAGACAAAGACTTGACCAAATCCTTGCTGCTGGCCGCGGGTGTGCCGGTGCCCCTGGGCCGCCCCGCCAAGGACCTGGAAAGTGCCTGGGAAATTGCGGAAGACATTGGCCTGCCTGTGGTGGTCAAACCGCAGGATGGCAATCAAGGCAAGGGCGTGACGGTGAATATCGTGGACCGCGCGCACTTTGAATTGGCCTACGAAGCCGCCGCGCAATATGGCGAGGTCATGGTGGAAAAGTTTCTGCCCGGCCACGACTATCGCCTGCTGGTGGTCGGCAATAAATTGGTAGCGGCAGCGCGGCGCGAGCCCCCCTTGGTGGTGGGCGACGGCGTGCACACGGTGCAAGAGTTGGTCAATTTGGTGAATGCCGATCCGCGCCGTGGGGATGGTCATTCCACCTCGCTGACCAAAATCAAATTCGATGCGATCGCAATTGCGCGATTGGAACAACAAGAACTCAAACCTGAATCGGTGCCTGAAAAAGGTCGCCGGGTCATTCTGCGCAACAACGCCAACCTGTCCACCGGCGGCACGGCGACGGACGTGACCGATGAAGTTCACCCCGAAGTCGCGGCTCGCGTGGTTGCCGCTGCGCAAATGGTGGGGGTAGATATTTGCGGTGTGGACGTGGTGTCCGAGTCGGTGCTGCGCCCCTTGGAAGAGCAAAGCGGCGGCATTGTCGAAGTCAATGCCGCGCCCGGTCTGCGCATGCACATCAGCCCTTCGTTCGGCAAAGGCCGCAACGTGGGCAAGGCCGTGATCGAGAGCATGTTCAAACCGAATGAAGATGGTCGTATTCCGATCATCGCGGTGACGGGCACCAACGGCAAAACCACCACCGTGCGCCTGACCGCCCACCTGCTCAAGACCCAAGGCTTGCGCGTGGGCATGACGAACACCGATGGCGTGTACGTGAACGGCCGACAAATTGACGACGGTGATTGCAGCGGCCCGCGCAGCGCGCGCAACGTGCTGATGCATCCCGATGTGGACGCCGCGGTGTTTGAAACCGCGCGCGGTGGCTTGCTGCGTGAAGGCTTGGCATTTGACAAATGCCAAGTGGCCATCGTCACCAACTTGGGTTCGGGCGACCACTTGGGCCTGAACTACATCACCACGCTGGAAGACCTGATGGTGCTGAAGCGCGTGATCGTGCTGAATGTGGCCGCAGATGGCATGGCCGTGCTCAATGCCACCGACCCGGCCGTGGTGGCCATGGCCAAGCATTGCCAAGGTGGTGTCACCTTTTTCGCGCTCGATGCACAGCATCCCGTGCTGGCGACGCACCGCGCCCAGGGCAAGCGGGTGGTGTTTGTGGAGAACCAGCACATCGTGGCGCAAGAGGGCAAAAAAGTGTTCCGCATTCCGCTGCAAAACGTGCCCTTAACGCGGCAAGGCCAGATCGGATTCCAAACCGAAAACGTCATGGCCTCTGTGGCGGCGGCCTGGGCGGTGAACGTGCCCTGGGAAAACATCAGCGAAGGTCTGTCCACCTTCATCAGCGACGTGCAAGGCGTGCCCGGACGCTTCAATCTGTTTGAATACCAAGGCGCCACCGTGATTGCCGACTACGGCCACAACCCTGACGCCATCCAGGCGCTGGTGAATGCGGTCGAGAACATGCCCGCAAGCAAACGCTCGGTGGTGATCAGTGGCGCGGGAGATCGGCGCGACCAAGACATCCGCGACCAAACCCGCATTTTGGGGCAGGCTTTTGATGATGTGGTGTTGTACGAAGACGCCTGCCAGCGCGGCCGCGAAGACGGCGAAGTCTTGGCCTTGCTGCGCGAAGGTTTGCAAGGTGCGGAACGCACTCGCCACATTGAGGAAATTCAGGGCGAGTTCAAAGCCATCGACACGGCCATGGACCGTCTGCAAGCGGGCGAGTTGTGCTTGATCTTGATCGATCAGGTGGAAGAAGCTTTGGCCTACATCGGCCAAAAAGTCAAAGCAACAGCTTGAGCTGATCCCAGGCCATCACGGCCGCCCCACACAAGGCAAAGGTGGCCAGCCAGCACGTCCAGCGCTGCCAAGAGGGGGGCTGGCTTTCGACATACCGGTACAACAAGGCGCCTCCCCCCAGCGACAAAGTGAACGACACCAGCATGCCCAGCAAGTTGACCCATGGGGCCTGCCAGCCGACATGAAACCACAGCGCGCTGACCAGCAAGCTGATGGCGAAATGGGCTAAGAAAATCGAATAAGACTGCTGCGCTACATGCGCCACCACCGCTTGCACAGCGCGGCCGACCGGCCCCGCAGGCGCCGCACTGCCCTGCGGCCAAGCGGCCAACAACAAGGCCATGACCCAAGCCAAAGCCATGCGCAGACGCGGCTCCAATCCCAAAGCCACGAGCCCGAGCACAAAAATAATGCCCCAGCCTTTGAGCGTGATGCGACTCAAACGCACCCGGTATGCCAGCATGCCCAAGCCATAAGAGCCAAAAAAGTACAGCCCCTCTATGTCCATATTGACCTGACGGTTCCACCAGAAAAGCGACAAGGCTGAGAGTACAAACCAAAGCCACAGCATCATGCTGCGCAGTTTGAGTTGTGGCTGCCAACGCTTCAAGCGACTGGCCAACCAGACCGTCGTCACCGCGATGGCAAAAAGCTGGAAGTCAATTGACACATACCAAATCCCAGCGGACAAGGCTTGCACGCCGAGCACATCCTGCAGCAAAGCCATGTGAACCACCAAGCTCCACCAGGTGGGCGCAGCAGACAAGGAGGAATGCGGAAACCATGGCCGCACCCATGCGGTCACCAGCACCGTGAAAGCCAGCGCCGCCATCAAGGGCGTGGCCAGACGCAAAAACCGTTTCTGCAGCAATTTCATCACCGAAAAGGTCGAGGGCAATGCGGGTGACTGCATCGGCACCATGCGCAACAACTGGCTCGCCGTCAAAAAGCCCCCCACCACCAGAAACGCCTGCACGGCTAAACGCCCGTGGTTGTACAAGACCGCCAGTTGCGTGGGCGCGAGCAGCAACACCCGATCGAACATGGGGCTGTACACCGACAGGTGGTGCAACACGATCACCACGCAACCGAGGGCCTTGATGGCATCCAGCAAAAACCAACGGCCTCCATCACTGGAGGCCGTTGGTGTGGACGGACTGGGGGGATTCAACGCGGCAAACCTGTCAGACCTGACGCGGCAGCCGCGCGTCAAGCCTCATCTGATCACAAGGCCAAGCGTGCGCGCGCGGCAGCGTATTCACGCCGCATGGTGCCCACTCGCTCAGCCGTGCTGACCACGGCACCGACCGCGCCGATGCCTTGGCCACAGCCCCAAATGTCTTTCCAGGCTTTTTTAGCATCACCACCGAAATTCATTTTCGAGGGATCGGACACAGGCAGATTCTCAGGGTCCAGGCCTGCTGCACGAATGGACGGGGCCAGGTAATTGCCATGCACCCCAGTGAACAGATTGCTGTAGACGATGTCGTCGGAATTGCTGTCCACAATCGCTTGTTTGTAGCCGTCTGCGGCGCGCGCTTCGTGCGTGGCGATGAAGGCCGAGCCGATGTAGGCAAAGTCAGCGCCCATGGCCTGGGCCGCCAAGATCGCATCGCCGGTAGCGATCGAGCCTGACAAAGCCAGCGGGCCATCGAACCATTGGCGAATTTCTTGGATCAAGGCGAATGGACTTTTCACCCCAGCGTGGCCGCCAGCACCCGCGGCCACGGCGATCAGGCCGTCAGCGCCTTTTTCGATCGCCTTGTGGGCGTGCTTGTTGTTGATCACATCGTGCAGGACCACGCCACCGTAGCTGTGCGCAGCTTCGTTGATCTCTTCGCGCGCACCCAGTGAGGTGATGATGATCGGCACCTTGTACTTCACGCACATGGCCATGTCGTGCTCAAGCCGGTCATTGCTTTTGTGCACGATTTGGTTGATCGCAAAGGGGGCCGCCGGGTTGTCAGGGTGGGCTTTGTTGTGGGCGGCCAGCGCCTCGGTGATCTCAATCAACCATTCTTCCAGTTGCTCTGCCGGCCGGGCATTCAGGGCCGGCATGGAGCCGACAATGCCCGCTTTGCATTGCTCGATCACCAATTTGGGGTTGCTGATGATGAAGAGCGGCGAGGCGATGGCGGGGAATGGCAAGTGAGCCAGAGCGGCGGGCAGTTTAGACATGAGGTCTCCAAAGTAGAGGGAACATTGTCAAAGAAATAAGGGTCTCAGCCCTGTCCAAGAGGCGACAAGCCAGATCGCACGGGGCACCCTGGGCGCGCCCGTGAGGCACACCTGGGGAGCGCAAAACGGCGAATTAAAACGCCTCCAAGGCCATGGCGGTGACGCTGCCAGCACCTTCCACAATGCTGTCGCGCAGGCCCGGGGCCTTGGACAAGATGTGGTCGGCATAGAAACGCGCGGTCGTGATTTTGGCGGCCATGAAGCCGGCGTCCTGGGCTTGCGCTTCGGGGGTGAGCGCCACCAACAGGGAGCGGCCCAACTGCCAACCGGCCATCAAATTACCGGCCAACATCAGGTAGGGCACGCTGCCCGCAAACACGTCGTTGGGATGGGCTTTGGTGTTGCCTGCGACGAAGTCCACCACCTGAATAAAGGCTTCACGCGCGGCATGCAAACGCTTGGCCACGGCCTGCGCGTCGGCATGGCCGCTGGCCATGAGTTCGGCTTCGGTTTGCGCCACTTGGCCAGCCAGGGCTTTGGCGGTTTGGCCAGCATCACGCGCTGTTTTGCGGCCCACCAAGTCGTTGGCCTGGATTGCCGTCGTGCCTTCGTAAATGGTCAAGATCTTGGCGTCGCGGTAATACTGCGCCGCGCCGGTTTCCTCGATGAAGCCCATGCCGCCGTGCACCTGCACACCCAGGCTGGTGACTTCCAGGCTCATTTCGGTGCTGTAGCCTTTGACCAAGGGCACCATGAATTCATAAAAAGCCTGGTTTTGCTTGCGTACTTCGGCATCAGGGTGGTGGTGCGAAGCATCGTAGGCCGCCGCAGCGGTGGAGGCCATGGCGCGGCAGCCCTCGGTGTAGGCACGCATGGTCATCAGCATGCGGCGCACATCGGGGTGGTGAATGATGGGGCCGGCGCCAGGCAAGCTGCCATCGACCGGTCGGCTTTGCACACGGTCACGCGCGTATTGCACCGCACGCTGATACGAACGCTCGGCAATGGCAATGCCTTGCACACCCACCGCGTAGCGGGCTGCGTTCATCATGATGAACATGTACTCCAGGCCACGGTTTTCTTGACCCACCAAATAACCGACGCCACCGCCATGGTCACCAAATTGCAGCACCGCCGTCGGGCTGGCCTTGATGCCCATTTTGTGTTCGATGCTGACGCAATGCACATCGTTGCGCTCACCCAAAGTGCCGTCGGCTTTGACCAGGAACTTGGGCACCACAAACAAGCTGATGCCCTTCACACCTTCGGGCGCGCCTTGCACACGGGCCAACACCAAATGAACGATGTTGTCGGCCATGTCATGCTCACCGTAGGTGATGTAGATCTTGGTGCCAAAAATTTTGAACGTGCCATCGGGCTGAGGTTCTGCGCGGGTGCGCACCGCCGCCAGGTCCGAACCGGCCTGGGGTTCGGTCAAATTCATGGTGCCGGTCCACTCGCCAGACACCAGCTTTTCCAGGTAAGTGGCTTTGAGTTCATCGGAGCCTGCGGTCAGCAAGGCTTCAATGGCGCCATCGGTCAGCAAAGGGCACAGCGCAAACGCCATGTTGGCTGAGTTCAGCATTTCGCCGCAAGCTGCACCAATGGTTTTGGGCAAGCCCTGCCCGCCAAAGTCGGTCGGATGCTGCAAGCCCTGCCATCCGCCTTCAGCGTATTGTTTGTAAGCATCTTTGAAGCCGGGCGTGGTCGTGACACCGCTGCCGTTGTGAAAGGAGGGATTTTTGTCGCCTTCCCAGTTCAATGGCGAGATCACGTCCTGATTGAGCTTGGCACATTCTTCCAGCACCGCCTGCGCGGTTTCCAGACCCGCCTCTTCAAAACCAGGAATTTGCGCAATCTGGTCAATGCGGGCCAGGTGCTCGATATTGAAAAGCATGTCCTTCAAAGGGGCGATGTAGCTCATGTCGGGTCTCCAAAAATGCAAATACAGATACAGGTACAAAAAAGGCATCGCAAGCGATGCCTTGTTGTCTCCGTCAAAAGATCAGAGTGCGTTCACCAACTCAGGGACCGCAGCAAACAAGTCGGCCTCCAGACCGAAATCGGCCACACTGAAGATCGGTGCTTCGGGGTCTTTGTTGATCGCCACAATGACCTTGCTATCCTTCATGCCGGCCAAGTGCTGGATCGCGCCCGAGATACCGCAAGCGACATACAACTGCGGCGCCACGATTTTGCCGGTCTGACCCACTTGCAAATCGTTGGCGGCGTAACCGGCGTCCACCGCGGCGCGGCTGGCACCGATGGCCGCACCCAGCTTGTCGGCCAGCGGGGTCATGACTTCGTTGAATTTTTCTGAGCTGCCCAAAGCACGCCCGCCGGACACGATGATCTTGGCGGCGGTCAATTCGGGGCGGTCGTTTTTGGCGATCTCGCTGCCCTTGAAGCTGCTTTGGCCACGGTCAGCGGCAGCAGCAATGCTTTCAACGGCAGCAGAACCACCGGAGGCAGCGGCCGCATCAAAGCCGGTGGCGCGCACGGTAATCACCTTGATGGCGTCGGTGCTTTGCACGGTGGCAATGGCGTTGCCCGCATAGATGGGACGCTCAAAAGTGTCAGGAGAATCGACTTTCGAGATCTCGCTGATCTGCGCCACGTCCAACTTGGCAGCCACTCGGGGCGCCACGTTCTTACCAGCTGCTGTGGCAGGGAACAAGATGTGGCTGTAGCCGCTGGCCAAGGCCAGCACCTGGGCTGCGACGTTTTCGGCCAGGCCGTGGGCCAAGCCTTCGCTGTCGGCATGAATCACTTTGGCAACGCCGGCAATTTGCGCCGCCGCTGCCGCAGCGGCCGCGGCGTTGTGCCCGGCCACCAACACATGCACTTCACCGCCACACGCCACAGCGGCGGTCACGGTGTTCAATGTGGCGCCCTTGATCGAGGCGTTGTCGTGTTCTGCAATAACCAGTGCGCTCATGATCAGATTACCTTTGCAACGTTTTTCAATTTATCCACCAGCGTGGCGACATCGGGCACCTTGATGCCGGCGCTGCGCTTGGCAGGCTCCGACACTTTCAGGGTCTTGATGCGCGGCGAAATGTCCACACCCAAGTCTTCGGGCTTAAAGGTGTCGAGTTGTTTTTTCTTGGCCTTCATGATGTTGGGCAGCGTCACATAACGCGGCTCATTCAGGCGCAGATCGGTGGTGACCACCGCAGGCAAGTTGATGGACAAGGTTTCCAGACCGCCATCGATTTCACGGGTCACGGCCGCTTTGCCGTCGGCAATTTCAACTTTGGAGGCGAAAGTGGCTTGGGGCATATCGGCCAAGGCAGCCAACATCTGACCGGTTTGGTTGCAATCGTCGTCGATCGCTTGTTTGCCCAAAATGATCAAGCCGGGTTGCTCTTTGTCCACCACCGCTTTGAGCAACTTGGCCACGGCCAAAGGCTGCAAGTCCACGTCGGCAGGGGTTTCAATCAAGATGCCACGGTCGGCACCGATGGCCATGGCGGTGCGCAATGTTTCTTGGCATTGGGTCACGCCGCAAGACACCGCGATCACTTCGGTGGCCACGCCTTTTTCGCGCAACCGCACCGCCTCTTCGATGGCGATCTCGTCAAAGGGGTTCATGCTCATTTTGACGTTGGCAATGTCCACGCCGGTACCGTCAGACTTCACGCGTACTTTCACGTTGTAGTCCACCACCCGTTTGACGGGAACCAAAATTTTCATAACTGCATCTCCGTTGATTGAATGAGTTGGGGCCTGGCCCACCGACCTCGGATCGAATTGACGTTAACGTAAACGTCAATTGTGCACCAGAACCCTTTTGATTGTCGAGATCAAACAAAAAAGCACGATCGTTCTTTAAATTCTAGCCGATCTCGCTTTCCCAGCCTCGCCTATTGTGCAGGCAGGGCACCTAGGGAAGCCACCGACCGATCGGTCGGTTAATTCGGGTTAACATATTTCGTTGTTTGAATTTCTCAAACTGACTGATTTTTTGCCTTCCTTTGCAAGGAGTTTTCCATGTCTTTCACACGTCTTACCCTGTCCTGTCTGGCCGCTGGCCTGCTGTCTTTCGGCGCGCAAGCGCAAACCGTGTTGACCGCCTCCACCTGGCTGGCCCCCACCCACACGGCCAGCATGGCACAAAAAGAATGGTGTGACCTGCTGGAAACCAACACCCAAGGCCGCGTCAAATGCAATATCTTGCCGCGCGGTGTGAGCCCCGCCCCCGGCACCTACGACGCCGTGAAAAACGGTTTGGCCGATTTGTCCTTCACCGTGCACGGTTACACGCCCGGTCGCTTTGTGCACACGCAAATGACCGAGTTGCCCTTTTTGGGCAACAGCGCCGAAACCATTTCAGTGGCGCTCAGCCGCGTGAGCGGCAAGCACCCCGAATTTGCCGCCGAGCACCAAGGCGTGAAAGTCTTGACGCTGTTCTCGCACGGCCCTGGCATCGTGTTCAACACCAAACGCCCGATCACCAAAGTGGAAGACCTGGCCGGTTTGAAGTTCCGTGTCGGTGGCGGCATGGTCAACGAGATGTCCAAGGCGTTGAACATGAACGTAACCCTCAAGCCCGCACCGGACTCCTACGAGTTGCTGTCCAGCGGCGTGATGGACGGGACCCTGTTCCCGGCCGAGTCGACCGAGTCCTTCAAGATTGACAAGATCATCAAACACGCCACCACTTTCCCCGGCGGCATGTACAACACCAGCTTTGTCTTCATGATGAACCAAGCCAAGTACGACAAACTGGCCCCAGAAGACAAAAAAGCCGTGGATGCGATTTCGGGCGAAACCGCTGCGCGCATCTTTGGCCGTGGCTGGGACAAAGTGGACCGCCGGGCTTTCGCCTTGATGCAAGCCAACAACGTGCAGGTGACCAAAGCCGACGCTAAATTTGTGGCCGAAGTCAAAGCCAAGACAGCCCCTCTGGAGGAAGGCTGGATCAAAGCCTCGGAAGCCAAGGGCCTGAAAAATCCCGCCAAAGTCTTGGCCGAATTCCGCGCCGAGATCGCCAAACTGGAAAAGTAATTTTCAGACCTCCTGCTGTCAGTGAACAGCCAGCGGTACCCCCTAACATCGGCGGGTACCGTTTTTTTTGATTCAGAGGATTGAAGTTGAAAAAGTATCTGGAAACAGCCTCCGGCTTGCTGGCAGGCGTGGCCTTGTTTGCCATCATGGTGCTCACTTTTTTGGATGTGGGTGGCCGCAAATTGCTGGAACACTCCATTCCCGGTTCGCTGGAAATGACCGAGTTGCTCATGGTGGTGGTGATTTTTGGTGCCCTGCCATTGGTGTCTGAACGCGGCGAGCACGTGGTGTTTGACTCGCTGGACGCCTTTTTGCCCAACGCCCTGCAAAAGGTGCAACGCAGCCTGGTGCATTTGCTGTGTGGTGCGGCCTTGCTCGCCTTGGGTTGGCTGATGTGGCAAACCGGCAACGACTTCACCAGCACCGGTGAGACCACGGCGCAATTGAAGATTTTGAAAGCCCCTTTCATCTATGGCATGGGCCTGCTGTGCGCCTTCACCGGCTTGATTCACCTGACCTTGATGCTTCACCCCATGAACAACGAAGAATCCGAAGGCGGTGTGCTGTGATTGAAGCGCTGATTGGATTTGCGGCCATCTTTGCTCTGGCCTTGTTGCGGGTGCCGTTGGCCTTTTCGATGGGCATGGTGGGGGTGGCCGGCATCGCCCTGACACGCGGCTGGATGCCCGCCTTGGCCAGCACCGCCCAAGTGGTGCATGAAACCGGTTTTGCCTACACCTTGTCGGTGATTCCCTTGTTTATTTTGATGGGCAACTTTGTTGCCCGCGCCGGTTTGGCACACGAGCTGTTCCATGCCGCCTACACCTTCATTGGGCATCGCCGGGGCGGTCTGGCCCATGCCACCATCGCCGCCTGCGCAGGCTTTGGGGCGATTTGCGGCTCATCGATTGCCACCGCCGCGACCATGAGCAAAGTCGCCTACCCGTCGATGAAAAAACTCGGTTACAGCGACGCGCTGTCCACCGGCGTGATCGCCGCGGGCGGCACCTTGGGCATCATGATCCCGCCGTCCACCATCATGGTGATCTATGGCATCGTGACCGAAACCCACATTGGCAAATTGTTTGCCGCGGGTGTCATCCCCGGAATTTTGACCGCCATCTTGATGATGATCGCCGTGGTGATCATGACCGCACACGACCCTGAGCATGCGCCGGCCGGTGAAAAATTCACCTGGAGCCAACGCCTGGAAGCCCTGCGGGGCATCTGGGGCGTGCTGCTGTTGGTGTTGATCGTGCTGGGTGGCATCTACGGCGGTATCTTCACCGCCACCGAAGGCGCGGGCATGGGTGCTTCGGGGGCATTCTTCTTTGCCTGGGCCCGAGGCGCCCTGAGCTGGAAATCGCTTTACGAGATCCTGGTCGAATCGGCACGCACCACGGCGATGCTGTTCACCTTGCTGATCGCCGCCACGGTGTTTGCCAACTTCGTGAACTTCACCACCATGCCGGGTGACCTGAAAAATTGGATCACCCATCTCGGTCTGTCGCCCATCATGGTGGTCGGCGCAATGATGGTGATCTACGTGATCTTGGGGACCGTGATGGAAGAGCTGACCATGGTCTTGTTGACCATCCCGCTGTTCTTTCCGATCGTCGTGCAACTGGGCTTTGACCCCGTGTGGTTTGGCGTTTTGATCGTCATGGTGATTCAGATTGGCCTGATCTCACCGCCCGTGGGCATGAACCTGTTTGTGCTCAACACCCTGCTGCCCAAAGTCGGCCTGGGCACCATCTTCCGTGGGGTCTGGCCGCTGGTGCTGGTGCTGGTCATCACCTTGGGTATTTTGCTGGCGTTCCCGGCACTCAGCCTGTGGTTGCCGTCGATGATGGTCTGAGCCCGCGGGCTCAACCGGCCATGCGCACCACCCGCTGCGGAAACGGAATCTCGATGCCATGGGCCCGCAAGCGCTGCAAAATAGCCAAGTGAATCAGGGACTTAACGTTCAAGTGGCCACCCTCTTCTTCGTGAATCCAATAGCCGAGAGTGAACTCCAAACCGTCGGCCCCAAAGGCCGACAAAGCCACGGTGGGCGCGGGGTCTGACAAGACCCGCGCTTGCGCCGTGCAAGCCTCCAGCAGCAGGGCCATGACCTGCTCCACATCACTGTCATAGCCCACCGTGACCTGCACGGATTGCCACAACGTGGTGTCGGCCAACGACAGGTTTTCGACCCTTTGAGAAATCAGCATTTCATTCGGCACGATGGACTCACGTCCGGTGACCGAGCGAATCACCGTGTAGCGCGCCTTGATGTCGGTGATCCGACCTTCAAAATTGTCGACGCGCACGTTGTCGCCAATGCGCATGCTGCGCTCAGTCAAGATGACAAAGCCGCTGACGTAGTTGGCGGCCAATTTTTGCAAGCCCAGACCGATGCCTACGCCCACGGCCCCGCCGACCACAGACAGCGCCGTTAAATCGATCCCGGCAGAGGACAAGGCCATCAGCACGCCAATGAACATGAGCAGCGCAGTGACCGCATTGCTCACCGCTTTGCGCAGCGACAACTCACTGCCGGAAACGCCACTGAGCAAGCGCGATTCGATGGCAGACGACAACCACAGCGTCAAAATCAGCACCACACCGGCGGTGAGCCCGCCTTCCATCAAGGTGCGCACGGACAGCACGGAATTGCCGATCTTCCAGTGAATTTGGTCCAACTCGTCCAGCATCAAAGGCAAGATGCCGGTGATCCACAACACCGCCCCGCCCCAAGCCAACCAAGACAGCGTTCTTTCGATGGGGCGCACCCAATCGGCTTGGCTCAGCGTCACTTGCAAGACCTTGACGCCCAAGCGAATGCACGCCAGCGACACACACACCGGCACCCAGATGTCGAGCAGGACCACCGTGCCCTGGCGCGCCAGCCCGGTGCGCGCGGCAAAAGACAGGCCCATCAGCAGCACGGGAAACAACACCCCATCGACCAAGCGGTGACCGAGCAAGATGCTCAACTCCCAACGCCGACTGGCACGGCGCAGCAACCACACCAGCAGCCAGGCCAGCAGCCCACACACCAGCATGGCGCCCAGCTCGAGCGCGACCTGCGCGGGGGTGAGCGCATCCAGCCACGCCACAGGATCGTCCACCCGAATCACGCTGCGGCTCACGGCCATTGGGGTGCCCTTTTCTCAATGAAGGCCTGCACCCCTTCTTGCGCCACGGGGTGCGCCATGTTGCAAGCCATGGTCTGACCCGCCAATTGGTAGGCGGCCTCCAGGCCCATCTCACGCTGTTTGTAAAACAAGGCCTTGCCCATGCGCAGCGCTTCACGCGGCTTGCTCAGCATCGCGGCCACCAAGCGCTCGACTTCGGCATCCAACGCCTCGGCCTCGCACACGCGGTTCACCAAGCCTTGCTCACGGGCTTGGTCGGCGCTCAAAAATTCACCCGTCAGCAGCATTTCCATGGCTTGCTTGGCGCCCAGATTGCGCGACAACGGCACGCTGGGCGTGGCACAGAACAAACCCACGTCGATGCCGTTCACCCCAAAGCGCGCGGTGCTCACTGCCACCGCCAGGTCGCACTGCGCCACCAGCTGGCAGCCTGCAGCAGTGGCAATGCCCTGCACGCGGGCGATCACCGGCACCGGCAGGTTTTGAATGCTGAGCATCATGCGCGTGCACTGGGCAAACAAGCGCTGGTAATAGGCCAGCTCAGGTTGGGCACGCATTTCTTTCAGGTTATGGCCCGCACAAAACGCTTTGCCCGCAGCGCCCAAGATCACCACGCGGGCTTGGTCATCCTCAGCAACGCGCTGCAAGGCTTGTTGCAGCAAGCCCATGACGGCTTCGCTCAAGGTGTTGAAGGAAGACGGATCGTTCAAGGTCAGGGTGTGCACACCCCGCGGATCGCGGTGGTGCAAAACACCCGCCTCAGGGGGGGAGAGATGTTCGGTGTTCATAGCCCGCATTGTGGCCGATCCCAGGGGCCCTGTTAAGACGAATGGCCATGCGTGTACAGTCCCATCAGACCTTCCACACCCCATAGACCGCCTCTTGCATTCAACCCATGACACCCACCCCCGCCCTGAAACTGGCCACCCGCCGCAATGGCACGCGCGACGGACAATTGATGCTGCTCGACCCCAGCGGCGAACGCTGGCTGGCGGTGTCGCACATCGCGCCGCACCTGCAAGCCCTGCTCGACGATTGGCATCGCCTTACCCCGGCGCTGCAAGCGCTGCGCGACCAAGCGCCGCTGTGGACACAGGCCGAAGCGTTTGACGCACAGCAATGCATGGCGCCCCTGCCCCGTGCTTACCAATGGGCTGATGCGTCGGTGTACCGCAACCATGCGCGACTGATTTACCAGTGGCGCCAAGAGCCGATCCCGCCGCGCTACGAAGACGAGCCCTTGGTGTACCAAGGCGGCTCAGACGTGATGCTGTCAGGCACAGAGCCCATCTTGGCGCGTGATGCGGCCCACGGCATCGACTTGGAGGCTGAGATCGCAGTGATCACCACCGACGTGCCCATGGGCGTATCGGCCGAACAAGCGCTAGCGCATATTGCGCTGGTGGTGTTACTGAACGACGTGTCTTTGCGCAACCTGATCCCCGCCGAGTTGTCGCGCGGTTTTGGCTTTTACCAAAGCAAGCCCGCCACGAGTTTTGCGCCCATGGCCGTCACGCCCCAGGCCTTGGGCGCGGCATGGCGAGGGGGCATGTTGCATTTGCCCGTGCACACCGCCATCAACGGCGAATGGTTTGGCTCACCCAACGCAGGCGAAGAAACCGTTTTTCATTTTGGCCAGGTGATCGCTCACTTGGCGCGCACCCGCGCCCTGTGTGCGGGCAGCATCGTTGGCGCAGGCACCATCAGCAATGCCGCCGCCGAGGCCGGCAACGCCTGCATCACAGAGGCCCGGGTTCGGCAAATGCTGCAAGGCGTGCCCGAAGCCGAGCTGCGTCCTTATTTACAACATGGGGACCGTGTGCGCATCGAGGTGTTGGATGCCGCAGGCCGATCGGTGTTTGGCGCGATCGACCAAGCGGTGCAAATGGCTTAGCCCATGCGGGAGGGCAGCCACAAGGCGATGATGGGAAAGCTGATCAAGATCACCAAACGCAGCAAGTCCGTCACGACAAACGGAATCACCCCTTTGAAAATCGTGGTGAAGCTGACATCTTTCACCACGCTCTTGATGACAAACACGTTCATGCCCACCGGCGGGTGAATCAAACCGAGCTCGACCGTCATCACGATGATCACACCGAACCAGATCGGGTCAAAACCGAGCTGCAAAATCACCGGGTAAATGATGGGCACGGTCAAAATGATCATCGCCATCGCGTCCATCAAGCAGCCCAGCACGAGATACATGACCATGATCATGGCCAGCACGCCATAGCGGCCGATGCCCAAGCCAGTCAGCATCTCGGTCAGTTTTTGCGGCACCTGCGTGATGGTCAGAAAGTAACCAAACAACAAGGCACCAATCAGCACCGTGAACACCGCCGCCGAGGTGCGTGTGGCCGACAGCAAAGCTTCACGAATGCCCGCGCGGTCCAGTTTGCCGCGCAGCACGCCCAGCAAAAAGGCCCCACTGGCGCCCACACCGCCGGCCTCGGTCGGTGTGAAGAAGCCGCCGTACAAGCCGCCGATCACGAACATGAACAACACCAAGGGGGCCCAGACATCTTTGAGCCCCAAAAAGCGCTCGGACCAGGACTTGGACTCGCCGCGCGGCAACCAATCTGGCCGCACCCGCACAATGATCATGATGGTGATCACATACATCAGCATGGCCAACAGACCCGGGACGATGCCGGCCATGAACAATTTGCCAATGTCTTGCTGCGTCAAGATCGCGTACACCGCCAAAACGGTCGAGGGCGGCAGCATCGCCCCCAAGGTGCCGCCTGCGGCAATGACACCGGTCGAGAACGATTGCGGATAACCAAAGCGCCGCATCTCTGGATACGCCACCGATGAGAACGTGGCCGCGGTGGCGACTGACGAGCCGCAAATCGCCGCAAAGCCGCCACACGCCAAGACCGTGGCCACGCCCAGGCCGCCCCGCATGTGGCCGATGAAGGCATTCGCGGCGCGAAACAACTCTCGGCTCACGCCCGAGACCGAAACAAACGCCCCCATCAACATGAACATCGGGATCACGCCAAAGGTGTAATCGGTGACCGTGCGCATCGACGACTGACCGATCAGCTTGAGCGCCGGGCCGGGTCCGGCAATGTAGGCGTAACCACTCACCCCCACCAAGCCCATCGCCATGCCGACTGGCACGCGCAACAGCATCAGGCCAAACAGCACCAGAAAGCCAATCACGGCCACGGCATCAGGACTCAAATCCATGCCTTACTCCACATCTTTGAATTCGGGGTGTTCTTCCAGCGCGTTGGGCTGGAAGATCAACCGCCAAGTGCGAATCGCAATCAGCAGCACCGCACACACATCGCCCATCCAGGCCACTGCAAAAAACGGCCAGGTGGGCAAGTTCAGGTCATAGGTGAGCACGTTGTCGTTGTAGGTGCCACGCACTTTGTCAAACAACATGATGGTTTGCACCGTCACCACAAACAACAGCACCAAGGTGGCAAACACATCGATGAAGCGTTTGAGCTTGGCATTCGACAAACTCCAGACCAGGTCCACCGTGATGTGGCTGCCCCGGTAACTGGTGGCCGCAATGCCCCAGAAAATCAAGATGCCCAACATCAAACGACCGAAGTCGTAGGCGTCGGGAATCGAGGTGCTGAAAAATTTCCGCAAGAACACCGAGATGAAAATATTGGCCGCCACCAGTCCAACGAACATGGCGGCCATCCACTCGATCGAATCGATGATGCGGTCAAACACATTTTTAGGGGCGGCGGTCGTGCTCTGCATGCCGGGCTCTTACATCGCTGATTTGTACTTGGTCAAGCTTTGACGCAAAGCGTTCATCACCGCAGTGGGATCTTCGCCCTTCTTCTTCACATCCTCAGCCCATTGCTTTTCTGCAGGGGCCACAGCTTGCTTCCAGGCGGTGATTTGATCGGGGGTGAGTTTGTAGACCTCGCGGCTGGCATCGGCCGACAACTTGGTGTGACCCGAAATTTCAAAGTCGGCCCAGGCGCTGCCTATTTTTTCTGCCCACTCGCTGGTGCAATGGCTGTCCACCGCGGCTTTTTGTGTGGCCGACAAGGCGGTGTATTTGTCCTTGTTCATGACCCAGACAAAAGGCGTGACATAAAACGGCACATCCATGTGGTACTTGACCACCTTGTCAATGCCAAACAGGGTGAGCGAGCCCCATGGGAAAGTGATCGCATCGGCCACACCACGCTCCAGCATGTCGCGCGACTCGGGCGCGGAGGCCTGCACATTGGTGCCGCCCAGCAAGGTGATGACCTGGCCCACAGTGGCCGTGGCGGGCCGCACCTTCATGCCCTTGATGTCGGTGGGCAACACGATTTTTTTGCGCGAGTGGATGGCGCCAGGGTCGTGCACAAAGGCAAAGCAGAAATGCACTTCTTTCATTTCCTTGGCCGCGTAATTGCGGTACCAAGCGTCTACCGCGGCCGAGCCGGCCTTGGCGTTGGTGATCGTGAAAGGCAGCGAGGTGGCGGCAAAAATCGGGAAGCGACCGGGCTGGTAGCCAGGATTCACATAGGAGAAATCGGCAATGCCATCGCGCGCCATGTCGTAATGGTCAAACGCTTTGCCCAATTGCTCGGAAGGGAACAGGGTCGAGGTCAGGCTGCCGCCGGAGGCTTTTTTCAGGCTCTCACCCCAAGCTTGCAAAGCCGGGTTGAGTGCATGCTGCGCGGGGACCCAGCTGGACAGTTTCAACATCACCGGCTTGTCTTGGGCCTGGGCCGCAGTGAGACTGCTGAGGGCCAAGAGCGTGGCACTGGCGGTGAGCTTGAGGGTGTGGCGGCGAAAGTTCATCAAAGTCTCCGGGTTAGGGTCAGAAAAAAAGGAATGGCAAAAAAGTATGTATGCATCCTAAACGCACAGGCCTGCGCCGTGTGATGGGGTTGCACCTGAGAAAACACAACTATTCAGGCTTTCAATCGCGGATTTTTCATCCAACGAATGGGTTGCGCGACCACCGGCCGAGCGGGCGCGCCGCTTTGCCGCAGCGCCAGGTCCAGCGCCTGACCGGCCTCGTCTTGCAAGGCGGCCTGCCGAATCTTTGCCACGGCTTGCGCAGAATCCAAAACGGAGGACGTGCTTTGCGAGGTCGCCAAGTGGGTGATGATGTGCAGCAAATTGTCTTTGCCGCGCTCGTTGGTGCTGCCATAGCCTTTGATCAGTTGGCCGCAGCGTGCCACTTCCAGGCCCAATGCCGGGTCGAGCTCGGTGCTGCGTTGCACCGCCTCCACCCAGGCCGTGATGGCTTGCTGCTCCGCTTGAAAACGGCTGCCCCAGGGGCGCACGGCTTTGAGCGCTGCCATCAGCCGCAAGGCCAGCATGCCCGTGACGGAATGGGTGCCAATCTTCAACGGCAAAGCCCAGGGCGTGTGGCCTTGCAAGACGCGCGCACGGTCCCAGCGCAGCAGCCGGTTGGCCCAGCTTGGGGGCAACAAGCCGGCCAGCTCAGGCACACCGGGTTTGAAGTGATCGTAAATTTTCACCAGATCTTGCGCTTTCGCTTTGACCTCGCCACGCACGCGGTGCTGGCGTGACAAGCGGCTTTTCAAGTCGGCCACGCGCACCACATCGTCAAAAGCCATCCACAAGGCCAGCCAGCGGGCGCTCTCCTCGGTCACAGGCCAGCTTTCTTGATGACCCGAAGCGGTTTGCTCTGCTTGAAAAATGGGGGCCAAGCGCTTCAGGTACAGGTCGGCATAAGCCTGATTTTGGTATTCCAACACGCGGGCGTAACCCAGTGACACCCTGGGCTGCAGCGCGGCGGGGAACTGCTGCGCCACGGCGGAAGGGACTTGCCCCTGGGCTGCGGTGGGCGGCGGTGCCATCACCGTTTCAATGAACTGGTGCTGCGCGCGCTGCGCTTCGATGGCGGCATAGCCCAAGGCAAAACCGCGCAGGCTGGCCTGGGCCGAGGCACTGGCATGCCCGATCACGGCTTCGTAATCGGGTCGCGCAAACGGCAGCACGCCGCTGGCCGCCAAACAACCGAGCATCACGGCGCTGACCACGGTGCCGGCTTCTTGCGTCATGCGGGCCATGTCAACAATGTGGTGGGTCCGGCTGTGTTCGGCCACCAGGGCGCGCAGGTCCGTGGCGTCCTTGCGGCCATCGCCCATGCCCATTTTTTCAATCGTCGTCAAAATCCTTGCCGATGAGCTGATGACGCAGGTGTGCGAGGCCGATGTGAGGCCGTGGCCAATTTGCCGGGCCGTCTCCAGCAACTCGGAGGACACCAAGGCGTCCAGCCTGCCGGGCAATGGATTCAGACCCAGCACCGGTTGTTTACCGCCCAAACGGCTGCGCGGCTCTGGAAAGACTTCGATGTAATAGGTGGTGGCACCGGTGCGCTGGGCCACGCCCGGAATCGACGTGGCCTGCGCCGGATAGTCGGTGTGGCGCGCCACCTCGACCAGCCAGTCGGCCAAGACGCCACCGCCCTCGCCGCCCAAGGCGCACAACAAAATAGAAATGGGTTTCGTCATGGTTGCTTTCAGGCTCAGGCCGGTTGCAGCAGGCGCACCAGCGCACTTTGCATGCCGTGCAACAAACGCTCATGCCATTTGGGGTTTTGCACCACTTCGGCACGGTAAAAAGAGGGGCACAGCGTGGCGGCATGGGCGTTCTCGCCACACAGACCGCAGCCCACACAACCGTCGATGACTGTCGCCACCGGGTCCACCTTGAGCGGGTCGGGGTTGTCTTTGAGCGTCAACGTGGGGCAACCCGACAGGCGAATGCAGGCATGGTCGCCGTTGCACACATCTTCGTCTACGCCGTATTTTACCCGCTCAACCCGCTCGCCTTGCGACAGCAAAGCCGACAGCCAAGGCTTGATGCGGCGCTGGCGTTCCAGTTGGCATTCGCCTTCGGCCACGATGACTTTCAGGCCTTGAAAATCGGTGGAAAACGCCTCGGTCAAAGTGGCTTGCATTTTCTGCACTTCGTAGGTGTGTACCGTACGCAGCCACTGCACGCCCAAGCCCTTCAAGGTGGTCTCAATCGTCTGGTTCATGTGCGCCAGACTTTGCCGCTTGTCCTGCGCCAAACCCTTGGCCGCATCGCTGGGGGTGGAGATGATGTCTTGCGTGCCGGTGGCCGAGGTGTAGCCGTTTTTGAAAATCAACAGCACCGCATCGTCACCATTGAACAACGCGCTTTGCACGCCGGTCAGCAAACCGTTGTGCCAAAAACCACCGTCGCCCATCACCGAGAGCACGCGCCGCTTCATCAAGGGCGACACGCCAGCCCGACTGGCCAGGCTCATGCCGTAACCCAGAATTGAATGGCCTACAGAAAACGGTTCGAACGTGGCCAAGGCATGGCAGCCAATGTCACCGGAGACATGCACCGGCCCCACAGTTTGCTGCGCCAACTTGAGGGCCGAGAACACCGGCCGCTCCGGGCAACCGATGCACATGCCCGGTGGCCTTGCAGGCAAGCCCGCGCCCAAGACCTGCTGCACTTGCTGGCGGCGCGATTGGTTTTCTTGCAACCAGGCTGGGGCGTGCTCAGGCAACAGTTGCGGACGGTGGATGTGCAGAAACTTCAACAGCCCTTGGGCCATGACCTCGGCGGTGTACTCCCCACCCGGCGGCAACAGGTCTTTGCCATGCAGCGGCGTTTGCAGGTCACGCCGGCGCAGCGTCAGCGCCAGCTCTTGCTCGATGTACTCGGGCTGGCCTTCTTCGAGCAACAACACCGCTGTTTTGCCTGCGCAAAACGCGGTGAGCTCTTCTGGCACCAAGGGGTAGGTCACATTCAGCACAAGGATGGACAAACTGCTCACGCCAAACGCATCGGCCAAATCGAATTGCTGCAAGGCCCGAATCAAGGTGTTGTACAAACCCCCTTGCACAATCAGCCCCAAGTCTTTGTGTGCACCGCCCTCAAAATGCTCGTTCAGCCGGTGCTCAGAGATGAAGCGCCGCGCCGCAGGCAGACGCTCTTCGGTCTTGCGCTTTTCGTGCACAAAGGTCACCGGTGGATGCGCCAGGCGCATGTAGTCAAAGCCCGCCGGATTTTCCATCAGGTGTTTTTTGGAAATGCGCGGCGCCTGGTTGTCGCGTGCCGCAAAGCTGCCACGCACATGGCACGCGCGAATGCGCAGCTCCATGATGACTGGCATGTTGCTGGCTTCACTGAGCTGAAAGCCTTTCTCCACCATGTGCACCATTTGCGTCAACTCAGGTCGCGGGTCGAGCAGGCACATGCTGGATTTGAGGGCATACGCATGGGTGCGCTCCTGGATCACGCTGGCCCCTTCGCCGTAGTCCTCACCCACCACGATCAACACACCGCCCGTCACGCCGGGCGAAGACAAATTGGACAGCGCATCGGCCGCCACATTGGTGCCGACAATGGACTTCCAGGTCACTGCACCCCGAATCGGGTAATGAATCGACGCGCCCAACATGGCAGCGGCAGAGGCTTCGTTCGAGCAGGCCTCCACATGCACCCCCAACTCGTCCATATAAGGCTTGGCCTGCACCATCACATCGAGCAAGTGCGACACAGGCGCGCCTTGGTAGCCGCCCACATACGCCACGCCCGACTGCAGCAAGCCTTTGGTGATGGCCAAAATCCCCTCACCATGAAAGGTCTCGCCCCGGCCCATGCGCAGGGACTGGATCTCTTCGTGAAATGAAACTTCCAAAGCGCGCTCCTGGCCTCACCGGTGAGGCTATGGGAACCCATCTTACATATTCATTTATAAAATACTCCAAATAGTTAACATGCATTAAATGAATATCAACACCTTGGACCTGAATCTGCTGCGTTTGTTTGATGCGGTCTGGCGCACCCGCAGCGTGAGCCTGGCGGCCAAACAGTTGGGCCTGTCACAACCGGCGGCCAGCCAGGGCTTGGCCCGGCTGCGGCACGCCCTGGGCGATGCCTTGTTTGAACGCAGCGGTGCAGGCGTGCGCGCCACGCCCAAAGCCGACCGCTTGGCGCAAGCGGTGCAAAGCGCCCTGGCCACGCTGGAAGAAGCTTTGAGTGCCTCAGATGCCTTTGACCCACTGACCAGCCAACGCCTGATTCGCCTGCATTTGAGCGACATTGGCGAAGCGCGCTTCTTGCCCGACATGGTTCGCGCTTTGCAAACCCTGGCCCCTGGGCTGCGACTGGCCGCCTTGTCGCTGCCGCACGAAGACATCAGCGCCGCGCTGGACAACGGGCAATTGGACCTGGCCATCGGCTACCTGCCCGAAGTCAGCCACACCCAGCAAATGCCTTTGCTGGAAGACCGCTATGTGGTGCTGCTGCGCAAAGGGCACCCGGTCTTGAGGCAAGGCATGCCACACGCTTTGTCGCTCACCGCCTTGTCGACGCTGGAGTTTGCGGCGGTACGCACCCATGCGGACACGCTGCGCATTTTGGAGCGCATGCGCTGGCAACACCAATTGCGCCTGACGGTGAGTCATTTCTTGTCATTGCCCGAGATCGTGCGGGGCAGCGATTTGGCGGTGTTGATGCCACGCAACTTTGCCCGGGGCTTTGCTGCAGCCGGTGAGTTGGCCCTGCTGGAGCCCGCTTTGCCTTTGCAGGACTTCACCGTCTCCATCCATTGGAGCGTGCGCTTTGACAAAGACCCCGGCCTGCGTTGGCTGCGCCAGACCATAGTGCGTCATGTCACCGACACGGCCGCTTAAACGTCGGCCAACACGCGCAAGTGTGCTTCAACACTGCGGCTCAGCGCGCTCAGGTTGTAGCCACCTTCCAGGCAACTGACGATGCGGCCTTTGGCAAAGCGCTGCGCGATGTCTTTCACGCGTTGCGTGATCCACGCGTAGTCTTGCTCGACCAAGCCCATTTGGCCCATGTCATCTTCACGGTGCGCATCAAAACCGGCGCTGATGAAAATCATCTCCGGCCGGTGCGCCTCCAGGCGCGGGACCCACATCATCTCGATCAACTCACGCACATCCATGCCCTTGGTGTAGGCCGGCACCGGGAGGTTGACCAAATTGGCCGCGGTCGACTGCGAGCCCCCTTCGGGGTAGAACGGGTGCTGGAAAAAGCTGACCATCAAAATCCGCTCATCGCCCGCCACAATGTCCTCGGTCCCATTGCCGTGGTGCACATCAAAATCGACGATGGCCACCCGCTTGAGGCCGTGGCGCTCGACCGCGTACTTGGCGGCGATGGCCACATTGTTGAAAAAGCAAAAGCCCATGGCCTTGTCACGACAGGCATGGTGACCCGGTGGGCGCACGGCGCAAAAAGCGTTTTCCAACTCCCCAGCGATCACCGCATCGGTGGCTTCCAGCGCCGCGCCGGCGGCGCGCAAAGCCGCGTCCCAAGTGAAGCTGTTGATGGACGTGTCCGGGTCCAGCGCGGTGTGCGTGGGGCCTCCGGCGTTCATATCTTCGCGCAGCGCATCCGTCAGGCCGCGCAAAGAGGCCACATGCATGCGGCCATGCGCCAATTCGATGTCGGTCAAAGTAGCCAGCCCGGCATCGCGCCGCTCCAGCGCATGGTCCAGCCCGGTGACCAGCAAGCGGTCTTCAATGGCACTCAAGCGCTCAGGACATTCCGGGTGACCCGCCCCCATCTCGTGCTTCCAGCAATCGCGGTGAGAAAAATAACCTGTAGCGCCCATGTCTGAATGGTGTGTGATGAAGGGGATGGCGCCTGGGCGCACATGGTGACAGGTCAGCTTATCACGCAGCACGGCGCAGCCCCGCCAAGGTGCGCGGCACTTCTTAGAATTTTGAGCCTGATCAAGTCCGGATTGAACTGGCGGGCCATTACACTGGAACCTTTGTTTTCTGAGCCTGCGCAGCCTGCTTAGCTTACGTGTTGCGCCACTTCAATCTGACACCCGTCTCATGTTGCCCTGCCCCATGCCCCGCCTGTATTGGCACGCCCCATTTGCTGCAGGGCTGATGGCCCTGGCGTTTGGCCTCACCTCGCATGGCGTCTGGGCCAGCCCAAGCAAGCACAGCCCCCGCCACGCCACATCTGCCGCCGCCCATGCCAATGCATCGCCGTCAACCGCTGCAAATGGGCGCGGCAAGTCTCGCGGCAAAAAAAAGGGCGCTGTCGCAAACAGCCCGGTGACCGCCGGGGCCTATGCCTCAAACGAAAGCGCCATGGCCTGGGCCGATCAACTGGCCGAGCGGCAGGGCTTGGAAAGGTCTTGGGTGCGCCACGCTGTGGGCCAGGCGCAAAAAATACCGGCCATTACCCAACTGGTGATGCCCCCGGCCAGTCCCGCAGCGAAAAACTGGCGCGCCTACCGCGCCCGCTTCATTGAGCCTGTGCGCATTCAGGCGGGCCTGCGTTTTTGGCAAGCCCATGCAGCCACCTTGGCGCGCGCCGAGCAGACCTTTGGGGTGCCGGCCGAAATCATTGTGGGCATCATTGGGGTGGAAACCATTTATGGTCAGCACACCGGCAACTTTCGGGTCATCGACGCCTTGGCCACTTTGGCGTTTGATTTTCCGGCCCAACATCCGCGTGCAGCCGAACGCCAAGCTTATTTTGCGAGCGAACTCGGGCAATACCTGCAGCTGGCCCAGCGCAACGGCTGGGACCCTTTGCGCATGAAAGGCAGTTATGCCGGCGCCATGGGCTGGCCGCAATTCATGCCCGGCAGCTGGGCACAATTTGCGATCGACTTTGACGGCGATGGCCGCATCGACCTTTACAACAGCACCGCCGATGTGATCGGCTCCGTAGCCAACTACTTCAAAGCCTTCAACTGGAAACCCGGCATGCCCACGCACTACCCGGTGCAGTTCGACCCCACCCGCTTGAACATGGACGCTTTGATGGTCCCCGACATCTTGCCCACCTTCAGCGTCAGCAGCTTCACCGCCAAAGGCGCGGTGCTGGAAGTCGAGGCCATGCAACACACCGGGCCCCTGGCTTTGATCGAACTGCTCAATGGAGACGCTCCCCCCAGCTACGTGGCTGGGACAGAAAATTTTTATGCCATCACCCGCTACAACTGGAGCAGCTACTACGCCATGGCGGTGATTGAGTTGGGGCAGGAGATCAAAGCGGCGCGGCAACGCTGAACTTCAGGTCTGACATCTCACGGAACCAAAGTCAAGAACAAGAAACTGGCAAACAATACAAGATGAATTGCACCTTGCATGACATTCGTTCGACCAGACCCCAAAGTCATGGACCCGATCAAGAAAGTCAGCATCAACAGAATCACATCTTTTGGGTCGAGTCCCAGTGTGATCGGCAATTCGAACGCCACACAGACAGCCACCACGATCGGTATGGTCAAGCCAATACTGGCCATGGCTGAACCGATCGCCAGGTTCATACTGGTTTGCAACCGATCTGCTTTGGCTGCGCGTATGGCTGCCCAGGTTTCGGGCAGCAACACGATGGCAGCAATGACTATGCCTGCAACAGCTTTAGGTGCATTCGCGGTCTCTATCCAAGAGTAAATTGATGGCGATAGTAATTTTGCAGCGACCACCACACTGATGAGCGAAATGAACAAGAAAAAGTAGCTGAAATAAGCTTTGACTTTTGATGGTGGTAATGCATGCACGGATTCATCGGAGACTGATTCAGCAGGAAGAAAATAATCACGATGGCGAATGGTCTGAATAAATACAAAGACCAGCCAAAGACTCAGAGAAGACAGTGCGACAAAAACCAACTGTGAATTGGTGTACGTGCCTTCGGGAGAACTGGTGGTGTAAATAGGCAATACCAAAACCAGAACGCACATCGTTGCCAATGCAGCAAATCCGGGCCCAGTCCCTTCTATTCGAAAAAACTGCTCTTTGTGCCGAATGCCGCCCAACAGCAGGCAGATACCCACGACACCATTGCAAGCGATCATCACGGTGGAATACATCGTGTCTCGTGCCAACAAGGCATCGGATGGACTGGCGGACCACATCACAGCCAAAATGAGCGCCGTCTCGATCACCGTCACGGCCAGTGCCAATATCAGCGTGCCAAAGGGCTCCCCTAATCTATGCGCTATGAGCTCGGCATGGTGAACACTGGTCACAACAGCAACCATCAATAGGGCAGCTAAACCAAAATCTTTGAAAACCGAATTCGCTGTTGTCGTTAAAAAAGTCAAAACAATGGCTAAAGCGATAGGTGAAATTTCGGGCCAACGTTGATGAATTCTGATCTGCATGATGGGCAGTCTAATCAATCATCAGATAGCCATAAGAAAATTGTGCCATCTGATGCACTCATAAAATGAATTTACACATTTCAGGAGTAACCAATATGTTCATTCAAACTGTGGCACAAAACGCAATCTTGCGCAGTAAAAAATTGCGTGCTTCTTTGGAAACTTCAAATAAACCTCATAAGAAAAAATCTTCTGGAACGGGAGCTTTTTTTGTCTTGTTGACCGTCACCATTTTGGCTGTGCTCTTCAGCCTTAGCTAGGTCAATCGCTTATCACCATGAACCCTCTGAACCCCAAAAAACTGATGCTGACCAAATGGACGGCGGTGAAGCCTGTGAAAAAACAAAAGCACTTCCTGGTCAGCAAGGTCATCCCGCCGGAGTTGCCCACCGATCCGATTGAGTAGGTGGAAATCGAATCCGTATTTTCCAAAGCAACGCAGATCATTCCCTGGCGGGACCTGCAAGATGACAGCGTGTGGCGACAGGGTTGGGTTTGATTTATAAAGATCCCCTGTGACCATTTGTGCATAGCCTGTCATCCGTCTGGTCATTGCTTAAAATTTCAGCATGTTTTTCTGTCAAGAACCACCACTTTCCGGTGGTTTTAGTACGATTTGCGCAACTTTAGGTCTGACCACACCGAGGTGTTAACCTCAAATTCCACCCAAATCCCGCCACCTGTGCTCGGCATCCTTTTGGCGTTTTTGGTTCTCACGCTCACGCTTAAGCGCATCCTTTTGCCGATCCACATTGGCCTTTAACTGTGTGACCCTCATCTGCTCAGGACTCTGGGGCTTGACGGGTTTGATCGTCGCAGCCCTGGGTGGCTTGGGGGATCGGGGTTTGATAGCGTGGGTGGCTTGGGGGGTGAGATCATCTAACAAGGGGTAGTCATGCCCCTCACTGCTGAGTTGGGTAGGTGCGCCATTCAAACAACCCAGGCCAAACTGATATTCACATATGAGCCTGGCATGGGTAGATGAGTCGGCAAACACGGCGGTCTTGATGAGTTGGCCTTTAAGGCGCAGAGTGACGAGGTATTTGTTCATACCCATATTTATCGTCACTCCTGCGGGGGTCAATTTATTTGACGAAGCCTTCGCGCAGTTTGATGGATGCGGCTTCGATCTGCGCATCCAGCTCCCCTGCTTCCACGGCCTGTTTGATCAGTTCCAGTGTGGGCACCAAGTCCGCTGCAGTGGCAATTTCAACTGCGCTCTTGCCTTTGCTGATTTCAATCTTGCGGGCGCCATACCGGATGTTCAATGCCAACTTATTGGCCTCAGTAGTCCACCACCATGCACGGACACGGCGTGGGACTTCAACACTTCGGCGACTGCCATCTGGATCAGTGACAGATCGGAAACGGGTCATGGTGAAGTTAGTTCCTTCAGCCTGT
>CANFYZ010000030.1 GCA_947451385.1 Comamonadaceae bacterium | reverse complement strand
ACATCGCCCGGTGACAGCAGGGGCCGCAATTCGGCCAGCACCGCATCCACCGGGGCACCCGCAGGCACCATCAGCCAGACACGGCGCGGCACGGCCAGTTGAGCCACCATCGCGGCCAGCGATTCGGCCGCCTGTGCTCGCAAGCCTTGTGTACGCTGTGCAAAGCTGTGCCGCTTGCCGGCATCGAGATCAAAACCGGCCACGGCGAAACCGTTGCGCTCCAAATTCAGGGCCAGGTTTTCACCCATCACGCCCAGGCCCACCAGGCCAATATCCCACACAGACATCCACAATTCCTTCAAGCGGATGAAACCGCGGCCAGCATCGTACCGCGACATTTGGGGGTACCGCAGTGGCAGGCGTATTTCGCCCGCAGCGCCTCGGTCATCGGCTCGTCGCTGAACAGGTCGTAGTCAAAGGTAATCTCCTCGCCCTTCCAAATGCGTCGCAGAGCGTGGATGAAAATTCGGCCCCGATCTTCTTGCGGCTCGGCATTGGGACGGCACGAATGGTTGATCCAGCGCGCGGCGTTGCCGCCGTGCAAGCCATCGATCACGTGGTCGTCGTCAATGTGAAAGTAAAACGTGTGGTCCGGCTGCAGCGGGTCATGCGGGTGGCGACGAATCGCCTCCTGCATAGAGATCACCTCGCCCACATATTCAATGATCAACTCGCCCGCCGAATACTCACTGAGCGCAAACACCCCGGTGCCATGCACCGCAGAGCGGCGGGTTTCGAAGCGCAGAGTCACTTGACCATGGCACCGTAGACCAAGTCTTGAATCTGCTCGCGGTAGTACTTGCGCAAATCACCTGGCGCGGCGGTGCCGAAGACGACGACCAATTTCTCTTTCGGATCGACAAAAAAGCCGGTGCCATAAGCGCCGTTCCAGCTGTACTCGCCCGCATTGCCTGGCACGGCGGCCAAGCCAGGTTCCATGCGCACGGCCACGCCCAGACCAAAGCCATAGCCGTCACGGTGCGGCTCGACATTGGCGACACGGTTGTCAATGGCGCGCGTCAGGTGGTTGCTGGTCATCAGCTGCACCATCTGTGGGCTCAACACCCGCTTGCCATTGAACTCACCGCCGTTGACCAGCATTTGGCCAAAACGCAAGTAGTCGGGCACAGTGCCGTTTGAGCAACCACCGCCGCATTCGAAGGTGGTGGCGTTTTCAAGCATCTCAATTTTTTGCGGCTTGCCATCCAAGGGGTTGAGTTTGAAAGGATGGACCTGGCGCGACTGCTTGGCTGCAGCCACATGAAAGCCGGTGTCACCCATGCCCAAAGGGGCCCAGAGGGTTTCACGCAAATAACCGTCCAAACTTTGGCCAGACACTTTTTCCAGCACCGCGCCCAGCATGTCAAACGACAGGCTGTACTCGAACACGGTACCCGGCTGGTACACCAAACTCAAGCCGCTGATGCGCTGCACAAATGCGGCGCTGCCTTTCATGCTGGGCAATTCGCCCCCGGCGGGGTAAGGGGCCAGCGCCGCGCCACTGGTATCGGGCCGGCCACCATAGGTCAGGCCCGAGGTGTGGCGCATCAGGTCTTGAATCGTCATCTGGCGCTTGGGCGCCTCCAGCGCCACGCTGCCATCGGCCTTTTTGACCGCGACTTTCATGTTGGCCAACTCGGGGTAATGGTCGGCCACCTTGCCAAACAAGGGCAGCTTGCCTTGTTGCGTCAAGGCCAACGCGCCCACGGCGACCATGGGTTTGGTCATGGAAGCCAGGGCAAATATCGAGTCGGTTTGCATCGGCGCTTGGGTCGCCGGATCGCGCACACCGTGCGCCTTCAAATAGACCAGTTTGCCGTCACGCAAAATACCCACGACGGCACCTGGCACCCGCTTTTGCGCCATTTCATTGGCCAAGAAGCGATCGATGTTGCGCAATCCTTCTTCAGAAAAACCTGCGATTTTGGGATTCACCGCAGTGAACGGCAAATCGGCGGGTTTGTTGACAAATTCTTGTGCCTGCACATGGGCTGGCACGCTGGCGATCAAGCAGGCGGCGGTCAAGAGGGCCAGGGCGCTGGGAGTTTTTTGCATCATTTGGGGATCTTTCTTGTTGAAAATTTCAAGGGGCTTTGCGCGGTGCGGACTGCATCAAGGCAGCCACTTCTTGTTTCCACCATTTGGCTTGGCCGGTGGTGCCGTGGCCCGCAGTTTGTTCGCTGCCCGGGATCAACAGCAAGCGCGCATTCGGAATTTGCGGCAGTGCTTTTTCCATCACGCCCAATTCGGGTGGGTTGCGTTCATCGTCGGCCGAATTGATGGCCAGCAACGTCGCTTTGATCTTGCCAATCTGCGCCAACGGATCGTAGTCACGCGAGGCATCCCATTGGTACAGGTTGTCGTTGGCATCGGCCTTGATCGAGGTGGCCAAGCGCTGGTTCAGTAATTGATCGGCTTTTTCACGCGTAGGCGCCAGGCGCTGCAGGCCTTGGTTGCCACCGCTGGTGCCCGTGGCGTAAAACACCGACGCCCATTGCAAGCTGCGCGGTTGTTGGGTGTAGTTGCCATTCATCCATTCGGGGTCGTTGCGGATGGAGTCAATGATCAAGCGGCGCATCATCCAGTTGCGCCCCGACATGGCGCTGGGCAACGAAGCCATGGGCACCAAAATGTCCATGAAATCAGGGTATTGCATGCCCCACAGCCAGGTGTGCATGCCGCCCATGGAGTTGCCCAGGATCATGCGCACATGCTTGAGCTTCAGGCCCTCGGTCAGCAAGCGGTACTGGGCCAGCACCATGTCGTCATAGTTGTAGCGCGGAAAAGCGGCGCGCAAACCGTCAGAGGGTTTGCTGGAGCCCCCCATGCCCAACGCATCGGGCAGGATGATGAAGTATTTGCTCGCATCCAGCGGTTGGCCAGGGCCAAACAACTCGCCGCCAAACGCCGGGTTCAGCATGCCCCCGCCCGTACCCGCCGTGCCATGCAAGATCACCACCGGCTCGCCCGCCGGGTTACCCAAAGTGGTGTAACCGAGTTTGACTTCAGGCAGCACCTGGCCGGTGTGAAAACGAAAATCTTTCGCAACCCAGACACCGGTTTGCGGCGCAGGTTGCGCGATGGCGGTCAAGGTGTTCAGCAGCAGCAGGCCGGCCGCGAACCATTTTGAAATTGCACCCATTGAATTGTCTCCAAATCGTTCTTAGCCCGCGTCAATCCATTGCACGCAGAGTCGCTCATTCTGGGCTGACCGCTCCTTCGTCGTTGTCGCCAACGCGGCTCAGACAAGACCCATAATGACCGTCGGGAGAACAAAAATGAACTTGATCACACGCCGAAATCTCATCGCCTTATTGGCGCTGCCTGCGGGGTGCAGTTTGCAACCGCTTTCTCCCTTGAAGATCCGTCCGGCGCAAATGCAAACGCCTTTGCCTGCGCTGCGTCCGCCGGCGGTCGGTCAGTCGTGGACTTACCAGCAGTTCAATCACTACAACGGTCAACAGATTGACACCCTCACAGAAAAAATAGCCGCCGTCAGCCCACGCATCGAGTTGCAAAGGCAATCGGCCAACACGGGCCCCTTGGCCAGTGAAATTCAAAGCCGTTGGGGCTGGGTGGTGCAAGACGCGTCCTGGGACCTGTTGCAAACCTATGAAACACCCCTGCTCTTGTGGCTGGCGCCCTTGAACAGCGGCGCCGTGCAGGACATTGACACGCATTACACGGTGGGCAGTTCGGCCTTCAGGTACTGGATCCAATCGCGCACCCAAGTGATGGGGCGAGAAACCGTGGACCTGCCGTTGGGGAGCTTTCAAACCATTCGCATCGAAAAATGGATTCGCCAAACCCATTACGACGCAGGCAAGCAGTTCTTGGTGCGCCGTGAAACGCTTTGGTTGGCCCCCGAAATCGGACGCTGGGTGGTCAGAGAAACCGACGGTAGTTTCAGACGCGCCGGCAAAAAACTCGACGAAGGACGTGAAGACCACTTTCGCTGGGAGCTGACGGCCTGGATTTAGGCGCCATCAGACCTCCAGCTTCGTGGGCTTTAAATCACCGCGTGGTTGCCGAGAGCGAAAGCCTGCTCCGGTGAGGTTGGGGCAACCCAGGTCAGGTGCGAATATTCAAAGTTCGCATCCACCACCAGCATCGAGCCGCCTTGGGCCAGAGTTGCCGTGGTGTGTCCGACCTCGTTCACGCCCTGGGCTGGTGCGGTGTTCACTTCGATGCTGTTCAACGCCAGCGAGGTGATGCCCCACTGGCTCAGCGTGCGGTACTCGCCAGCGTCGACGTTGCCGTTTTGGTTGGCATCTTGCCAAACCCCAAAGTGGCTGAACTGCGCGTCTTGGGCATTGAACTGAAAGTCGTTGTTGCTGTCAAACTGGGCGCGCAAACCGTTGAGGTCACTGCCGGTGTTTTTGCCGAACACGTACTGATCAGTGCCGTGCAAGATGCCATCGGCCAACTTGTCCCAGAACAACATGCCATCATTGGCGCCGACCCAGGCGGTGTGGACGGACTGCCCGTCTTGGGTCATGTCGATCTGGCTGTATTGAATCTCGCCGTCATGGTTCAGGTCCAGCAGCAGCGGTGGCGCGTGGGCCGCCAAGACCGCCGTGTTGCCGCTGTAAGCCGTGGAGCCACCGTTTTGGGTGGTGTCCACCGAACCTGCCAGCGCATTGGTCGCATGCAATGCCGGGCCTGTGTTGTCGACGGCGCGCGCATCGAGCTCGGTATTGGTCCCTTTCAGACCGGTCCAATGAATCAAGTCGGTGGTCGCCAGGTAGATCGCCTGGCCCGTGCTGGCACTGTCCATGTCATGCCAGCTGGTGCCTTGGTCACTGCTGTACTGCCAGTGATGGCCTGCGCCGTCATTGGCCGCGCTGGTGATGGCCCAGCCCTTCAGCGAAGCGCTCGTATCGGTGTCACTGACCGAGCCAAACAAGGCATTGGTGGTAGCACCGGCACCCTGCACCGCAGGATTGGCGGCCATGATCTGGGCTGTGCTCAGGGAATCGACTGCGATATCTCCCCCAGTTCCATCCCAGCCATACTTCACCGGATAGGGGGTAGGGTCGACGCCAGCCAGGCCATTGAGAGAGACCTGCACCGTTTCAGTCGAATGGGCCGCGGTGAAGCTGAACAGCGCGGTGTTCCAGCCATCGGCCAGGCCCGAGGAGGTGTAGACCTGACTACGCCCATTGATGTTCATGAGCAACTGGCCACCAGCGTAGTAGTAATTGCTGCCGTTCTCGTCGATATACATAGACCGCATTTGCTGCCATTGGAGTCCGTATACATAAGTCTGACCGACGACCAAGTCGGTGAGGTTTGTGCTTAAGGCAGTCAGCGAATAGATCCAAGGGACCTGAGTGTTACCCAATTCGAGGAAGCCACCGCCGTTGTGCGAAACACCCCCATCGATGTTGTCTCGCCAAGAAGCTGAATTTTGGATTCCCCAAGGTTGGCTACTCAATGACAACGCCGGTTCACCGTAACGAACGGTGGTGTAGTCTTGTACCCAATATACCGCCATATTGCCGGAAAAGTTAGTGCGACTCCAACCCACCACGGTGGGTTGGTTATAAAAGCCGCCCTCACCATCCGGAGTCCATACGGGCGTCAGTTCTATGGCCGGTCCGCCAATGGCGGTACCCATTGCACTGGAGTGGGCGAATAAGCCCGCCACGCCACTGCTTACCGTCGGACTGTTGACTACAGGCGCATGGTTCACGCCATTCACCAAGGCCTGGATCTTGGCCACAGTGTCCACACTGCTGCCGTTGTCCGCTGTACCGGCAATGGCGGCGCTCACGCCGGTCATGATGTCGGCGGTCAAACCGGTGATGCCCAGCAAGGTCAACTCCGCCAGCGTGGGAGCGGTGGCACCCGCAGCGCCAGTCATCACGTGCGCCGCCGCATCGGCCAGCGCCTGTACCTCGGCCACCGTGTCCACTGCCGTTGTCGCCTTGCCGTCCACCACGTCATCGAGCAGATGCAGCGCACTGCCGGTGCTCACGCCCGTCACGCCGATGTCGGTGTATTGCGCTGCGGTCAGAGGCGTGGCGGTATTGCCTGCTGTACCGTCGGCGCTGTTCAAAATAGCGGTGTAGTCATTGACGATGGTTTGCACTTTGTCAGTGGTGTCGGCTTTTGCACCCGTTACTGGCGTGCTGTTCAACGCGCTGTTGATGGCCGCCAGGTTGACCGCTGTCACCCCGGTCGCGCCGGCTGTCATGTAAGTTGCTGCACCAGGGCTGGAGTCTGTTGCGCTGTCGATTTCCGCGGCATCGCGGATGGCGTTCAAAGCCAGGGCGGCTGCGGCCGCTCCGCCATTGACGACCGCTTGCAATTCAGCTTGTGTGTCCACACCGGTGCCGTCATCGGGTGTGGCGGCAATGGCCGCTTGCACTGCGACCAGATTGCCTCCCGTCACGCCGGTGATGCCCAGAACCCCGAGTTGGGCCAAGGTGGGCCCTGTGCCCGCAGCAGAGCCGGTCATCACCGCTTTGGCTGCATCGGCCATGGCCTGCACCTCAGGCACAGTGTCCACAGAGGCAACCAGCGCCTGATCAACCACGTCGTCCAACAAGTGCAGCGCGTTGCCAGCGGCATAAGGGCCGCTCACACCGGTCACACCAATGCTGGCGAACTGCGCAGCGCTGAGCGGATTGATGGCATTGAGTGTGTGGTCTGCGCTGGCCAAAATGGCGTTGTAGCCATCGACCACCGCCTGCACTTCGGCTGTGGTGTCGGTCATGTCGCCATTGATGGCGGCGCTGTTCAACGCGCTGTTGATGGAAGCCAAGTTACCGGTGAGGCCGTCGGACACACCCGTCACACCCGCCGCCACGTAGTCGGCGACAGCAATGGCTGCCACCCCCAATGCACCGTTGGCATTGTTGTTCTCGGCGGCGGCGCTGATCTTGAGCAGAGCTGTGCCCAGGTTGCCCAACAAGCTGTCCACCAAGCGTTGCAGTTCCCCCTGGGTGTCGACCAAGCTGGTGCTGTTCAGGCCTTTGATGGCGGCTTGCACTGCTGCCAGATTGCTGGGGTCAACGCCGATGATGTTTAAGGCCTGCAAATCTGCTAACGAGGTCGCGGATGGGCCTGCGGCTCCCACATCGACCAGCACGTGCTTGGCCGCATCGGCCATGGCTTGCAGTTCGGTCACGCTGTCCACGAAGGTGGATTTGCTTTGGTCCACCACACTGCTGAGCAGGTTCAAAGCGGAGCCTACCGCAGGTGCCCCCGTGGGCAAGCCTGTGACGCCCACAGCGGCAAACACCTCACCTGACAAAGGCGGATCGTTGTCAGACCAGCCATCGGCGTTGGCCAAGATGGCTTGGTAAGCACCCACAATGGCTTGCACTTGGGCGGTGGTGGTGGTTTGAACGTCGGTGATGGCCACGCTGTCCAATGCGCTGTTGACCGCAGCCAAGTTGCTGGCATCCACGCCGATCACGCCTGCAGCGGCATAAGTGGAGGTGCTCAGTGCGCTGTGCGAGCCATCGCCTGTTGCAGCCACATTGTTGAGTGCTGCGTATTGAATCGCCCCCAATGCCGCGGGCAAGATGATGTTGTTGACGTTGTCCACCAGGGCTTGTAACTCGGCGCGGGTGTCCAGGCCGGCATCGGTCCCGAGTTTCAGGGCGTTTTGAATCGCCGTCAGGTTCAGGGGCGTGACCTGGTTGTTGCCCAGCAGGGTGTTCAGTTCTTGCGCGCTGGGGCTGAGGTTGGCACTGAGGGTGGCACTGAGGTTGGCGTTCGGGTTGCCGGTGAGCTCCATGACGTGAGCGGCGGCATCGGCCAGGGCTTGCACCTTGGCAACGGTGTTGACGGCGGACGCGCCGGACAAGTCGGCGACATCGTCCAGCAAATGCAAGGCGGTGCTGGTGTCTGTGGTCGAGCCGGTGACTCCTGTCACCCCAATGGCGAAGAATTGCTCCGCCGTGACCGGTGTGCTGCCTGGTGTGCCATTGGCCGCAGCCAATAAGGCTTGATAGGCGTCCACAATGGCTTGCACGCGAGGCAGCGTGTCGGCGCGAGCGCCATCAATGGCGGCACTGTCCAGAGCGCTGTTAATCGGGGCGAGGTTGCTTGCATCCACACCGGTCACGCCGGCTGCCGTGTAGCTGGCGAGGGTCAAGGTGGCTGTAGCGGTATTGGCTTCAGCGGCGGCGGCAATGATGTTCAACGCAGATTTACCGAGCGTGGTGTTCACCAGGGTTTGCAATTCGTATTGCGAATCCACCAACTTGGGGTCGGTCAAAGCTTGAATGGCAACGCGTACTGCGACCAACTCCGTCGCGCCCACACCAGCAATGCCCAGCGCAGCGAGATCGGCGACAGTCACATGGGCCGCTGTTCCGGCGGTGCCCACGTCTTGCATGACATGGGCTGCGGCACTGGCCATGGCCTGGACTTCGGACTCCATGTCCACCGCGGTTTTGACGCTCAGGTCCACCACATCGTCCAACAGCGCCAATACTGTGCCTGCGCCGTTTGCGGCGGCCAAGCCGGTCACGCCAATGGCGGCATACACTGCAGCGCTGAGTGGTGTCGCACTCGGCGAGTGGGTGCCGTTTGCGCTGGCCAAAATGGCGTTGTAGCCATCCACCAGCGTTTGCACTTGCGTGGCCGTGGTGGCTTGCGCACCATTGACGGCTGCACTGTCTAGCGCACTGTTGACGGAGGCGAGGTTGCCCGCCGTCACACCGCTGATGCTGGCGGCATTGAAAACTTGCACAGTCAATGCGGGATGGGTCGGGTCCCCCAAGGCGGCCAGGTTGTTTTCTGCAGCGTATTGAATTTTGTTCAATGCGATGGCCACACCATCGATGGCTGCCGTGACGAGGGCTTGAAGTTCGATTTGCGAATCCACCGCTGTGTCTGACGTGGCTGCTTGAATGGCCGACTGGACTGCCCACAAGTTGGCTGGGGTCACGCCGGTGATGGCCAGCGCAGTGAGGTCGTCCAGGGTCAGGGCCGTGGCTTGTGAGGTGGTGCCACCGGCAGCCGCCATGACGCGCGCTGCGGCATCGGCCAGGCTTTGAAGCTCGGCCACGGTGTCAACCTGGCTGTGGGTGGCCACGTCCACCACGCTGTCCATCAAAGCCATCGCGCTGCCCGCGATGGGGGTCATGCCGGCCACACCGGTGACGCCGACGGCAGCAAAGAGGTTACCCGCCAGTGGAATGGCGGTCGTGCTGCCCGTCGGGCCGTCCGCTGAGGCCAAAATGGCTGTGTAGGCATTCACAATGCCTTGCACTTGTGCAGCGGTTGTGGCTTGCGCGCCGGTCACCGGGTTGCTGGACAGCGCGCTGTTGATGGCGGCCCGATTGGAGGCGTCCACACCCGTCACGCCTGCGATGGCATAGGTGGTCAGGCTGGGCGTGGTGTCGGTTGCCGTGTTGTTCTGCGCGGCATCCCGAATGGCCGCGAGTGCGGCGGCCACTTCAAAGTCGTTGTAGAGCGGGGTGACGGTGGTCAGGTTTATTCCTGATACCGAAGTGATGGGCGCCAAAGGATTGACAGCCAGAGCCATCACCGCATTGAAGGTGGTGACCGATCCGTTAGCAAAAATCAGTTGGTCGAACGAAAATCCGTTGCCGCCAGTGACCGTTACTTTTTCCTCGAATCCATTGATCAGCCGTTTGAACTCCAAGTTGCCATTCGCCAGCACGGTCTTTTCGTAGGACTCCCAGGTCCCACGCATGTACACCTTGTCCACACTGCCAGCCAGTCCGGTCGCATCGACCACTTCACCATCGGCCACATACACCGTATCAATGCCACTGCCACCGTGGACGACCAAAGAAACACCTGCTTTGGTGGAGGCAAAGGTTTCCCCTTTTTGTCCTACAGGCGCGGTGTTCGTGGACCACGCTTCAAGCGAAGCGCTGAGGCTACTGGGGACCAGGGGGTGAAGAGATGTTTCTGCTGCGTTAGGTACGGGCAATGCCGTGTTATTTGTGATGGCTTCTGACACATCTTTATTAGAGACTTTGCCATTGGCAAAAATCAGACTGTCGTAATTGAATTGGTTTCCTGCGGTGAGCGTCACCGATTCGATTTGGCCACCCACATTCCGCGTTAAGACCAGATTGCCGTTGTTGTTGATCTGCGCGTGATAGTCACTCAGGCTGCCAGTGAGATAGATTTTGTCGATATTGCCTGAGGTGTTGGTCAGGTCGTAAGTACTGCCAGGACGCACAAAAATTGCATCGACCCCGGATGTGCCGTTGTACAAAATATTCTGGCCCACGGTCGAAATGCTGCCCCCTCCGTAGTTCAGTTCGAAATCCAGAAAGTCCTGGCTATCGCCTGATGAATTGATGACGAAATATTTAGAAGTGGTGGCCATCCGTGTGCTCCGTGAGAGGTGTTTTAAGTTTTGACGCCGGCGGCGCAGTGGCTCATATCAATTAGATATTTTTCAATTTGAAATTCATCTAAAAATAATTTATTTGATATTTTTAGTATTCAAAATGACCAATTTAATTCTAAGCATCCATCTGTGAGGTTCGTGTTGGGGAAACGTCATTACGCATACTTAGTTGTAAATAATTGTTATAAATAAAATAATTGAAAGAGGGACCTCAACCTCGCAGGATGAGACCCTCTGATGCCTGCTGCCCCTGCAAAGTGCCTAAGCCATGCCTAACGTGCTGATGACAGACGAAGAGGCAAAGACATAGGTAGCGGCATAGGCAGACAACCGTGATCAGCCTGAAATCACGGGATTGGAGTGCAAGAAAGTTGCAAACCCTACCGTGGGCAGGATGTCGTAGATCGCGTGAAACACTTGGTTCGTGTTGTTGCCCTCAAAGCCCAATGCAATTTGAGAGGTGCCGTAACTTTGAAGGCTCGTGGTGCCGAAACTCAGGATGGTTTGGTCAGCCGTTCCACCATGGTTGACACCGCCTGCCAACAGGTCGCTGTAACGCAAATCGATGTTTTGGGTTGCCGCGTTGTTGGCCTGGTTGTCGATGTAAAGAACGTCATTGGCGCCAAAATTGGTGACACTCACATTGGTGTCTCGCAGCGCCACACCATCACCGGTTGAGGCGGTTCCGCCCGCTTGCAAAGCGTAGTTTTTGACCACCAAAGCATAGGACCCGCCAGCCAAACTGCCCAGTTCGGCCATGGGGGTATTGATGTTGCCGATGTCTTGAATGCTTGCCCAATACTTGCTGGCGGCCAGACTGCCGTCGGCCTGCATCATTTGCGAGGCGGTGGCGTCTTGCGCCACTGTATGGCCACTGCCATGCGTACCAGGCGTGACGGTGCTGAAGCCCACGCCGCTGACGGCCACTGAGGCGTTATGGTTGCCTGAGAGACCCAAAAATGCACCTGCATCCATGCTCAGGGTGTAGTTGGCGCCCAGGTCCAAGTCCCAGGTGGGATTGATGGTGATTTTGGTGCCGCTGGCGTCAATCGTCACCAAACTGCGACCCGCTGCGGTCGACAGATCAATGTCAACGTCATGACTGCCTGTTGTGATGGCGCCGTTGTAGCCCACACCGCCGGTTTCATGGATATGAATCAAGCCAAGGGAGTTCAATGAGACCGCGGTTGAAGATGTCAAAACGATACTGGAGGTGACATCCAGATTGGTCACACCATTCAGGGCCGTGCTCAGGGTGGCATGGGCCGCCAAATCAGCGATGGATTGCAGCTCAGCTTTGGTATCAACGCCCGTCAATGCTGCCGCATGAATGGCTGTATTGATGCCAGCCAAGGTGGCCGTATCGGTGAAATTACCGTTGAGGCCCAAGGCGGTGAGATCAACAGCCGTGATGGTTTGTGCACCATTGTTGCCTGCGGCCATGATGTGGGCGGCAGCAGTTTCAATGCTTTGCAACAAAGGCACGGTGTTGACTTCGGTGATGGACTTCGCATCCACCACGCTGTCGAGCAGATACACCGTGCTGCCTGCCGCAGGCAAGGCCGAGCCCGTCACGCCAGTGATACCGACGGCGGCGTACTGATCGCCAGTGAGGGTAGGCGTAGCGGTGTTGGCTATGTTGTCGGCCAAACTCAAGATGGCGTTGTAGGCGTTGACCAAGTTTTGCACGCCTGCCACGGTGTTGACCTGTACACCTGTGATGCCACTGTCCAAGGCGCTGTTGGCTGCCAGTAAATGAGCGGCATCGGTCACGCCAGATACCCCAGCGTCGCTGTAGACCGAGGCTGCCAAGCTGGTACTGACCGCGTTATTGGCATCGGCTGCGGCAATGATTTTGCTCAGGGCGGTTGTGGCGCTGGTCTCTGCCGCGTTGGCCAGGGTCTGCAATTTGGCCAGCGTGTCGACGTTGGCATCTGAAGTTTGGGCCACGATGGCGTTGATCACGGCTTGCGTGTTGTTGGCGGTCAAGCCGGTAATCCCCAGAGCGGCCAGGTCGGCAGCAGTGAGCGGATTGGTCGAGCCATTAGGCAGCCCGGCGGCGGTCATCACATGGTTGGCTGCGTCGGCCAAGGCTTGCACCTTGCCTTCGGTGTCCACCGCAGTGGTGGCTTTGATGTCGATGACGCTGTCAAGGAGTGACAAGGCACTGCCCGCTGCGGGTGCGCCACTGGCTTGCAAACCCGTCACACCGATGAGCGCGTACGCTTCACCCGTGAGGGGGGTCGAGGTGGTTCCCGTAGGCCCATCCGCGCTGGCCAAAATAGATTTGTAGGCGTCCACAATCCCTTGGGCCAAGGCCTCGGTATTGAGTTGTGCACTACCAACAACGGCGCTGTCCAGCGCGCTGTTCATGGCCGCGACATTGCCAGCATCTACACCGGTGAGGCCAGCTTTGGCGTACTCCAATGCCGTCAGGGCAACAGGGCTGGTGGCAGAGTTGCCAGCCGCTGCAGTTTTCAAGACGGTCAGCGCCGCATCCAGATTGGTGGTGCTGATGGCGTTGGTCACAAGGGACTGCAAAGCGGCCTTGGTATTGACATTGGTGGCGGTACCTGTGCCGATGGCCGCCTGGATGGCCGCAATATTGGTCGGCAATACGCCTTGAATGCCCAATGCAATCAAGTCAGCTTCAGTCACGGTGGTCGCCATGCCTTGACCCACGGCAGCACCAATGTCATTGACGGCCTTGACCATGTTCTGTAATTCGCCAGTGCTGTCCACGGCAGTGGTTTGGCTGACGTCCACAACGTTGCCGAGCAGCGCCAAGGCCGTGCCTGTTGTGGGTACGTTATTCACACCCACGGCCGTGAATTGGGCAGGCGTCAGCGCGGTGGTGGTGTTGGGTGTCGCGTTGTTATCGGCACTGGTGAGGATGGCTTTGTAGGCATCGACAATGGTTTGCACTTTGACCGTGGTGTCGGCGAGTGAACCGCCGATGGCGCTGCTGGACAGCGCACTGTTGATGGCGGCCAAGTTGCCCGCGGTGCCATCCGTCACGCCCAACACGCCTGCGGTGATGTAGGTCAGCAGGCTGGGGGTGGTGTCGGTGGCGGTGTTGTTTTGCGCTGCGTCCCGAATAACCGCCAGTGCAGCGGCTACCTGTGGGTCGTTGTACAACGGGGTTTTGATCGTCGGGTCATTATTTTGAACAGCGCCAATCAGGCCGGTGGCGTTGCTCTGGATGGCCAGTTGTGCGTTGTTGGTGGTGACTGAACCGTTGGCAAAAATCAGTTGATCAAAAGAAAAACCATTGCCCGCAGTCACCGTGACTTTTTCGCCGTTGGCCAACCCGACAAATTGCAAATTGCCATTGGCCAAGGCTGTTTTTGTATACGACTCCCAGGTGCCACGAAAATAGACTTTGTCGATACTGCCAGCAAGCCCCGTCGCGTCGACCATCTCGCCGTCGGCAACGTAAACCGTGTCCACACCACTGCCGCCGTTCAAGATCAATGAAATGCCGGGTTTGCTCGATGCAAATGTCTCACCCTTCTGACCGACGCCAGCCGGGTTGGTCGACCAAGCCTGAATGGTGGCATTCAGAGGGGAGGGAATCGCTGGCGCATTGGAGTTTTCAGACGTATCCAAGGGCGGCAGAGTGGCGCCACTGATGTAAAGCGCATTCGCGCTGACTTTCCCATCGAGAAAAATCAAGTCGTCCGAGCTGAGAGAGTTTCCTTGATTCAGGGTGATTTTTTCTAATTGGCTGTTCACTGTTCGCTGCAAAATCATGTTGCCGCTGTTGAACGACTTCACGTAATCGCTTAAGTTGCCGCCAAAATATATTTTGTCTATACCGCCTGACGTATTTGTCAGGTCATAGGTCATACCGGGGCGCACATAGATACCGTCAACGGAAGCTGTGCCGTTGTAGACAATGTCGGCCCCGACCGTGCTGATAGTGCCCCCGCCATAGTTCAGGTCAAAATCAAGATAGTCTGAGGTGGTGCCAGAGGTCGGGTTGATTACGAAATATTTTGATGTGGTAGCCATGATGTTTCCGTTCAAGTTAAAGTAAAGAGTTGAGGTGAAGAGTTGAAGTGAAGAGATGAGGGTTTGAATAAAAAAATCTGATGCAGGATCAACCCGCGATCACAGGTTGCGAATGCAAGAAACTGGCAAAACCAGGAGTTCCGGGCACGTCGTAGATTGCGTGAAACACTTGGTTCGTGCTGTTGCCCTCAAAGCCCAATGCAATTTGGGACGTGCCGTAACTTTGAAGGCTCGTGGTGCCGAAACTCAGAATGGTTTGGTCAGCCGTTCCACCATGGTTGACACCGCCTGCCAACAGGTCGCTGTAACGCAGATCAATCTTTTGCATTGCCGCGTTGTTGGCTTGGTTGTCGATATAGAGAACATCGTTGGCGCCAAAATTGGTGACACTCACATTGGTGTCTCGCAGCGCCACACCATCACCGGTTAAGGGGGTTCCGCCCGCAACCTGAGCGTAGTTTTTGACCACCAAGGCATAGGCCCCGCCAGCCAAACTGCCCAGTTCGGCCATGGGGGTGTTGCTGTTGCCGATGTCTTGAATGCTTGCCCAAAATTTGCTGGCGGCCAGGCTGCCGTCGGCCTGCATCATTTGCGAGGCGACGGCGTCTTGTGCCACCGTATGGCCACTGCCATGGAATCCGGGGGTGACGGTGCTGAAGCCAACGCCGCTGACTGCGCGTGAATCGTGGGTACCTGTCGCCAGATCAACAAATGCACCCGCATCCATACTCAGGGTGTAGTTGGCGCCCAGGTCCAAGTCCCAGGTGGGATTGATGGTGATTTTGGTGCCGCTGGCGTCCATCGTCACCAAACTGCGGCCCGCAGCGGTCGACAGATCAATGTCAACGTCATGGCTGCTGGGTGTGATGGCCCCGTTGTAGCCAGCCCCCCCCGTTTGATGAATATGAATCATGCCCGAGGCGCCCAACTTGACCGCGCTGAAGGAAGTCAAAACCAGGTTGGAGGTGACATCGAGATTGGTCACGTTGCCCAGGGCTGTTTCCAAAGTGGGCGAGCCAATGACGCTGTTGACAACACTTTGCAGTGAGGCCACCGTGTCAACGGTACTGGCAGTCGCGTTGTCAATGCCAGTTCTTACTGCACCCAGATTGGCCGCAGTGACGCCAAGGATGCCCAGGTAAGCAAAATCAGCCACAGTGGCAGTAGCGCCCCCTGCCACGTCGCTCATGACGTGTGCCGCAGCATCGGCCATGTGCTGCAATGCCGGGTAGGTGTTCACCATCGTTGTGGCACTTAAATCCACCGAATCGTCCAGAAGGTGTAACGCGGTCCCCACTGCTGGCGCTGTGCTACCGCTCACCCCCGTCACGCCAACCGCTGCGAACTGGTCGCCTGTCAGGGGCGCTGCGTTGGCACCCATCGGGCCGTCAGCTGCTGTCAATATGGCTTTGTAGGCATCCACAATGATTTGCACTTTGGCTGTGGTGTCGGCTTTGTTGCCGTTGACCACCGTGCTGTCGAGGGCGCTGTTGATGGCAGCGAGATTGCCTGCGGTCACCCCACTGATGCCGGCCGTGGCATATGTCGTTAAAGCCGGTGTGGTGCCGTTAGCGGTATCGCCTTCGGCTGCGGCTTGGATCTGTGCGATTGCACTCAGGACGGTGTTCGCCACAACGGTTTGCAACTTGGCCAAGGAGTCCACACCGCTGCCATCGTCGTTTGTTGCATTGATGGCCGCTTGTACAGCGGCCAAATTGCCATCGGTGATGTTGGCAACGCCCAGCAGTTCCAGCTGCGCCTTGGTGGGTGCAGTGCCTGCAGCGGCGCCGGCCATAACCGCTTTGGCGGCATCGGCCAAAGCCTGCACCTCAGAGACGGTGTTGACATCCGGTTTCGATTTGCCATCGATGACGCTGTTCAACAAGTTTTGGTTACTGCCCGGCGTGACCCCGTCGATGCCGATATCGTCAAACTGGGCTGCAGTGAGTGGCGTGGAGGTGTTACCGGCAATACCGTCCGCACTGGCCAATAGCGCGATGTAGTCGTTGATGATGGCCTGTATCTTGGCGGGCGTATCGGTTCTGCTTGCGTCCACCTTGGCACTGGCCAATGCATCGTCGATCGAGCTCAGATTGGTGGCGGTGACGCCCGTTAAGCCCGCATCCGAAAAACTGAGCAAGTCAGGAATAGACCCGGTCGCGTTACTTAAACCCGAGGCGTTGGCTTGGGCAAAGGCACTCAGCGCGGCGACAGCGTTATTGACACCGGTCACGACGGTTTGAATTTTCAGGTCGGTGTTGGCGCCACCCACGGATTGGTTGAGCACCTGCACATTCACAGCGATCAGGTTGTCTGCCGTGACGCCTGTGACGCCGGCATCGGTGTAATCTTGTACCGTGGGTACCGGCGTGTTTTGACCGTTGCCATTGTTATAAGCCTCGATCTTGGCCAATGCAGCCTCTAGCGGGCTGAGGCTGTTCCCCCCCCCGCCCGCTGCGATCAAGCCCAAACCGCCTAAAACGGCGACTAAGCCCAATCCCGGACCTGCACCTGCCAATACCGCCAAAGGTAAGGCTTGCGGCGTAATTTCATCATTTGCGAGCGAAACCACCGTGCCGTTCTGTACACCCAGAGCGTCATTGTTTGAAAATTGCCAGCCGGCGCCATCCAACGAAACCCCCTCCGTGGCATAAAAGTCGGTAATTTCAACCAGGGGCTCACCATCCAAACTGAGCACCAAATTTTTGTCAGCCTTCTTCAGCTGAGCGTGTTTACCGTTGACCAACTCGGTACCGGTTTGTTTAACACCATCAATGAACAGCTCCACCTTGCTCTGGGGTACCGCTTGGATTCGGACCGGGTGATTCGGTGAGATCAGAAAACCTTGCGTTTCTGACAGGCCTGTTACCTGTGTATTTTTGAGCGTCAATTTCATTAAAAGTGCCTTTTAAATATTTTTTTACTGAATTTATTGAATTCCAATTTATTCATTTGACCATAGGAATTTCAAATTCAAAGCTACCAAAGACACTTATTTTTAATAAAAATGTAAATAAATGTTTTAATTAAATACAGATAAAGAGCACTCCAAATGAGCGCAAAACACCTCGAAAAGGGGGCGCTGACGCACTCAGACGGCAGGCTGTGGACCCCGTCCCTCACGGGGCCAGCCCACTGGTCATAATGTTGGCCATGCCCGCCTTTTCTTATGAAGCACTGCAAGCCGACGGCGCCACCCGCAAAGGGGTGATTGAGGCCGACAGCGTCAAGTCGGCGCGGACTCAGCTGCGGGCGCAGCAACTGGTGCCCTTGAATGTGGCCGCCTTGGCGATCGACACGCCGCAGAACGAGATCGCCTGGTGGAACCGCTCCATTGGCGGGGGGCGGGCCTTCAGTTCGGCTGCGCTCACGGTCTGGACGCGCCAGTTGGCGGGTCTCGTCAGCAGCGGCCTGCCGCTGGAGCGGGCCTTGGCGGCGTTGAGTGAAGAAGCTGAAGAAGAAATGCAGCGCCACTTGGTGGCCAGCATCCGCGCTGAAGTGAACGCCGGCTCCAGCTTGGCGCGCGCTTTGGGCTTACACCCGCGAGAGTTCTCGCCGATCTACACCGCGGTGATTGGCGCAGGGGAACAAAGTGGTCATTTGAGTCAGGTTCTCGTGCAATTGGCCGACGACTTGGAAGATCAACAAAACCTCAAAGCCAAATTAATTGGCGCCTCTCTTTACCCCGCCATCGTTTCTTTGGTGGCTTTAGCAATTGTGATTTTTTTGGTGACTTCAGTGGTCCCGCAGGTGGCGGGGGTGTTTGCCGGGAGCAAGCAACAGTTGCCCTGGCTGACCACGGCCATGCTGGCCTTGAGCGACGGGGTGCGAGATTACGGCTGGCTAATGGCGCTGCTGGTTCTGGCAGGCGCGGGTGCCTTGCAGTTGGCCCTGAAACAGACCGCCTTCCGGTTGCGCTTTGATGCGGCATGGCTGCGCTTGCCCTTGATTGGTCGCTTGGCAACCGGCTACAACGCGGCCCGATTTGCCGGCACGCTGGGCATGTTGGCCCAGGCCGGTGTGCCGATTTTGAAGGCCTTGCAAACCGCGGCAGAGACCTTATCGAACCAAGCCATGCGCGCCGATGCCCTTGAGGCTTGGGTGCTGGTGCGCGAGGGCGCTCCGCTGGCGATGGCTTTGTCGCAAAAGAAGCGTTTCCCTGGGCTGCTGCCCATGTTTGCGCGCCTGGGTGAACAAACCGGTCAACTGCCTTTGATGCTGCAGCGCGCAGCGCAACAACTGTCCAACGAAGTGCAACGGCGCGCGCTGGCCTTGGCGACCATTTTGGAGCCCCTCTTGATTGTGGCCATGGGCGGTATGGTGATGGTGATTGTCTTGGCCGTGCTGATGCCCATCATCCAACTCAATCAATGGGTCAAGTGATGCGAGGTGCGCTATGGCTGCAACATTAGAAGGTCAATTGGTGGTGGCGATATCGTCGCGCGCCCTGTTCGACTTTGAGGAAGAAAACCAGATCTTTGAGCAAGGCGACGATCGGGCTTATATGAAGCTGCAACTGGCGCGTCTGGAAGTGCCCGCCAAACCGGGGGTCGCGTTCTCTTTGGTGCGCAAGCTCTTGGCCTTCAATGATGCACAGTCGCAGCGCGTCGAGGTGGTGATTTTGTCGCGCAACGATCCGGTCTCGGGCATGCGGGTGTTTCGCTCGGCGCAGCACTATGGCTTGCCGATTCAACGCGGCAGTTTCACCCGCGGCCAGTCGCCGTGGCGCTATTTGAAGCCGCTCAACGCGAACCTGTTTTTGTCCACCCATTTGTCGGACGTGCGCGCCGCTTTGGCAGCAGGCGTGCCTGCAGCGCAGGTGTACCCGCATTCAGCCCACGCGTCTGAAGCCAACCCCCACGAAGTGCGGATCGCATTTGACGGCGATGCCGTGCTGTTTTCTGACGAGGCCGAGCGGGTATTTCAGTCCGAGGGCCTGTCGGCATTTCAGGCGCATGAAAAAGACAAAGCGGCGCAGCCACTGTCGGCCGGCCCCTTCAAGCCGCTGTTGGCCGCCCTGCACCGCTTGCAGCAAGAGGGCACGCCGGCCATGCGCATCCGCACCGCGCTGGTCACGGCCCGCAGCGCCCCGGCGCACGAGCGCGCCATCCGCACCCTGATGGACTGGCACATCGAGGTGGACGAAGCCATGTTCCTGGGCGGCTTGGCCAAGGGCGAGTTTTTGAAAGAGTTTGAGCCGGACTTTTTCTTTGACGACCAAACCGGTCACATCGAATCGGCGGCGCGGCATGTGCCCTCGGGCCATGTGGCCAGCGGGATTCAAAACGACTGAAAGCGCTCAATCCGCCAGCGCGGGCCGCCGCCCTTCGCGGCGGGCAATCCACACGGTGGAAAGCAGGATCACCAAAGCCCCCAGCCAAGTCGAATGGCTGGGTACATCGCTGAACACCAGCCAGCCCAACAGCGAAGCCCAGATCAAATCCAAGAATCGCAACGACTGGGTGGCCGAAATGTCAGCGGTATGAAATGCCCGCGTCAGGCTGTAATGACCGGCAGTGCCCAAAACGCCCGCCACAAAGAAACCGACCCATTGCCACAGCGTCGGGTTTTGCCAATGCATCACGGCCATGGGAATGCTGAAAATGGAAACCGTGATCGATTGCCACAACACAATCACGCCAGGTTTTTCATACCGGGTCAGCGCCTTGGTGATCAAGAAAGAAGCCGCAAATACCGGCGAAGACGCCAACATCACCAGGTTGTACCAGCCGCCTGAGCCCGTCATTTTGGGCAAAACCACCACCAAGACGCCGGCAAAACCGATCAAGGCGGCTATCCAGCGGTCGCGGTGCATGGGTTCACCCAAAAACCAGGCGGCGCCCAGCATGATGAAAATCGGGCCGGTGAAGCCGATCGCCGTCATGTCGGCCAACGGGATTTGCGGCAAAGCGGTGAACCACAAAATCAAACCCAAGGTGTGCACGGCACCGCGCCAGAACTGGCCTTTGACATCGACCGGTTTATAGGCGGCCCAACCATCGCGCCACAAGAGGGGCAGCATGATGAGCAGACCGCAGAAATAACGCAGAAACTGGGCCTCGTAAGGGTCCATTTGCATCGAAATGGTTCGCGCAATGGTGTTCAGCAGCGAAAACAAAATGCCGCCCAAGGCCATCCACAGCATGCCGCGCACCGGCGCCGGCCAAGTCATCATGCGCCGGTAGGTACGGACTTGAATCAGCGTCCACAGACGCTGTATCGAGGGGGGGGTGGGATTGCGGGGCTTCATCCGCGCAGGCCGATGGCGTCAAGATTCACCACCCGACTGTACCCAAGCGCCCCCTTTACGGCAGTCGCTTGGGTTACCCCGCAGCCCCGCGGGGAGGCGTCTTACGCCGCGTTGTTTTGCAAGGCGGCAATCCGCTCTTCGATGGGCGGGTGGGTGGAAAACAACTGGCCAATGCCACCGGCAATACCGAAAGCGGCCACACTCTTGGGCAATTCAGCGGTATGCAAGCCGCCCAGACGAGACAAGGCGTTGATCATGGGTTGTTTACGGCCCATCAGGCTGGCCGCGCCGGCATCGGCACGGAACTCACGGTGCCGACTGAACCAGGCCACCACAATGGCGGCAGCAAACCCCAGCAAGATGTCGAGCACGAAAGAGGTGACGTAATAACCGATGCCGGGTCCGCTGCTTTCCTCGTCGTTTTTGCGCAAGAAACTGTCCACGGCATAACCGACCACCCGCGAGAGGAACACCACAAAGGTGTTCATGACGCCTTGTATCAGCGTCATGGTCACCATGTCGCCGTTGGCAATGTGCGCGACCTCGTGCGCCAACACGGCCTCGATTTCTTCGTGGGTCATGTTTTGCAACAAGCCGGTGGACACCGCCACCAGCGCCGAGTTTTTGAAAGCACCGGTGGCAAAGGCGTTCGGTTCACCCTCAAAAATACCCACTTCGGGCATGCCGATTTGCGCCGCATCGGCGAGCTTTTTCACAGTATTGACCAGCCAGGCTTCGTCGGTGTTTTGCGCTTGTTCAATCACTTGCACGCCTGAACTCCATTTGGCTACGGGCTTGCTGATCAACAAGGAAATGATGGCACCACCAAAACCCATGACCAAGGCATAGCCGAGCAAGGCCCCCAGGTTCAAACCATTGGCAGTCAAAAATCGGTTCACACCCAGCAGATTGGCGACCAAGCCCAGCACCAGCACCACGGCCAAGTTGGTCAGGACAAACAGAATAATTCGCTTCATGATGGTTTCATAATCCGCCCAGCGAAGGCCAGGCGCATGAGTGAATATGCGGTGAGCGCCGCACAAAATCAAGTCGCCCGTTTTTATTTCCCTGAAAAATCACGGGTAAATCATGTTTTCGAAACGGCCGGGCGAAGCGGCCGGAAGACGGCAGTGTCAGCGTAAAAGTCAGCGGCTTCATTGGCCGGCCACCAACCCGGTACACCCAGCACGGGCATGGGGCAAAAGGGCTTGGACGCCAGCTTGTCTGCCTGCAGGTCCTGGGCCAGCCAAGCGTCGATCGCAGGCAAGTCAGGCAAGCCCTCGGGCACGCGCCAGACATGGACCGTGATGGATTTATACGGTTGCACCAATTTTTCCAGCGCGGCATGACCAAAAGTCCACCAGCGAGCGCCTTGCCACAAGGGACGCAACGCCACAAAGGCCTCCTGCCATCGTCGCTCGACCAAGGCCTGCCACAGCACATCAGGCGCTTGCAACAGGGCTGCGTTTTCGTCGAACACGGTGGCCGCATCGCGCAGCGGGCCACGCACCGCGCCCACACCGGCCTGTGAAATCGCTTGGCCTTGCAAGCCATTCAAACGCTGCTTGGTCAATGGGAAATGCATCCAACACAGAGCGTTGAAAAAGTCATGCAAGCCTTCTCGGGTGGGCACACAGTGGCTGTTGAAAATGAATGCTTCATAGGCCTGGTCTGCAGGCAAATCGGCTTGCGGCACAAAGCGCACGGGCACCTGCTGGGGAGCGTCGTGTTGGTTCAGCGCTTGAGGTTGCGGCAACCCCGCCGCAATGCGCTCGGCGATCGGCTGGCCCACCGCTCGCCAGTCGGACAGCCAAGGGGCCGTCCAATCGATGTCGGCAACACCCGGGACCGGCTTCGGTCCTGGGGTCAGACCAAACGCCATGGCAAAGCTTCGCCAGAGCGCAGGGGTTTGAGTTCGGTTTGACCGAAGGCGAAAGACTCCGGCGGAGTCCAGCTTTCGCGGCGCAAGGTGATGCGGCCGGTATTTCGCGGCAGACCGTAAAAGTCAGCGCCGTTGAAACTGGCAAAGGCTTCCAGTTGGTGCAGCGCACCGGCTTGGTCGAAGGCTTCGGCGTACATCTCGATGGCCGCGTGCGCGGTGTAGCAACCGGCACACCCACTGGCGTGTTCTTTCAAGTGCGCCGGGTGCGGCGCGCTGTCTGTGCCCAAGAAAAAGCGCGGGTTGCCGCTGATGGCGGCCGCCATCAAAGCTTGACGATGGGTTTCGCGCTTGAGCACGGGCAAGCAGTAATAGTGCGGACGAATCCCCCCGGTGAAGATGGCGTTGCGGTTGTAGAGCAAATGGTGGGCGGTGAGCGTGGCGCCGATGAAACGGTCGCCCGCCGCCACATACTGCGCAGCCTCTTGCGTGGTGATGTGCTCAAAAACGATTTTCAGTTCAGGAAAATCGCGGCGCAACGGGATCAGTTGGGTGTCGATGAACACCGCTTCACGGTCAAACAAATCAATTTCAGGCGAGGTCACCTCGCCGTGTACCAGCAGCAGCAAGCCTTCGCGCTGCATGGCTTCGAGCACAGGGTAGATTTTGCGCAGATCGGTCACCCCCGCGTCGCTGTTGGTGGTGGCCCCTGCCGGGTACAGTTTGCAGGCCACCACCCCTGCGGCTTTGGCACGGGCAATTTCTTCAGGCGCCAAGTTGTCGGTCAGGTACAAGGTCATCAAGGGCTCAAATGCCAACCCTGCAGGCACGGCCGCCAAAATCCGCGCTTTGTACGCCAAGGCCTGCTCTGCCGTGGTGACCGGCGGCTTCAGGTTGGGCATGATGACGGCGCGACCAAACTGAGCGGCAGTGTGTGGCACGACCGTGTTCAGAGCCTCGCCGTCACGCACATGCAGGTGCCAGTCGTCAGGGCGGGTCAGGGTCAAAGTGCTGGCTTGAACAGCGGCGGTGGCAGGTGGCAATGGGGTTGAGGCGGTCATGCCCCTATTCTCCCAAATAATCGGCCACGGTCAGTGGCTGAGAATTTTCGACAGGAAATCTCGCGCCCGGTCGGTTTGCGGTTGCTCAAAAAACTGGTGCGGCGGGGCCTGCTCGACGATTTGGCCTTCGTCCATGAAGATCACCCGATCGGCCGCGGCTTTGGCAAAACCCATCTCATGCGTGACGCAGAGCATGGTGATGCCTTGTTGGGCCAACTCGATCATCACATCCAGTACTTCTTTGATCATCTCTGGGTCCAACGCGGAGGTGGGCTCGTCAAACAACATGATCTTGGGCTTCAGACACAGCGCCCGGGCAATCGCCACACGTTGCTGTTGACCGCCTGACAATTGCAGCGGGAATTTATGCGCTTGCTCGGCAATTTTGACCCTGGCCAACTGGTGCATGGCCTGTTCTTCGGCCTCTTTTTTGGACAGCCCACCGACCCAGATGGGCGACAGCGTCAAGTTGTCCAGCACCGTCAAATGCGGGAACAAATTGAATTGTTGAAACACCATGCCCACGTTTTTGCGCACCCGGTCGATGGCTTTCAGATCGTCGGCCAGCTCGATGCCATCCACCATCAATCGGCCTTGCTGATGCACTTCCAATCGGTTGATGCAGCGAATCAAGGTGGATTTGCCCGATCCTGAGGGGCCGCAAATCACAATGCGCTCACCGGCATTCACTTGCAGTTCAATGTCGCGCAGCACATGGAATTGACCAAACCATTTATTGACTTTTTCAAAGGAGATGATGGGCGGATTCATGGGGGGCTTTCAGCGCTGGCGGCCTCGGTTCACCTGCTGCTCCACCCATTGGCTGTAGCGCGACATGGCAAAACAAAAGACAAAATAAATCAACGCGATGAAGAGATAGGCTTCGATTTTGTAGGGACGCCAATCGGCATCAGAGTTCAGCGCCAAACCCATGGCCCCCGTCAGCTCGTACAAACTCACAATGGTCACCAAGGAGGTGTCTTTGAAGATGGCGATGAAGTTGTTCATCAACCCGGGCACCACCATGGCCAGGGCTTGCGGCAGCACAATCAAACGCTGGGTTTGCCAGTAAGACAAACCCAAGGTGGCCGCGCCTTCCAGCTGACCTTGCGGAATGGCTTGCAAGCCGCCGCGAATGACTTCGGCCATGTAGGCGGCGGCAAACAGGCTGATACCGGCCAACACACGCAGCAATTTGTCGATGTTCGTACCCTGCGGCATGAACAATGGAAACAGGAACGACGCCATGAACAACACCGAAATCAAGGGCACACCGCGCACCAGTTCCACATACACCGCGCACAGGCTGCGAATGGCGGGCAAATGTGAGCGCCGCCCAAGCGCCAGTAACAAAGCCAAAGGGAAAGCCACAACGATCGACACGGAGGACAGCAACAGGGTCAAGGGCAAACCGCCCCAGAGATCGGTTTCCACTGGCGTCAAACGCCACCACCCCCCGCCCATCAAGGCGACAAACACCGTCAGCACGGCCACCCAGAGCAGCACCAAAGAAGGACGCCAGAAAAACCGTATGCAACTGACCACCAGCAAGCCCAACAACAACGCTGTGGCCAGCACGGGGCGCCATTGCGCATCAAACGGGTAACGGCCCAACACGATGATGCGAAATTTTTCGGTGATCACCCCCCAGCAGGCACCCGAGGAACCGTCCGCCTGGCCGGCATGACAGAGATCGGCATTGGCTTGCCAATGGGCGCTCCACACCGCCCAGTCCCACAGGGGCACCCCGATCCACAGCAGCAAGGCCACCAGGGCCACGGTGGTCACACGGGTGCCGGGGTCTTGCCACAAATGGGTCAGCAGCCAATGTCGCCAGCCAGAGGGCGTTGGGGGCGCAGGGCGTGGCGCAATGGGTTGAAAAGTCGAAGGCGTCATTCTGGCTCAGCGCTCGCGCAAAGCGGCGCGCGCGTTGTAAGCGTTCATGAACCACGAGGTGCTCAGCGAGGTGCTCAGGTACACCAGCATGATGATCGCAATGCACTCCACCGCGCGACCGGTTTGGTTGATCGCCGTGTTGGCGATCGACACCACATCCGGGTAACCAATGGCCACCGCCAGAGACGAGTTTTTGGTCAAGTTCAGGTACTGGTTGGTCAATGGCGGAATGATGACGCGCAAGGCTTGCGGCAAAGTCACCCAGCGCATTTGCAAACGCGGCGATAAACCCAGCGCCAGAGCCGCCTCGGCTTGGCCGGTCGGCACCGAGGCAATGCCGGCACGCACCACTTCGGCCACAAAGGCCGAGGTGTAAATGGACAAGCCCAGCAACAAAGCCATGAACTCCGGCGTCAGCGCGGCTCCCCCCTCGACCGCAAACTCGCCCATGAACGGGGTATCCCACACCACGCCACCGTCCACCCAGGACGGGCTGGGGAAACTCAGCCCCCCCTTGCTGAGAAACACCGAGCCCCAGCGCCAAGGCGCCAGGGCATCGGGCAAGACCTCGGTGAAGACCAGGTACCACATCAGCAATTGCAGCAGCACCGGCACATTTCGAAAAAATTCCACATGCACACGGCACACGCCTCGGACCAAGGCATTGCGAGAAAATCGCCCCACGCCGACCAGCACCCCCAACACCGTGGTCAACACCATGCCCAACAAAGCGACACGCAAGGTGTTGAGTAAACCAGCCAGCAAAGCCATGGCGTAGCTTTGTGCCGAATCGAAGTTGAAGAGTCCCTCGCCAATGTCAAATCCGGAGGGACTCCAGAGAAAATCAAAACCACTTTGGATGCCACGCAAGCGCATGTTGATGAGCGTGTTGTGTACCAAAAAACCCAGGAGGGCAACGATCACCACCACGGCGAGCACCTGGTACACCGCACCCCGAAAAGCCTGGCTGCGCCAGGACCAAGGGCGGCGGGTGATCAGCGGGGGCTCAGACACAGGCAAAGGCAAGGCGGGTGGCGGTTCAGCGCACAGGGTAGGCGTACATCAGGCCGCCCTTGTTCCACTGGTTGTTGCTGCCGCGCGGCAAAGCCAGGGCTGACTTGGGGCCCACATTGCGCTCAAACATTTCACCGTAATTGCCGGTGGCTTTGAGGGCCCGGGCCAACCACTCTTTGTCCAGCCCCAAATGCTTGCCGGTGTCTTCTTTGGAACCGAGCAAACGGCCCACCACCGGATCTTCGCTGGTGGCCTTCAAGGCTTCCAGGTTGGCTTGCGTCACGCCGTATTCCTCGGCCTCGACCAAGCCAAAGATCACCCATTTGACGATGGCCTGCCACTCGTCATCCCCCCGGCGCACCATTGGACCGAGCGGTTCTTTAGAAATCAACTCAGACAGGATCACATGCTCGGCCGGGTTCTTGGCTTCTTTGTTGCGAATCGAGGCCAAGCCCGATGCGTCGGTGGTGTAAGCCACGCAACGGCCGGCGAAATAAGCGCCGTTGGCGGCCTCTAATTTTTCAAACACCACCGGTTTGATATTGAGCTTGTTGGCTTTGGAAAAGTCGGTCAGATTTTTCTCGGTGGTGGTGCCGGACTGCACGCACACGGTTTGATTTTTCAACTGCTGCGGACTTTTGATCTTGCTCTTCACCGGCACCATGAAACCTTGGCCGTCGTAGTAAGTCACGGCCGTGGCTTGCAGACCCAACGAGGCATCTCGCGACAGGGTGAAGGTGGTGTTACGCGAAAGCACATCCACCTCGCCCGATTGCAAGGCGGTAAAGCGTTGCTGGGCATTCAAGGGCACGTACTTGACTTTGCTGGGGTCTGACAACACCGCCGCCGCCACGGCCTTGCAGACGTCCACATCCAGACCGCTCCAATTGCCATTGGAATCCGCCGCCGAGAAACCGGCCAGGCCGGTATTGACGCCGCACACCACTTGGCCGCGCTGTTTGATTTGGTCCAGGGTTTTGCCGGCCAGGGCCGAGGGGCTGGCCAACACCGTCAGGCCACACACCAGGGCCGAAGCGAGAAAGGAAACTGGGTAATTTTTCATGGTGTCCTCGTGAATCAAATGGGGTTGAAGAAGTTTCAGTGCTGCAAAATTTTGTTCAAAAAATCTTTGGTGCGCGGTTGCCGGTTTTCAGGGTGATTGAAGAATTCATCTTTCGAGCAATCCTCCAAAATGCGCCCGCCCACGTCAATAAAAATCACGCGGTTGGCCACTTTGCGGGCAAACCCCATCTCGTGCGTGACCACCATCATGGTCATGCCTTCGTTGGCCAGTTGCACCATCACATCCAGCACCTCGCCCACCATCTCCGGGTCAAGCGCTGAGGTGGGCTCGTCAAACAGCATGACGATCGGGTCCATTGACAAGGCGCGCGCAATCGCCACCCGCTGCTGCTGGCCGCCCGAGAGCTGACCCGGGAACTTGTCTTTGTGTGCCAACAGGCCGACGCGGTCCAACATCTTCAGGCCACGCTCTTGGGCCTCGGCCTCCGAGCGGCCCAGCACCTTGACCTGGGCGATGGTCAAGTTTTCGGTCACCGACAAATGCGGAAACAACTCAAAGCTCTGGAACACCATGCCCACACGGGCGCGCAATGCGGGCAAATCGGTCCCTGCATCGGTCACCGAAATGCCATCGACTTTGATGTGGCCTTGTTGCACTGGCTCCAGCGCGTTCACGGTTTTGATCAAGGTTGATTTGCCCGAACCCGACGGACCGCACACCACCACCACGTCGCCCTTGTTGATGTTCACCGAACAATCGTTGAGCACCTGCACCGGGCCGTACCACTTGGACACATTTTGAATTTCAATCATTTTTCTCTCCGAATCTAGAGGGCTGTTCGCGTTTCAGCGCACGATGGCGATTTGGGTTTGCAGGCGCTTAACGCACCACGACAGGCCATAACAGATCACAAAATACACCGCTGCAGCCAGCACATAAGCCTCTTCAGGGCGGCCATACAACTTGCCCGCATTGGTAAACCCCTTGAGTAAATCGTAGGCGCCGATGGCGTACACCAAAGAGGTGTCCTGAAACAAAATAATGGTCTGTGTGAACAGCACCGGCAGCATGTTGCGAAACGCCTGCGGCAACACCACCAGGCGCATGTTTTGGCCATAGGTCATGCCCAAGGCCTGTCCGGCAAACACCTGACCGCGTGGAATGGACTGAATGCCCGCGCGCATGATCTCGCTGAAATAAGCCGCCTCAAACACAATGAAAGTGATGACCGCAGACAACTCGGCACCGATGGGCTTGCCGATCAAAAAAGGGATCAACAGGTAAAACCACAGAATCACCATCACCAACGGCACAGAGCGCATGGCGTTGACATACACCGCCGCCGGCGCCATCAGCCACTTTTGGCCCGACAAGCGCATCAGCGCCAGCAAAGTGCCAAACACGATGCCGCCCAAAGTCGCCACCACCGTCAACTGCACACTGAAGAGAAAGCCCTGCAAAACAAACTTGCGCAGCATCTCCAGGTCAAAAAAGGAAAGGTCCAGTCCCAACATCTCAGTGACCTCCACCGGTGCCGCCGGCCACAATGAAGCCCGGGATTTGCACTCTCTTTTCAATCAACGCGAACGCACGGTTGACTGCGAAGGCCGACAAGGCATACAAGGCGGTGACCGCCAAATAAATTTCAATGCCGCGTGAGGTTTCTTCTTGCGCCTGCATGGCGAACATGGTCAGCTCGGCGATGGACACCGCAAAGGCCACCGAAGAGTTTTTCAAGAGGTTCATCGACTCGCTGGTCAGCGGCGGCAAGATGATGCGAAACGCCATGGGCAAAAGCACATAGCGGTAGGTTTGCGCCGTGGTGAAACCCATGGCCATGCTGGCGTAGCGCTGGCCCTTGGGCAAGGACTGGATGCCCGCCCTGACCTGCTCGGCAATCCGCGCCGAGGTGAAAAATCCCAAAGCAAAGACCACCAACACAAAGCCGGGCACCTGCTGGAAAGAGGGAAAGATTTTGGGCACCACAAAGTACCACAAGAAAATTTGCACCAGCAGCGGAATATTGCGAAACAACTCCACCCACACGTTAGCCAAACGCACCAGCCAGGGGCTGCTGGGCAAAGTGCGCAGCGTGCCCATCAGCGCGCCCATGCCCACCGCCACCACCCAAGAGCAGCCTGCCACCGCGAGTGTCCAGCGCCACGCCTCGAGCATCCAGTCGAGGTAGGTGCGACCGCTGCCGTCGTCGGTTAGAAATACTTGCCAGTCCAGATTCATTCTGTTGTCGCCTCTGCTGTGGTGTTTGCTTTGCAGTCGCCAAAGAAAAACCCCGCCCAAGTTTGCCCCGGCGGGGTTTTGTCAGCGCGTCACTGGATTACTTCTTGGCGTAATCTTCGGCCGGCTTGTCGTTCAAATTAGCCCAGGCGGCTTTGGTGGCATCGCTGGCCGCCAAGCCCACACGGGTGTTCTTGGGTGGAATGGGTTGCATGAACCACTTGTCATAAATCTTGGCCATCTCGCCAGACTTGACCAAATCCTGAATGGTGTCATCAGCCAAGCGCTTGAGTGCAGGGTCGTCCTTGCGCATCATGATGGCGATAGGCTCAACACTCAGCACTTCACCGACAATTTTGAAATCAGCAGGCGCCTTGGCCGTCGCAATGTTACCGGCCAGGATCTGACCGTCCATCACGAAAGCGTCGGCACGGCCGGACTCAAGCAGCAAGAAGCTGTCGGCATGGTCTTTGCCAAACACTTCCTTGAAGTCCACGCCATTGGCGCGCTCGTGCTTACGCAGCAGCTGCACCGAGGTGGTGCCGGTGGTGGTGGCCACGTTGCGGCCGTTGAGCTGAGAAATCGAAGTGATGCCCGAGTTGGCTTTGACAGCAATGCGCACTTCTTCCACATAGGCGGTGGAGGCGAAAGACACATCTTTTTGGCGTGCTGTGTTGTTGGTGGTGGAACCGCACTCGATGTCCACGGTGCCGTTCTGCACCAAAGGAATACGGTTTTGCGAAGTCACTGAGAGGTATTTCACTTCCAGTTTCTTACCCACCGATTTTTCGAGGTTGGCCAAAATACGGTGGCAAATTTCCACGTGGAAGCCCGCGTATTTGCCTTCGCCCAATGTGAATGACAAAGCGCCGGAGGAGTCGCGCACACCCATGGTGACCGAACCCGAAGCTTTCACTTTGTCCAAGGTGTCTGCCTGTGCAGTCACACTGCCCAACAGGGCCATGGCCATGGCCAAACCGATTTTTTTCATACCAAACTCCTGATATCGCACATGGCGATGTTTTTGAAAAGATAGCCCAAAGCCATCTCGGGATTAGAAACGAAATTACACCAGAGAAATGATACGGGCTATCACCGGACTTTATACGGAATGGCCTCAGGATGCGTCGTGATTTTTATCACATCAGCTCAAAAAAGAGTTCCAAGGTGTTCTTATTGTGAGGCCAAGGACTGCGACAAAAAGCTCCACAGCGCCTGTGCGCTGTGTTTGGGCACGTGTTTGGCACTGGGTTTGGCGCGATAAGCCCGCACAGCCATGGTGATTTGCAGGGACTCGGCCTCGGGCCAGCCGATGGGGACCAGTTTGTGGGCCGCCACCTCTTTTTGCACCGCGCTGAACGGCAAAAACGCAATGCCATGGCCTTCCAGCGCCATCACCTTCAGGCCTTCGGCCATGTCGGTTTCATACACCCGGTCCAGGTGAATGGCCGCACCGGCTTGCTTCAAAATCAAATCGGTCACCCGACCCAAATAGGCCCCAGGCGCGTAGCCCAAATACGGCAACGGTTTTTGCGCTGTGCCCGGCAAGGCCCACAAAGCTTGGCCGTCTGCGCCCGCTTTGACATAAGGTGCCATCACTTCTTGGCCCAAAGTGACCATGTCGTAATGGTCTGCATCGAGCTGCAAAGGCTCGGAGGCATGGTGGTAGGAAATCAGGACATCGCAGCCGCCTTCGACCAAGCGCACGGCGGCGTCGTGTACGTTCAGCGCGATCAGCCGACTTTTGATGGGGCCAAAGGCATCGCGCAAACCACTCACCCAGGCCGGGAAAAAAGTGAAGGCCAGCGTATGCGGCACGGCGAATTCGATCACGTCCTGCCCGGCAGACGCGTGACCGCGCAACATGGCCCGGGTGCTTTGCAAGGACTGCAAAATTTCCAGCGCCTGGTCGTACAAGGTTTCGCCCGCCGGCGTCAGCGAGGTCGGGTAGGAGCTGCGGTCCACCAGATCGGTGCCGGCCCAGGCCTCGAGTGACTGAATGCGTCTGGAAAACGCCGGTTGCGTGACATGCCGCAGCAAGGCCGAGCGGCTGAAACTGCGGGTCTCAGCCAGGCTCACAAAGTCTTCAAGCCATTTGGTTTCCATGGCGCAATTATGCGGCGCTGACCTCGGCCGCGGCCGGGCTCGTTTCTGGCGCGGGCTCGGCGCTTTGTTGCAAGGCCCACATTTGCGCATAACGCCCCTGCGCCGCGAGCAACTGGGCGTGGGTGCCGCGCTCCACGATCTGGCCAGCGTCCATCACCAAAATCTCGTGCGCATCGACCACGGTCGACAAACGGTGCGCGATCACCAAAGTGGTTTTGTTCTGTGCGGCGCTGGCAAGTTCCGCTTGGATGGCCCGTTCGTTGGCCGAGTCCAGGGCCGAGGTGGCTTCGTCAAACACCAGCACCGGCGGGTTCTTCAGCAAAGTACGGGCAATGGCCACGCGCTGCTTTTCGCCGCCCGAAAGCTTGAGCCCGCGCTCGCCCACCGAGGTGGCATAGCCTTGCGGGGTGGAGGCAATGAAGTCATGGATGCGCGCGGCCTGGGCGGCCACTTCGATCTCGGCCTGCGTCGAGCCGGTACGGCCATAGCCGATGTTGTAGGCCACGGTGTCGTTGAACAGCACCGTGTCTTGCGGCACGATGCCCATCGCCTGACGCACACTGGCCTGCGTGACTTGTCGAATGTCTTGCCCGGCCAGGGTGATGCGCCCTTGCTGCACATCGTAAAAACGAAACATCAGGCGCGCCAAAGTGGACTTGCCCGAGCCCGAGGGCCCCACCACCGCCACGGTTTTGCCAGCAGGAATCTCAAAGCTGATGTCGCGCAAAATGGGCCGGTCCGGCTCGTAAGCGAAGGACACCGATTCAAATCGCAACGCCGGTGCATCACGCAGCACCAAAGGCTGCGCGCCAGGCACATCGTCCACCTCGCGCTCGCGGTCCATCAAGACGAACATCTTGTTCAAGTCGGTCAGGCTTTGCTTGATCTCGCGGTACAGCACCCCCAAAAAGTTCAGCGGAATGTACAGCTGAATCATGAAGGCGTTGATCATCACCAAGTCGCCCAAAGTCATGCGGCCTTCGACCACGCCTTGGGTGGCGCGCCACAGCATGGCCACCAGGGCCACGGCAATGATCAGTTGCTGACCGGTGTTGAGCAGCGACAGCGAGGTTTGCGCCTTCAGGCGCGCGCGGCGCAGGCGCTCCAGGCTTTCGTCATAACGACCCGCCTCATAAGCTTCGTTGCCAAAATACTTGACCGTTTCGTAATTCAGCAAGGAGTCAATCGCCTTGGTGTGTGCCGCCGAATCGAAATCATTGGCCTGTTTGCGGTACTGGGTGCGCCACTCGGTCACACGCACGGTGAACACAATGTAGACCGTCAAAGCCGACAAGGTGATGCCCGCGTACCAGGCATCAAAGCGCACAGCCAAGATGGACAGCACCAAAGCCACCTCGATCAGGGTCGGCACGATGCTGTAGAGCGAATACGAAATCAGCGACTCGATGCCGCGCACACCGCGCTCGATATCGCGCGTCATGCCGCCGGTCTGGCGCGCCAAATGAAAGCGCAGACTCAGCGCATGCAAATGCTCAAAGGTTTGCAGCGCAATGCTGCGCGCCGCACCTTGCGTGGCCTTCGCAAAAACCAGCTCGCGCAGCTCGGTGAAGGCCGAAGTGGTCAAACGCAGTGCCCCATAGGCCAAGAGCAAAGCCACCGGCACCACCAAAACGGCTGCCGGGTCGCCGGGCTTCAAGGTCATGGTGTCGATCAAGTTTTTCAGCAAGATCGGCACGCTGACGTTGGCCAACTTGGCCCCCACCATGAAACCGAGTGCAAAAAACACACGCCATTTGTAGGCCCATAAATAGGGCAGCAAACGCTTGAGCGTGTGACCGTCCGAGGGCTCGGACGCTGCGGCGGGGCTGGCGATTTCGGCGGGGGCGGCAGGGGCTGAATGGCCGTGATGGCGCATGGTGGACAATCTCAATCAAACAGCCCGCATTGTGGCCTGAATTAGAAAATGAGACGCACCATGTCTCAACACGACCGCAAAAACGACCGCACACACGACCGCATCAACCCCGTGCCTTTGCCCACCGACCAGGAGTTGGTGCTCAAAGTCATTCCCATGCCGGCCGACTGCAACGCCAACGGCGATATTTTTGGCGGCTGGGTCATGGCCCAGGTGGACTTGGCCGGTGCAGTGCTGCCCGCGCGCCATGTGCGCGGCCGCATGGCCACCGTGGCGGTGAACCAGTTCATCTTCAAACAACCGGTGCGGGTGGGCGATATCTTGTCGTTTTTCTCCAAGGTCGAACGCATCGGCCGCACCTCGATCACGGTCAAGGTGGAAGTCTTTGCCGAACGCTTTCGCTCGCAGGGTGAATTCTTTAAAGTGACAGAAGCCAGCCTGACTTACGTCGCGATCGATGCCCAAGGCCAGCCGACGCCGATTGCGTAAAGGCTTTGAAGTCATCATCTGGGTACGCCACCGAATCGCCAGAACTTCGGTCACCGACTTCCAGGTCAACGGCTTCAGCGTTGGATGTATTCACAAGCCGATGCGCGTTACCTTGCCCGGCTTGAAAGCCCGCGCACATGCCTGCTGACATCCGCTTTTCGCCTTCATCGGTGTGAAGCACCAGGGCGCCTGAAACCACATACACAAATTCATCTTGCTTAGAGTGCGCGTGTCACAAGGCTGATACTGCGCCAGTTGGAAGGACAACCAGGTTCACACCAAAGTGGGTGAGGCCGAACAAGTCACCCAAGGGCCGCTTGACCCTCCCATTCATCATCGATCGGTAGAGCTCGGGATAGTTAGACGGCTTTGTGCGAGGCGGCGCATCATCATCTTGCATGGATTCATCAAGAAGACGCAAGCAACGCCTCTTAAAGAATTAGCGATCGCTCGAAAACGTTTCAAGGAAATTCACCATGACTGACCCCCACAAGTTCAAGCCTGTGGTGGCGCGCATTGAGGCCAGTTTGGGTAAGAAATCACACTCCCCTTCGCTGAACACTTTGCTCAGATACGCCGATGCCTGTGGCATGAAACTCGTGATTCAGTTGGTGGCCCCATAAAAGCCCTAAGACACGATATACGCCGCAGCCCCCGTTGACATCAACGTGCCGTCTGGCCCCAAGAATTCCATGCGCGAGGAGCCGACGCGCGAACCCACGCGAAGGCATTGGGCGTGTATGTCGAAATACTCGCCGATACCTGGGCGCAAATAGTCAATGCGCAAATCGATGGTGCCCAGTTTGGCAAAGCGTTCCAGGCGTTTGGCGGGTGCCTCGTCCATGTGTTTGGCGGCCAGAGCCGCCAGCACCGCCGCGCTGCCGATGGCATCGAGCACCGCGCTGATGACACCGCCGTGGATGCGGTTGTAGGCGAAATGTCCCACCAGTTCGGGTTTCATCGAGATTCGGGCGGTGACCTCATCGGGCGTCACGCGCGTCAGCTTCAGTCCCAGCGTGTGGTTGAAGACAATTTTTTCTTCGTAAATTTGGCGAAACCCTTCCAGGTACTCGGGCTCAAAAGTGACGGGAGTCGCTGTGCGGTGGGGCATGCAAGAGATTCTTTCGGCAAACAAACCAGCCCGTGAAGCGGGGCTGGGGTACTCAGTTTAAAGCTTGGAAAAATCCGGTTTGCGTTTTTCCATGAACGCACCAAAGGCCTCTTTGGCCGCCGGCTCGCTCAGCATGCGGCCAAAACTGGCCGCTTCCACGTCCATCTGTGCCAGCACCTCTTGTGCTTGAGCGCCCTTCATCAAACGCTTGGTCTCGATCAAGGAGGACAGCGGCTTGGCCGCCAGTTTGCGTGCCTGGGTTTGCGCCATGGCGTTGACTTCGGTGGGTGGCACCACGCGGTTGACCAGGCCAACTTCTTGCGCCGCTTCGGCATAAAAAGGCTCGCCCAACATCAGGGCTTCGGCCGCGCGGTGGTAACCGAACATGCGCGGCGCCAGCAGGCTGGAAGCCGCTTCGGGGCACAGGCCCAAATTCACAAACGGCATCGAGAAAGCAGCGTTGTCACCAGCGTAGACCAAATCGCAATGGAACAGCAGCGTGGTGCCGATGCCCACCGCAGGCCCGGCCACGGCGGCGACCAGGGGCTTTTCCAACGCCGCGATGCTGCGCAAAAAACGAAACACATTCGCCTCTTTGCTGGAAGGCGGGTTGTTCAAAAAATCACCGATGTCATTGCCGGCGCTGAAAATCGTCTCGTGCCCCTGAATCAGCACCACGCGCACCGCCGCATCGCTGCGGGCTTGGTCCACCGCGTCGGCCATCGTGCCGTACATGGCCGAAGTGATGGAGTTCTTTTTGTCCAGTCGATTGAACGTGATGGTCATCACGCCCGCATCGATGTGGGTCAGGATGTCAGACATAGGGTTTCCTTAGAAATGAAAGCGCCCGCGTGAGGAAATCGCCCGCGTGAGGCTCAGTTGACGCGGATCCAGATCTGGGTCCGGCCCAAAATGGGGCTGCCGATGTAACCGCGCACCTCCATTTTTTTACCGCCCTCGATCGGGGTCAGACGCAGGCTGTAGTTTTTGCCGTTGCTGGGGTCCAAGATTTTGCCGTCTTCCCAGACGTCTTTGCCTTCGACTTTTTTGCCGCCACGGATGATTTCCATACCGATCTTGGGTTTGCCTTTGCGGTCATCGGTGCACAGGCTGCACAGCGGGTCTTCATCGGCCACGGGCATCAGCGATTTTTCCACCACGCCAGACAAGGTGCCTGCTGCATTCAGGCTGATGCGCACCTCGCCCTTGGGTTTCTTGGTTTCGTCGTCGATGGTGTGCCAGGTGCCGATCGGTGTCATCTGCGCAGCGGCGTGGCCACACAGCAAGGTCAACAGAGCTAACAGGTTCAATTTTTTCATGGTCGGTTCCAAGAGACTCATCCATCACGCCAAGGCGGCATCGGTTTCCATCAACACCTCGCTGCCAGAGCGGGCGCTGCGGATCAAGCCGGCGGTCTCAGGCAAGAGGCGGGCAAAGTAAAAGCGCGCAGTTTGCAATTTGGCAGCGTAGATGGGGTCCGGGCGCTGCGCCGCGTCCTCGGCTTTGGCGATTTCAGCCAAGGCAACTTGCGCCATGCGGGCCCAAAAGTAAGCAAACACCATGTGGCCCACCACGCGCAAATAATCCACCGACGCTGCGCCCACCTCGTCGGCATTGCGCATGGCTTTCATGCCCAACTCGGCGGTCAGTTGCGTGACTTTTTGGCCAATGTCTGCCAAAGGCTGGATGAACTCGCCCATGGCTTCGTTGCCCATTTCGGCTTTCACCAGGGCTTCGACTTGCTTGCCAAATTTTTTCAATGAAGCGCCTTGGTTGCCCAGCACCTTGCGGCCGAGCAAGTCCAGCGACTGAATGCCGTTGGTGCCCTCGTAAACCATGTTGATGCGGGCATCGCGCACATACTGCTCCATGCCCCATTCTTTGATGTAACCGTGGCCGCCCAACACCTGCTGGCACTGGGTGGTAGCGCTGTAACCGTTGTCGGTCAAAAAGGCTTTGACTATGGGAGTCAGCAAGGCCAGGATGTCGGCGCTGTCGGTGCGCACGGTTTCATCGGGGTGGTGCAGTTCTTTGTCGAGCAACAGCGCGCAGTAGCAGGCCAAGGCGCGGCCACCCTCGGCGTAGGCTTTGGCCGTCATCAGCATGCGACGCACATCGGGGTGGACGATGATCGGATCGGCCGCTTGGCCTGGGGATTTCACACCGCTGAGCGAACGCATTTGGATGCGGTCTTTGGCGTAGGCCAAGGCATTTTGAAAAGCCACTTCGGTCAAGCCCAGTGACTGGTTGCCCACGCCCAAGCGCGCGCCGTTCATCATCACAAACATCGCCGCCAGACCCTTGTTGGGCTGGCCCACCATGACACCGTGGGCACCGTCGAGCACCATCTGACAGGTGGCGTTGCCATGGATGCCCATTTTGTGCTCCAAGCCGCCGCAGTGAATGCCGTTGCGCTCGCCCAAAGTACCGTCAGCGTTCACGTTGAATTTAGGCACCAAAAACAGGCTGATGCCTTTGTTACCGGGGGGCGCGTCAGGCAGCCGTGCCAGCACCAGGTGCACGATGTTGGGAGCCAAGTCGTGCTCACCGGCGCTGATGAAAATCTTCGCACCCGTCAAGCGGTAGCTGCCATCCGGCTGCGGCTCGGCCTTGGTGCGCAACAGGCCCAGGTCGGTGCCGCAGTGCGGCTCGGTCAAGCACATGGTGCCGGTCCACGCGCCGCTGGACAGCTTGGGCAGGTACAGCGCTTTTTGTGCATCAATGCCATGCGCGTGCAAGCAGGCATACGCGCCGTGCGACAGACCGGGGTACATGGTCCAGGCCTGGTTGGCAGAGTTGAGCATTTCAAAAAAGCATTGGTTCACCACCAAAGGCAGGCCCTGCCCGCCGTACTGCGGGTCACCGCTGAGGGCAGGCCAACCGCCGTCCACATACTGTTGGTAAGCGGCTTTGAAGCCAGTGGGTGGTGTGACTTCATGCGTCGTGCGGTCCAGGGTGCAGCCTTCGCTGTCGCCAGAAATGTTCAACGGGAACACCACCTGCGATGCAAATTTGCCGCCCTCTTCCAGCACCGCATTGACGGTGTCGGCATCGGTGTCGCCATACGGCGGCAGGGCTTTGAGTTCAGCGTTCAGTTGCAGCAACTCGTGCAGCACAAATTGCATGTCGCGCAGGGGCGGGTTGTAAACAGGCATGGAAACTCCAAAAGAAACAGAACAAAAAAATCAAGGCGCCGCGTGGGGCGTGTAGCGCGCACAGATCTGCGTAAAGCCTTTGCGGGCGCGCTCCGCGGCACCGGGGTTGCGCAAGAAACGTGCTTCGTAATGCAGGGCCAAAATCAGGCCGTGAATTTCAAACGCAATTTGCTGCGGGTCGGCTTGCGGGTCGAGTTGCCGCAGGCTTTGCGCCAATTCAACCGCACGGCGTAAGGCCGACTGCCAGGTGTTGACGGTAGAGGCCAGTGCATCGCGCACCGGGCCGGGGCGGTCGTCAAACTCCACCGCACCGCTGATGTAGATACAACCCGAATCGATTTCGGCCGAGGTGCGTTGCATCCAATTGTCAAACAAGGCCTTGAGACGTGGCAGGCCGCGCGCTTCTTGCAAAGCGGGGTAAAACACCTCGTGTTCAAAGCGGTCGTGGTATTCGCGGATGACCGAGATTTGCAACTCTTCACGCGAACCAAAGTGCGCAAACACACCCGACTTGCTCATGCCCGTGACCTCGGCCAACGCGCCAATGGACAAGCCTTCGAGGCCGATTTGTGCGGCCAGGCCCAGCGCGGCCTCCACGATCGCCGCTTTGGTTTGTCGCCCTTTGTGCAGCACGCGCCCCACCCCTTCAGGACGCGAAGTGGCGATAGAAGCAGGAGTGGAATTGGAAGCCATGGATTTCAAAAAAGAACGATCGTTCTATTCTGCACGAAAATCCGAGGCTTTGCCGCACCGCAGGAATCAGGGTTTGTTCTAGGGGCAGCGAAATGAACCACCGGCGGGCGGTGAGCCCGCTCGCCGGTGAGGGCGCAAGCGCCTTAAGGCAGCAGCTTGAAGGCCACCACTTTTTGGCTTTGCTCACCCAGGCCTTGGATGCCCAGGGTCATGACATCGCCCTTTTTCAAGTACACGGGTGCAGGCTGGCCATCTTTCTTGATGCCCATGCCCACGCCGGGTGGCGTACCGGTGGTGATGATGTCACCCGGCTCGAGCGTCATGAACTGGCTGACGTAGCTGACCAACTTGGCCACGCCAAAAATCATGGTCTTGGTGCTGCCGGATTGCATGCGCTCGCCGTTCAAGTCCAGCCACATGGACAGGGCTTGTGGATTAGGCACTTCGTCGCGCGTCACCAACCAAGGTCCGATGGGGCCAAAAGTGTCGCAACCCTTGCCCTTGTCCCAGGTGCCGCCGCGCTCGAGTTGGTACTCGCGCTCGCTGACGTCGTTGATGGTGCAGTAACCGGCGACGTAACCCAGCGCATCTTTTTGCGACACATAACGCGCGCGGGTGCCAATCACCACGCCGAGCTCCACCTCCCAATCGGTTTTCTTGGAGCCTTTGGGCAGCATCACATCGTCGTTCGGGCCCTGGATACAGCTGGTGGTCTTCATGAAGACGATGGGCTCTTTGGGAATCGGCATGCCAGATTCGGCCGCGTGGTCGGCGTAGTTCAAGCCGATGGCAATGAACTTGCCGGTCTGCGCCACCGGGCTGCCCATGCGGGGTTTGCCACGCACCAAGGGCAGCTTGTCGGTTTTGATTTTGGCCAGCTTGGCCAGCGCCTTGTCCGAGAGTTGATCGGGCGTGACATCTTTGATCACCCCGCTCAAGTCACGCAAACGGCCGTCGGCGTCGATCAGACCGGGTTTTTCTTTGCCAACTTGGCCATAGCGAACGAGTTTCATAAAACCTCTCAGTGAAAAAAAAATCAATACGTGGAACGACCACCGGACAGGTCAAACACCGCGCCGGTGGAGAAGGAACATTCTTCGGTGCTCAGCCAGGTCACCATGGCGGCGACTTCTTCGGGCTCGCCAAAGCGCGCCATCGGAATTTTAGAGAGCATGAACTGGATGTGCTCGGGCGTCATTTGATCAAAAATCGCCGTCTTCACAGCCGCCGGGGTGACACAGTTCACGCGCACACCGGTGTCGGCCAGCTCTTTGCCCAGCGATTTGGTCAGGCCAATCACCGCCGCTTTGCTGGCACTGTAAGCGCTGGCGTTGGGGTTGCCGTCTTTGCCCGCGACCGAGGCGATGTTGACGATGCGGCCGTAGTTACGGGCTTTCATGTGCGCGCTCAGTTCGCGGCAGCAATGAAACAAGCCGTGTACGTTCACATCGAACACCTGCTTCCAAGCGTCCACCGGGTAGTCCCACACCTTGGTGTTGGGGCCGGTGATGCCCGCGCTGTTGACCAACACATCCACCCCCGCCAGGGCCGTGGTTTGCGCGGTAGCCTGCACCACCGAAGCGTGGTCGGCCACGTCGACTTGCACCGTGTTGACCACCGCACCCGCCAACTGTTTTTTCAGCGCTTCGGCTGCGGCATTCATGCCTGCCACATCGCGGTCCCAGATGGTGACGCGTGCGCCCGAGGCCAGCATACGCTCTGCAATGGCAAAACCCAAACCGGTGGCAGCGCCGGTGATGACCGCGTGGCGGCCTTTCATGTCGAGCAAATTCATGCGGTCTTTCTGCAAGTTAAATGGTCATGCCGCCGTCCACCATATAGGCGTTACCGGTGGCGAAAATGGATTCATCCGAGGCCAAAAAAGTGACGATGGGGGCGATTTCATGCGCCTGCGCCAAGCGGCCCATGGGCTGGCGGTTGATGAAGTCTTTGCGCGCCTGCACCGGATCGGCGTAGCTGTTGATGCGGTCTT
>CANFYZ010000029.1 GCA_947451385.1 Comamonadaceae bacterium | reverse complement strand
GCCACCACCGCCGGTTCTGCTGGGGCCGTGGCCCTGGCTTCCTGTGGCTCTTCGACGCCCCTGCCTGCCGAATTTTTATACGGCGTGGCCAGTGGCGACCCGCTGACCGATCGCGTCATTTTGTGGACTCACGCCAAAGTCAAAGATCAGAACTTTGATGTTGCATTGCAATGGCAAATTGCCAATGACGCCAAATTCACCAGTATGGTCAACACAGGCTCGGTCACGGCCTTGGCAAGTGCCGGATTCACGGCCAAAGTGGACGCCACGGGTTTGACCGCCGGTACAACCTACTACTACCGCTTCTTGGACAGCACAGGGGCATCTTCAACGGTGGGTACCACCCGTACTTTGCCTTCGGCAACAGCCACCTCGGTGAAATTCGCTGTCTTTTCATGCACGCTGTACTCTGAAGGATTTTTCAACAGCTACGATGCCGCAGCCACCTCGGGCGCCGAATATGCTTTGCACTTGGGTGACTACATTTACGAATATGGTTCGGATGCGAGCAAATTTGGCAACACCGATGCCGTCAAGTTGGACCGTGTGACCAGCCCGGCCAACGACATTGTGTCTTTGAGTGATTACCGCACCCGTTATGCCAAGTACCGCTCGGACACCTCCTTGCAAGCCTTGCACGCCAAGATGCCTTGGATCACGATTTGGGATGACCATGAGTTCGCCAACAACGCCTACATGGATGGCGCAGAAAACCACAACGTAACCACCCAAGGCACTTGGGTAGAGCGTAAAAATACCGCTGCCCGCGTGTACCACGAGTGGATGCCGATTCGCACCCCCGATGCCACCAACTTGCTGAAAATTTACCGCAATTTCGATTTCGGCACCCTGTTCAGCCTGCACATGCTGGACACCCGCATTGAAGGCCGAACCAAACAAATTTATGGCTACTTCGGCGATCCGCAAGACGCCCGTGTTCAGCCCTACCTGTATGCCGATTATTTTGCCGGCCTGACCCCAGTGAATGGGGTGTACCCCAACGCGGCCAGCAAAATGATGAGCGATACGCAGTTGACCTGGTTGACCACCAACATTGGCAAATCCACCGCCACATGGCAAATTGTGGGCAACCAAGACATCATGGCCAAAATGTGGTTTCCCGCTTCGGTGGTGCAAGCCCAAGCCGCTGGTACGACTGCCTTTGGCACGGCATTGAATGATTTCCTCACCGCCAAAGCGGTGAATGCGGCAGCGCCTGCAGCTCTGAATAACACCCAAAAGAGTTTGTTGTCGCAGCCTCGACTGCCTTACAACATGGACTCGTGGGACGGCTATCCGATCCAACGCGAAACTTTGTTGCAGAGCATCAAGGCCACGGGCAAAAAATTGGTGGTCTTGTCGGGCGACTCCCACAACGCTTGGTGCAACAACCTCAAATCCCTGGACGGCACGGCCACCCTTGGGGTCGAATTTGCCACCACTTCGGTGACAGCACCTGGATTTGAAAGCGTCGGCCTGGGCGCATTGGGCCCTTATGTGGACGGCAGCGGTAACCCTGCCGCTGCAGGCGCCTTGGGCACAGGCTTGGGTTTGATCGATGATGTGAACTACGCCGATTTGAATCGCCGCGGTTACCTGCTCATGACCGTGACCAGCACCGAGATCAAAGGCGAATTTATGTTCATGGATACCGTGAAATCCAAGACCTACAAAGCCACCGTTGGCAAAACAGTGACCGTCGCCGCAAGTACCCTGGCCAGAAGCTTCGCTTAAGAGGCCAGAACTGATTCAGGTGATGCGGGCATCACCTGAATCACAAAATAACTAGGGCATTCATACCGCTCAATGTCATAGGCATTGAGCGGGAATGAGCCGCAATTGGAAAAACGGCGCAACGGCGAATGGTAAATGCCACATTGAAATCGATCGCCTTCCACCGCCTGCAAAAACATGCACCGCTTGTTCATACAGCAATTACCGCATTGCACGCAGCTACCGCCCATGGCCTGCGGCACTTGGCTGATGCGACCCATCACATCGGCAAAATAATGAATTGCGGGGCCTTCACGCATGGCCTGCATATGAATACAGATCTTACGTAAGGTCTGCAAATAATGCCGTAGGAAATGAATTCTCCAAAAGGCCAAGCTGGCCAAGAGCGGTAACAGCGGAAAAAAGAGCAACAAGCTCAGCACCAACAAGTGCGTCAAGGCACTGGCAATTAATCGGTTCAATTTCAATGCCTGTCGACGATCAGGCCGTGTGATCTGCTTCAACAGAAACTTCCACCTCTTCACCCAAATCGTCGCTTTCAATCACCGCAATTTCTGCATACTGATTGGCCACCAATTGATGCCGGTAAGCCAAAAATGCATGTGAGTTGCGAGACTCATCGTGGCCATGGTCATCGGCGTCTGCAGCCAAGGTATGGTGCTTGGCAGCTTGGGCATAGTGCAGCGACGCCATGCGGTGGTAATCTGCCAAGGTTTCCATGTTGTCGTCGTCGTGTTCGCTCAGCAATTCTTCATCAATAGGGTTTTCTGGAACAAGAGTGTGTTCGTTCGTCATAAAAGCTCCATGAGATCAACAGCGATTTGCTGCAACCCCAAGAATGCAGACAGGACGTGAAAGCTTGGTGACACCCGGATGATTTAGACGCAAGCCTGCTTTAAGTAATAACCAAAGTGGGCTAGCGAAGGCACGATTTTCAGAGGCGTTTTAGCCAAGTCATCGTAGCGACGCAAGCGCACGGCTTCACCGGCAAAAGGTTGCTGCATAAAGGCCTGCGCTTCTGGCTCGGTGAAAATGCCTCCTTGCTGCTCCAGACTGTGCTTGGAGGCGGGCGAGAGATCCCCCCAATAGCTCGGTTCAATGAGACACAAATATCGCTTGGCATCCACGTGCATGCGAATGGGCTCCAGCACCGCCTCATTGAACAGGCCACGTAAAAAAGGCAGCGCAATGAACTGATGCAAGTCGTCCTTGCGGGTGTCGATATCGGCCAAGCCCTCTCGCTCTGCAGCCAACATGTGCCCCAGGTCGTGTAGCAAGGCCGCAGTGATTGTTTCTGCGGTTTCGCCGGCTTTTTCAGCCAGATCCGCACACTGCAAAGCGTGCTCCAGTTGGCTGACCGCTTCCATGCCATATTGATTTTGGCCGCGGGTTTGCAACAGATCAGTGACTTGAGACAAGGTCAGGGACATGCGACACCTTAGACAAAGAATTTACGAATGCGTGCGGAGACCAGATCGATCACACTGACTGTGGCGATGATGATCAGCATCACTGCACTGGTTTCTGCGTATTGAAATCCGCGAATGATTTCCCACAACACCACACCAATGCCCCCCGCCCCAACCATCCCGACCACAGTGGCAGAACGCACATTGGATTCAAAGCGATACAGGGCAAACGAAATCCACAATGGCGTCACCTGGGGAATCACACCGTAGACAATTTCATGCAAAGCAGAAGCACCGGTCGACCGAATGCCTTCGACGGGTTGCGGATCTATGGCTTCGACCGCTTCGGAAAACAACTTGGCCAAGATGCCTGCGGTATGGATCCACAGAGCCAGGACCCCGGCAAAAGGACCCAACCCTACGGCGACGACGAACAGCATGGCAAACACCATTTCGTTGATGGCGCGGCAAGCATCCATGACGCGGCGAACGGGTTGATACACCCACCACGGCACGATATTGGACGAAGCCAACAGGCCCATAGGAATCGCCGTGATCACGGCCAAGGCCGTGCCCCACAAGGCAATTTGCAAAGTTACCCGCATCTCGTCCAGGTAAATGCGCCAGTGGCCAAAATTCGGCGGAAAAAATTCCGCCGCATAGGTCTTCATATTGCCTGAGTCGCGCCACAACTCCATGGGCCGCATGTCAGCCCCCTGCCAAGACCAGGCCAGCAGACCCAACAGCAGACCCCAACTCAGATACCAGTTCACACCGCGTTGGGATGTTCCAGACTGGGCTAAGGCCTGCAATTTCAAATTGACAGAAGTTGACATGCGAAGAACCGTCACAGAATTTATTTCAAAGCCGCCAATTTCTGGTCAAGATCAGCCAGTTTTGTCTTCTTGTCCGCTTCAGACAGGGTCGTGTCGGCCTCAATCTTGTTGCGCTGGCTGAACAAATCCAACTGGCGAATGGGTTTGAGTTGGTCGTTGGTCGAGGCTTTAAAGCCAGACAACTTGGAGATCTTCATGACAATTTCTTTTTCACGCGCATCGGTTTTGGCGTAGTTGTAAAAGAAATTTTTGATCTTGGTTTTGGTGGCCTCAGGCAAGCCCTTGCTGATGACCAAGGGGTCCAAGGCGATCAAAGGCGATGTCCAGATGACCTTGATGTCTTTGACTTTTTCGGGCTGACGACCTTGGAGTTTTTCCAAATTTTCGCTGTTGTTGGTAGCGACATCCACTTGCTTGTTGGCAACGGCCAAAGCATTCGTCTCATGGTTGGCGCTGCGCATCACTTTGAAGATGGTTTTAGGGTCTTGCTTGTTTTGTGCAAACACATAAAAGCCCGGCACCAAGAAGCCCGATGTCGAGTTGGGATCGCCGTTACCAAAACTCAGGTTCTTCGCGTTTTTGAACATGTCATCCAGGTTATTGATCGGGCTGTCTTTGTGCACGATCAGGTGTGAGTAATAACCTTGTGTGCCATCGGCGTTGACCATTTGAGCGAACACTTCGCCGTTGGAGCGGTCCACGGCTTCCATGGCCGATTTGTTGCCCATCCAAGCCAACTGCACTTTGTTAAAGCGCATGGCCTCGATGATGCCGGCGTAATCGGTGGCAAAGAAGGCCTTGACCTTCAAGCCGGTTTGCTTTTCCATGTCGTCGATCAGCGGTTGCCAGTCGGACTTGATGTTTGCACTGGCCTCTGTCGAAATGAAACCAAAATTGATGTCTTGCGCCATGGCCGTGGAAAGGCTCAGGCCCAAAGCCAACGCCGTCAGGGATTTTTTGAACATGTCTGGATCTCCAGTGAAGTAAGAAAAAAAGAAGTGGGAATTCAAGCCATCTGGGCCACGGGCTGGCGCCAGACCAAGGTCGGTGCTTCCACGGGCGCAGAGGCGGCATTGAGCAAATCACTGCCACTTAAAAATTCATCGGCTTGCATGCCATACAAGTCACGCAGCAAGGCGGGCGTCAATTCGGCTGAAGGGCCGTCATAAACCACGCGGCCTTGGTTCAGGGCAATCACGCGCGGGCAATAGCGGATGGCCATGTCCACTTGGTGCAAAGAGACCAACACAGTGCGACCATCTTCACGCTGGATGCGGGTCAAAATTTCCATCACATTGCGTGACGACTCGGGGTCCAGCGAGGCAATAGGCTCATCGGCCAACACCAGTTGGGCTCCCTGCACCAGGGTGCGCGCAATGGCAGCACGCTGTTGCTGCCCCCCCGACAGCGTCGAAGCGCGCTGGGCATGACACTCCAAGATACCTACACGCTGCAAGGCATCCAATCCCAAGGCACGCTCTTCGGCATTGAACCAACGCAGCACCCCGCGCCACAGGGGCATGCAGTGCAAACGCCCGACCAACACGTTGACCAGTACGGGCAATCGGTCGACCAGGTTAAATTGTTGAAAAACAAAGCCGACCTGTGATCGAATGCCGCGGATGTCGCTGGCAATGCGTCCATTGCGTTGTACGCATTGACCATTTACTTCGATCAAGGAGCCCTCTGCGACATCGGCAGGCAACAGACCCGCCACCATGCGCAACAAGGTGGACTTACCAGAACCAGAAGCGCCAATCAAGGCCACCATTTCGCCTTCACCAATGGTCAAATTGATGTCACACAAAGCGTGTTTGCCGTTGGCAAAATGCTTGTCGAGCTTTTGAATTTTCAATGCCATGGCGAATTTGCCTCAAGATGTCTATACAAGCTGAGTGTGAACAGCTTGTGTGACAGGCTTTTGACAAAACCGGGAAGTTTGGATGTCAACCCCAACCCTGCCTTCTCAGAGCACGCGCTGCCCCTCACGCCACACCGCCCGCACCACCGCATGGCGACCGCCTTGCGGCAAAGCCACAAAGCGCACCTGAATCAAGTCAGCACGCATTCCCACCGCAATCTGACCCCGGTCCTTCAGCCCGGTGGCTTGCGCTGGATGGTGCGTCACGGTCGCCACCGCTTGCGGCAAGCTGTAAATGCCATCGTCCACCAGGCGCACCACAGCGCTGAGCAAGCTGCCGGGCACATAGTCTGAAGACAAAATGTCTAACACACCATGGCGCGCCAACTCGGCCGCAGACACATTGCCAGAGTGCGAGCCACCGCGCACCACATTGGGCCCACCCATCACGGTGAGCAAACCTTTGGCGTGGGCGGTTTGCGCCGCCAGCAAGGTGGTTGGAAACTCCGACATGCTGGCCCCTTCGGCATGGGCTTGGTGCACATGCTCGGCCGTGGTGTCGTCGTGGCTGGCCAGCGCAATCTGGTGGTTGTGGCAGTAATTCACAAAGTAGGCGCGGTGCGGGGCAGCGTAGCGCTCCTGCAACTCGCCCGCCAACTGCACCTGGCGCTCAAACTTTTCAGCGGACCAGCCTTTTTTACCGGTGTAGTAGACCCGCGCCACGTCGATGTTTTCCCACTGGCGCTGGCCCGGGGTATGGTCCATCAATGAGATCAGGGACAAGCGAGGATGGCCCTGAAAAGGCGCAAACAAATCGATGGTGTTGGGCGCAGGCAGTTCGCAGCGCACGTGCAAGTGGTGGTCTGCGCGCAACAAATTTTCTTGAGAGCAGGTCTCCAGCACGTTCAATACAGTGTTCCAGGTGCTGCCGCGTAAACTGTCAGGGTCGGCATCGCCCACACCCAGGGCATCAAACACCGTGGTGATCCCCGCCGCCGCGACCTCGGCATCGTGCGAAAGCAAGGCCGGCATTTCTGCCCACTGCACCTTGGGGCGAGGCATCAGATGCCGCTCAAAATTGTCGGTATGCATTTCGACAAAACCGGGCATCAGGTAGTCGCCTTGCAAGTCAACGCTCTGCGCATGATCTGCTGAGCCCTGGTCCACCGAGGCGATCAACCCCTCCACCACGCTGACACTGCCGGTCACCACTTCGTGCGGCAAGACCAATTGGGCATTTTTAAAAACAAGGGTGTTCATGGCAGATTCCTGAATTGGGCGACATCGATGCGGCGGGTGGCCACCGCCTGGCCGACATGGGCATCGTGAAAAATTCCGACCACAGCCGCACCACGCGCCACCGCCTCTTGGATCAGCTCGATCACAGTCTGCGTGTTGGCCGCGTCCAAAGAGGCGGTGGGCTCGTCGAGCAACAAAAGGGGGCGGGGCTTGATCATGTTGCGCGCAATGTTGACGCGCTGCTGTTCACCGCCCGAGAAGGTGGCGGGTGGCAGCGGCCAGAGCCGCTCAGGAATGCGCAGCCGGGTCAACCAAACCCTGGATTGTTCACGTGCAGCTTCAATGGCATGCGCTTGGTCGGCCGCATCGTCGATCAGCGCTTCAGCCACCACGTCCAACGCCGAGACGCGGGGGATCACGCGCAAAAATTGGCTGACATAACCTACCGTGTCACGCCGCATGCGCACCAATTCGCGTGGTGTGGCCTGCGTCAATTCCAGCAGCTGGCCATCGGCCTGGCGCACTTCAATCTGCCCGCTGGTCGCCCGGTAGTTGGCGTAAATCAATTTCAGCAGCGTGCTCTTGCCCATCCCGGAGGGGCCGTCGAGCACCACGCATTCGCCCGCAGCCACCGCCAAGTCGACCTGATGCAGCACCTGCAATTGGGCGCCGTGTTGGTGGTGCAGCGTGAAGCGCTTGGACACCTGTTTCATTTGCAGCATCATGATGTTCTCAAGGGGTTCAGGGTTGCAAGACAGAAGACACCAGCAACTGGGTGTAGGGGTGTTGCGGATCGTCCAGCACTTGGTCAGTCAGGCCCGCCTCGACCACACGGCCTTGCTGCATCACCATCATGCGATGCGCCAGCAAACGGGCCACGGCCAAGTCGTGAGTGACGATGACCACCGCCAACTGCATCTGCCGGGTCAGTTGACGCAGCAAATCGAGCAAGCGGGCTTGCACCGAGACATCCAGGCCCGAAGTCGGCTCGTCCATGAAGACCAGGCGTGGGCGTGTGACCAGATTGCGGGCAATTTGTAAACGTTGACGCATGCCCCCAGAAAAGGTGCGCGGGGTGTCATCGATGCGCGAGGCGTCAATTTCCACCCGCTGTAACCACTCTTCTGCGGTCTGTCGCAAACGGCCATAATGTCGCTCACCCAAGCCCATCAAGCGCTCACCCACGTTGGCTCCGGCCGACACGTCCATGCGCAAGCCGTCAGCCGAGTTTTGGTGCACAAAGCCCCAATCGGTGCGGGCCAACAAACGCTGTTGCGCCTGGGTCATGGCGTAAACGTCTTGCAAGCGGCCATCGCGGCCAAGAAACTCCACCACGCCGCTGTCGGGGCGATTGCGCGCAGCGATGGCATTCAGCAAGGTGGTCTTGCCCGAACCCGACTCACCGACCACCGCCATGACCTCACCGGGCCACAGATCAAAACTGGCTTCCTGCAGGGCAATGCGATCGCCATAACGCTTGCCCACGCTGCGCACGCGCAGCAGGGGGAGTGACGGGTCTAAGGCTGACATATCAAATCTCGATCCGAAAACTGAAACCATGGCGCTGAAAGCCCAGCGACTCATAAAAGGCATGTGCGCGTTCGCGCTTTTGATTGGACGACAGCACCAGCTTGTAGCAACCGGCCGCCCGGGCCTCGGCCATGGCATGCGCCATCATGGCGCGTCCCACGCCTTGCGACTGGCAAGCCTCATCCACCACCACGTCTTCAACAATGGCCGAGGGGGTGCCCTGGTGCGCCAAGTTATGCATCACCAACAAGGCATAGGTGCCCACCACCTCGCTGGGCTCTGCCCCGCCTTGCGGCGTTTCACAAGCCACAAACAAGCGGTAACTGGGATAGTGGCTGAACTGCGACCAGACCTGCTCAGCGTCCTGCAACGAAAGCACCGCGCCGTTGTCCATCGAAGGCTGTGCATACAACCGCAACACAGCAGGCAAGTCGGCGCGGCAGGCTGGGCGAATCTGCGCGGTCATGCCGCCTCCGTGGCCTGCGCGTCTTGGCGGGTTTGGCAATAATCCGAGTCCGAGCAGATGTGCATGCGCCCCCCCGCATCGTCGGTGATGACTTCGTCCAAAAACGAATCGGTGGCACCGCAGTGGGCACAAACGGCGTTCCACTTTTGAATTTCAAAGGGATGGTCCTCAAACGCCAGACTTTCCACCGGGGTGTAAGGCGGCACGGCGTAAATGCGTTTTTCGCGACCGGCACCGAACAATTGCAGCGCCGGGTTCATGTTCATTTTGGGGTTGTCAAACTTGGGAATCGGCGACGGCGACATGATGTACCGGTGGTTGACCGTCACGGGGTAGTCGTAGGTGGTGGCGATGTGGCCGTAGCGTGCAATGTCCTCGTACAGCTTGACGTGCATCAGCCCGTACTCGGCCAAGCCGTGCAGGGTGCGCGTTTCGGTCTCGCGCGGCTCCAGGCGCTGCATGGGCTCGGGCACAGGCACTTGGTAGACCATGATTTGCCCCTCGGTCAAAGGCATTTCTGGAATGCGGTGACGCGTCTGAATCAGCGTGGCCTCGTGCGTGCGCGTGGTGGTTTGGACACCGGCCGTGCGCTCAAAAAAGCGCCGGATGTTCACCGCGTTGACCGTGTCGTCCGAGCCCTGGTCGATCACTTTGAGCGTGTCATCCGGTCCAATGACCGAGGCGGTGACTTGGATACCGCCCGTGCCCCAACCGTAGGGCAGCGGCATTTCCCGTGAGCCAAAAGGCACTTGGTAACCGGGAATGGCCACCGCCTTCAAGATGGCACGGCGGATCATGCGCTTGGTGCGCTCGTCCAGGTAAGCAAAATTGACTTCGGGCGTGGTCATGCAGACTCCTTGTCCGTGGAGGCGGCGGCGCTGGCCGGGTTGATTTGCGCTCGCATCTTGCGTACCAACTCCAATTCGGACTGAAAGTCCACGTAATGCGGCAACTTCAAGTGCTGGACAAAACCCGAAGCCTCCAGGCTGTCGCTGTGCGACAGTACAAACTCTTGCATTTGCGCGGGCGACTCAATTGCCTCGCCCAACTCCTCAGCACGCAAAGCCCGGTCCACCAGGCTCATGGCCATGGCTTTGCGCTCGCTGTGGCCAAAGGCCAGGCCATAGCCGCGGGTAAATTGGGGCGGCTCGGTCTTGCTGCCGGCGAATTGGTTGACCATCTCGCATTCGGTGATCTCCATCTCGCCGATCGAAATCGCAAAACCAAGTTCTTCAGGTTCAATTTCCACCGCCACCTGACCCAAACGCACCTCACCCACAAACGGGTGGGTGTGCGAATAACCACGCTGTGTGGAATAGGCCATGGCGAGTAAAAAACCCTCGTCACCACGGGCAATGTTTTGCAAGCGGGTGGCCCGGTCGGCCGGAAATCTGAGGGGCTCACGCGTCAAGTCACGCGGCGCAGGGTCGTCGGCGGGCGGCGCAAAGGTTTCGATCAAACCTTCTTGGTTCAGCAGATCGACCACACGCGGGACTTTATCGGGCTGCTCGGCGGCCGCAAGCGGGGCAGGCGCTTGTGCCTCGACTGTGGTTTGGGCATTCGCCAGCAGGCTGAAGTCAAGCAAGCGCTGGGTGTAATCGTAGGTGGGGCCAAGCACTTGGCCACCCGGCAAATCTTTGAACGTGGCCGAAATGCGCCGGTCCAGTTGCATGCGGGCCGTGTCCAGGGGGCAGGTGCTGCCTAAGCGCGGCAGCGTGGCACGGTAGGCACGCAGCAAAAAAATCGCTTCGACCAAATCGCCGCTGGCCTGTTTGATGGCCAGCGCGGCCAATTCGGGGTCGTACACCGAGCCTTCGGTCATGACACGGTCCACGGCCAACTTGAGCTGTTGGCGAATTTGCGCGACGCTCAGCTCTGCTTGCGCAGGGTCGCCACGCCGCTGCTCAGCGAGCAGCTTGTAACTGTTGAGGATGGCGGTTTCACCGCCTTTGACGGCCACGTACATATCAGGCTTCCTCAGCGTTCAATAAACGGGTGGTGCGGGGTAAGCCCGCAATGTGCGTCGGGGTGGCCAAGAAAATATCCACACCGCATGGAAAGCTGGCGTTGTTGCGTGCCCATTGCGCCGGAAAATCGGCCGGCTGGCCTTCCACGTGCAAAGCGGTTTGTCCCAGAATGCCTGGGCCTTGCAACACCCACCCGTTTGCCTGGCTTTCCATACTGTCGACCTCGAAGACGCAGGTCGCTGATTGGTCCGGATACTCGTCTGAGCCTTGGCGCAAGCGGTCCAAGTCAGGCCATTCGTCACCCAAGGCCACCCAGACGAACTGCGCGACAGCCGGGTCCGCGACCCAAGCGCAGCCGGTATGAAAACGCAACCACGCGGCGGCCTCGCCGCCAGCCAAACTGGGGGAAAGCCACAGGCTGGTGTCGGCATCCACCAAACCCAGCAACAAAGCGGCTGCCGCCCCATGACCCTGGCGCGGCAAAGCCGTGTTCATGGGCAACGCCATGGGACGACCGGGGTGGGACAAGGCGTTCAGCGCGGTCCGAAACACCGCTTGGCTGCCATAGGCTTCTTGGTCAAATCCCGCCACCAAATTTTGCAAGTCAGGCGTACTCAAGCTTCTTCTCCTTCTTCTTCGGCATCGCCTGCTTCTCGCGCCACGGTCAAAAAGTCCACTTTGGTGGTTTGTGCGCGTTCCTGGCGCTGGGCTTGTTGGCGGGCCAAATGCTGGCGCACAGGGGTGAGCAAGCTGAGTTCCAAATCTGGTCGCTGGGTGGGGTCTTGCAACAAGGCATCCGCCAATGCAGCCAGGTGGGCTTGGCGGTGGTTACGCCCCAACACATAAGCCACACCCACGGGCGCCTGGCTGCCCGCTTGGGCCAAGCGCAAGGCACAGCGTGTCACCGTGACCTCCCCCAGATTGAAGCGCTCACCTGTGCCCCCCGCCCTGCCCTGCACCATCATCAAACCGGTTTCGGGACGGCGCAGCCATTGCGGCTGCATTGCGGCATGGCCGGTCAAGGCCTCGTCCAGCAGGGTCTGTGGTGCGCGGGCCAACAAAGCCATCCATTCTTGTCGCGCGGCCTGTGGGACAGACTCGGCTCGGTCATACGGTTGAAACATCGCTGTGGCACCCTCTACTTGTCTATACAACTCAAACTTGGGTGCGAGCTTAGGCAATCGGTGTGTATCTTTCATGACAACTGGAGCAACTTCTTTGATTCAGCCGCCCGTCAGCAGCCCTGAGCGCGAGAGTATCTGGTCGCGCATCGCCCAGGACTTGGCGGTGGCGATTGGTCAGGGACGCTATGCGCCCGGCATCAAACTGCCGTCAGAGCACCAATTGGCAGCGCAATTCGGCGCCAACCGGCACACCATACGCCGCGCGCTGGCGCATCTGGGCCAAAGTGGCTTGGTCCGCTCAACCCAGGGCAGCGGGACCTATGTCGAAAATTTAGCGCTTGACCTGGCGCTGGGTAAACGCACCCGCCATCGGCACAACCTGGCCCAAGCGGGCGTCCGCGGCGAGCTGCAAATCTTGGTCAGCCAAACGGTGGCGGCCAACCCAGAGCAAGCGCAGGCCTTGCAACTGCCCCCTGAAAGCCCCTTGCTGTATTTGCAGGTCGTCGGTGAAGGCGCAGGCCAACCTCTGCATGTGAGTGAGCGATACTTTCCACTTCCGCGCTTTGATCGGTTGCCCGACATCGTGCGCCAAACAGGCTCGATCACGGAGGCGTTTGCACAACACGGCATCTCGGACTACCTGCGACACGAAAGCCGCATCTCCGCACGTTTGCCCAGCAAAGAGGTGGCCGCGTTGCTGGGCCAATCGGCCACCCGCCCTGTGCTGTTGGTGAAAAGCTTGAACATCGACACCGAACACCGCCCCATTGAATTTGCCTGTGCCTGGTTTGCAGGCGATCGCGTCACCCTCACGGTCAACCACCATGACAACTGAATTCGCTTACCGCTATGCGATTTATTTCATCCCGCCGCTGCACAGCGAATGGTCGTCCGCCGGTTGCCACTGGCTGGGCCGTTGCGCGGCGACGGGGCAGCAACTCAAGCAACCCCAGATCCCCGGTGTGGACGCACATCAATTTCGGTTGCTGACCCAAGACCCGCGTCGCTACGGTTGGCACGCCACCCTCAAAGCCCCTTTTGAACTCCAGACTGACGCCAGCGTGGCCTCGTTGTTGCTGCGCCTGCAAGACCTGGCGCAAGAGCTACCCGCCTTTGATCTGCCGCGCCTTCAGGTCAGCACCGAAGGCGGCTTTCTGGCTTTGCGGCCGGCAACAGACGTGAGCGCCCTGCAGACCACGGCCGCCGCGTGTGTCACCCGCTTGCATGACTTTGCCAAGCCCCTGAGCCCGGCCGATTTAGAGCGCCGTCGCCAATCGCCCTTGACCCCAAAACAAGACCAATTGCTGATGCAATGGGGTTACCCTTGGGTGCTGGACGAATACCACTTTCACTTCTCCCTCACCGGCCCTTTGAACACCGTTTCTGAGGCGGAAAAACAATCCTTGAAGCACGCGGCACAAGCCCATTTTGATGCCTTGCCCCTGGTCCGCTTTACCCAGCTAGCGCTGTTTGCCGAACCTGCCAAGGGCGCTGATTTTCAATGGCTGCAAAGTGTCGAGTTGCGAGGATGAAGGCCAAACTCATTTATGTGGTCGGCCCGTCTGGCGCTGGCAAAGACAGTTTGCTCAACTGGCTGCGCGCGCACTTGGCGGCGGACCTGCCCGTGGCTTGGGCCCGGCGCACCATCAACCGCCCCGCTGCCCTTGATGGCGAGCTGCACGAAAGCGTCGCAACCGACGAATTCAATCAACTGCTCAGCTCGCAGCAATTTGCCATGCACTGGGCCGCGAATGACCATCTGTACGGCATTCGCCATGCGGAGTTGCGTTCTTTGGCCGATCCAAACTGGGTATTTGTGAATGGTTCGCGGCCACATATCCCGCAGGCTGCGCAACTGTATCCGGGCATGACGGTACTGCACATCACTGCCGACAAAGAAGTGCTCCGGGAACGGCTGCTGAGTCGTGGGCGGGAGTCGAGCCAAGCCATTGAAAACCGGCTGGACCGGATGCCGAAACTACAGGTGCCTTCAGGCTGCCAGCTGATCGAAATTCACAACCACGAGCGTCTTGAAACGACAGGTCAACAGTTGTTAGAGGCGCTGAAATCGCTACCCGATTGGCCTACGCGCTGAGAAGCTCGCTGGAAGCCGGCGTGGGGGTCAATTTGACGCGGTTGCTGGGGAAGTCCAGTGAAAAACAGGAGCCCTCCCCGAGAACGCTTTGAACCTGGAAACTGCCGCCATGCCGCAGCACAATGTGTTTGGCAATGGCCAGTCCCAAGCCCGTGCCACCGGACTCTCTTGAACGGCTGCGGTCCACCCGGTAAAAACGCTCTGACAAGCGCGGTAAATGCTCGGCCGCAATGCCCACGCCATTGTCTTTGACCGAGAACGTGGCCTGCCCTTCTGCACCCAGGGTCCAGCGCGCCTCAATCTGCCCGCCTGCCGGGGTGTAGCGCACCGCATTGTTGACCAAGTTAGAGACCGCGCTGTGGATCTCGACGCGAGCGCCGCACACACTCAAATGTTCGGGCAGTTCAAAAGTCAATGCATGCACTGCCTTCTCAGACTGACCCTGCATGGCGGACAAGGCCATCGCATCTGACTTGATCTGTGCCATCATGGATTTCAAGTCCACGCACTCGGTGGCGGGCGGGGGTGGGCTGCCCTCGAGTTGCGACAGGGTCAGCAAATCGCTGACCAAGCCTTGCATGCGGGTGGCCTGCACCGCCATCAAATCCAAATAGGTTTGGCGCTCATCGGCACTCAAGGGTAAAGACTGCAGGGTTTCCACAAAACCGGACAAGACGGTCAACGGTGTGCGGATTTCATGCGACACATTGGCCACAAAGTCCCGCCGCATTTGGTCAGCCTGGGCGCGTGCGGTCACATCACGGGTCAGCAGCAACTTTTTGTTCTCGCCATAAGGGTGCAACTGCACCTGCAATTTGAGCATTTGCGACAACGATGGCGAGCGCCCTTCGATGATCACTTCCGCGCTGAAGTCTTGTTGCGCCACATAGCGCGTAAACGCAGGGTCACGCACCAGGTTGACCACGTGCTGCCCCACATCACGCTGCTCGTGCAACCCCAGGTGCAGGGCCGCCGTTTGGTTGGACCATTCAATGCGCCCTTCGTCGTCCAGCAGCAATACGCCGTTGGGCGAGGCTTGAATGGCAGACAGAAATTCTTGCAGCCTTTGCTGATGCTGCGCGGCGATTTGATCGCGGGCCTTGAAACCGCGGCGGATCCGGTTGACCAATTCGCCCCAAAAACCCGTCAGGTTGACATCGGCCGTCGGGTCACCTCGGCGCAGCCAGGTTTCGAGTCGATAACCTTTTTCATAGTCATTGAACAGCAGGGCCAGCAAAATCCCGAAGCCAGCGATCCAGAAGCCCTGGGAACCATTCAGCCAATAGCCACAAAGGGCTGTGACAAACAGAAAAAACAGGGCGAAAAACAAACGCGACAACATCGCAGCAGGATACCTGAAGTACAAAGGTAATCCGGAAGACTCAGGCGGACTTCAATTGCGATGCGACCACCGGAGTGACGGTGACCCGGTAACCCGCGCCGCGCACGGTTTCCACCATGGTGCCGGCTTCGCCCAGCGATTCACGCAGACGTTTGACGTGGACATCCACGGTACGCTCCTCAATGAACACATGGTCACCCCAGACCCGGTCCAGCAGTTGGCCCCGGCTGTGGACCCGCTCGGCATGCGTCATCAGGTAGTGCAGCAGCTTGAATTCGGTCGGGCCGATCTTCAACAGCTGATTTTGGTAGCTGACACGGTGCGTGTCTGCATCCAACACCAAATCGCCCAAACGCACCGCCCCACCCGCCTGCTCAGGCGCGCGGCGGCGCAGCACCGCGCGAATGCGGGCCAGCAACTCTTTGGTGGAAAAAGGTTTGACGATGTAATCGTCCGCACCCGCGTCCAAGCCGGCCACCCGATCAGGCTCATCGCCGCGTGCGGTGAGCATCAAAATCGGCACGGTTTTGGTCCGGGGCATCGCGCGCCATTTGCGCGCCAGGGTCAAACCACTTTCGCCCGGCAACATCCAGTCCAGCAAAATGACATCGGGCAGCACATCGTCCAACTCACGCTGGGCGGTTTCACCGTCCATGGCCCAGATGGGCTGAAAGCCGTTGTGCCGGAGATTGACAGCGATCAACTCGGCAATTGCCGGTTCATCTTCCACAATCAGGATGCGAGGCAGCGTTTTCATTTGACAAAGGATTCGATGTCGGCCAAGGCGGTGTGGCGAATGTCTGCGCCTTTGACCACGTAGATGATGAATTCGGCAATATTTTTCGCATGATCGCCAATGCGCTCGATCGCTTTGGCAATGAACAGCAAGTCCAGGCTGGCCGAAATGGTGCGCGGGTCTTCCATCATGTAGGTGACCAGTTTGCGCACAAAGCCGTCAAACTCGGCGTCGATCAAATCGTCTTCTTTCAAGATGCTGATGGCCGCTGTCACATCCAAACGGGCAAAGGCGTCCAAGGCTTTGCGCAGCAAGCCCGAGGCCAGGTCCGAAGCCACGCGCAACTCTGAAGAAGGCAAGGAGCGGGCGGCGCCACTGGCCACAATGGCTTTGACCATGCGCGCGATTTTTTCAGACTCGTCACCCGCGCGCTCCAAATTGGCGGTCACTTTGGAGATGGCGATCAGCAAACGCAAATCGATCGCTGTGGGCTGACGCCGGGCGATGATGGAGGACAGGTCGCGGTCAATTTCCACTTCCATGGTGTTGACTTGGGCCTCGGTGTTAATGACCTCTTGGGCCACCTCGGTGCTGAACTGCGACAGCGCAAAGACCGCTTGACGGATTTGCGATTCCACCAAGCCACCCAGCTCCAACACGCGGCTGGAGACATGGGTCAGTTCGGCATCAAATTGGCTGGAGATGTGCTTTTCCATGGATCTCTTTCTGATCAGCCGAAGCGGCCGGTGATGTAGTCTTCAGTTTCTTGGCGGGTGGGCTTCATGAAGATCGATTCGGTTTGGCCGTACTCGATCAACTCACCCAGGTACATGTAGGCGGTAAAGTCAGACACGCGCGCAGCCTGCTGCATGTTGTGCGTGACGATGACCACGGTGTACTCGCTCTTCAAAGTGTGCACCAGTTCCTCGACTTTGCCAGTCGAGATCGGGTCCAGCGCCGAGGTGGGTTCGTCCAGCAGCAGCACCGAGGGCTTGACCGCAATCCCGCGCGCTATGCACAGGCGCTGCTGCTGGCCGCCGGACAGCGACAAACCGCTTTGGTTCAGTTTGGACTTGACCTCGTTCCAGATGGCGGCTTTTTGCAAGGCCCATTCCACGCGGTCATCCATGTCGCTGTTGGAGAGGTTTTCATACAAGCGCACACCGAAGGCGATGTTGTCGTAAATCGACATCGGAAACGGCGTGGGCTTTTGGAACACCATGCCAATGCGCGAGCGCAGCAAGTTCAAGTCTTGCTTGGGGTTGAGAATATTCTCGCCATTGAAATTGATCTCCCCTTCAGCGCGCTGACCGGGGTAGAGGTCGTACATGCGGTTCAAGGTGCGCAGCAAGGTGGACTTGCCGCAACCTGAGGGGCCAATGAAGGCGGTGACGGTATTGGCCTTGATGTCCAAATTGACATTCTTCAAGCCTTGGAAGGCACCGTAGTAGAAATTCAGGTTGCGAATTTCAAGCACGTTGTGCGTAGGCAAGGGGGTAGAGCTGGTGTTCATGGTCAGACTGCAACTTTCTCTTTGAAGACAGCACGGGCCAAAATATTCAGACCGAGCACCGTCAAGGTGATCAACAGGGCACCGCCCCAGGCCAGGTTGACCCAGTTTTCATACGGGCTCATGGCGAATTGGTAAATCACCACCGGCAAATTGGCCATGGGGGCGTTCATGTTGGTGGAGTAAAACTGGTTGTTCAGCGCAGTGAACAGCAGGGGCGCCGTCTCGCCACTGACGCGGGCCAGGGACAAGAGCAAGCCGGTCATGACACCGCTGCGGGCGGCCTTGAGCACCACCGTGGTGGAAACCCGCCATTTGGGCGCGCCCAAGGCAAAGGCGGCTTCGCGCAAACTCACTGGCACCAGGCGCAACATGTTTTCGGTGTTGCGCACCACCACCGGAATGGCGATCAGCGCCAAGGCCAACGTGCCGGCCCAGCCCGAGAAATGCTTGGCATTGACCACCACGATGGCATAAATGAACAGGCCAACGACGATGGAGGGGGCCGACAACATGATGTCGTTGACAAAGCGTGTGACGGCTGCGAACTTGCTGCGGTCACCGTACTCTGACAGGTAGATGCCGGCCATCACACCGATTGGTGTGCTGATCAAGGTGCAGGTGCCGACGATCATCAAGCTGCCAACGATGGCGTTGAGCAAACCACCGCCCTCAGAGCCCGGCGCAGGGGTGCTGTGCGTGAACATGTCCACGTCCAGAGCCGAAAAACCTTTGAACATCAGGATGCTCAAAATCCACAGCAAAAAGACCAAGCCCAGCGCCATGGCCGTCATGGACAAAAAGATGCCGATATTGCTTTTAATTTTGCGGCGGCGGTAAATGCCCGCATCAAACTGGGAGCTGTTCATGATTTCATGCCTTTCTTGGCTTCTGCGCGCAGCAGCATCCACTTGGCCAACGACAACACGATCAAGGTGATGATGAACAAGGCCAGACCCAAAGCAAACAGCGAGGAGTAATGCAGACCGGGTTCGGCCTCGCCAAATTCGTTGGCCAGTGTCGAGGCGATCGAGTTACCGGGCGAGAACAAAGAGGGCGAGAGTTTGTGGGCATTACCGATCACAAAGGTCACGGCCATGGTCTCGCCCAAAGCGCGGCCCAAGCCCAGCATCACACCGCCGACGACACCGGTCTTGGTGTAGGGCAGCACGATGTTGGTCACCACCTCCCAGGTGGTGCAACCCAGGCCATAAGCAGATTCTTTGAGGATGGCAGGGACGATCTCGAACACATCACGCATGACCGAAGCGATGAAAGGCAGGATCATCATGGCCAAAATCAAACCGGCGGCCAAAATACCAATGCCGTTGAAGGCACCAGTGAACAAAAAGCCCAGACCCGGAATTTGGCCCAAGGTGGCGGCAATCGCAGGCTGAATGTATTCGGCAAACAGCGGCGCAAATACAAACAGGCCGAACATGCCGTAAATGATGGACGGCACGGCGGCCAACAATTCAATCGCGGTGCCCAAAGGGCGGCGAAGCGGCATGGGGCAGGTTTCGGTCAGAAAAACCGCAATACCAAAACTCAGAGGCACTGCAATCACGATCGCAATCGACGCGGTGATCACGGTGCCAAAAATAGCAATCAAGCCGCCGAATTGGGAATTGATGATGTCCCATTCGATGGTGTAAAAAAACGGAAAGCCGAATTCGGCCAAGGCCGGCCACGCACTGATGACCAAGGAGGCAATGATCCCGAGCAACACGACCAAGGTGGTCATGGCAAAGGTCATCGAGACTTTTTCGAAAGCAAAGTCTTGGATACGCTGTATGCGTATCACATTTTGGCGGTGCTGCGCCAAGGAGTCGGTCTGATCAAGCATGGCCATAGAGATCCTGAAGAGTCAAAGGCCCCAGGCCTTGGCCTGGGGGTCTTTGGTGATGGCAATTACTTGACGTTGACCTTGTTCCAAACGCTCTTGCGAATGAAATCGGTGGTGGCGTCAGGCATGGGCACGTATTCCAAATCGGTCGCCATTTTTTTGCCCTCTTTGAAAGCGAAGTCAAAGAACTTCAACACTTCGGCGGCGTTCGCTTTGTTGGCGGGGTCTTTGTAAACCACGATGAAAGAAGCTGCAGCAATGGGCCAAGACTTGGCACCTGCGGCGTTGGTCAGGAATGTCCCCATGCCAGGGATCTTCGACCAGTCGGTACCGGCAGAGGCGGCGGCAAAGGTCTCGTCATCGGGCTGTACGTACTGACCGGCTGCGTTGCGCAGGCTGATGTGGGTCATGTTGTTTTTCTTGGCATAGGCGTATTCCACATAGCCGATCGAGTTCTTCACGCGCGACACGTTGGCCGAAACGCCTTCGTTGCCCTTGCCACCCACGGACGATGCGGCAGGCCATTTCACGGCAGCGCCCGCGCCCACGGTTTGCTTCCAGTTGGCGTTGACTTTGGCCAGGTAGTCGGTGAACACGGCGGTGGTGCCGGAACCGTCTGCACGGTGCACCACGGTCACAGGCGCGTCAGGCAATTTGACACCGGGGTTCAGGTCGGCAATGCGCTTGTCGTTCCAGTTGGCGATGCCACCGGAGAACAACTCGGCCAGCAATTCACCCGTCAGCTTCAATTGGCCGGGCTTGAGACCCTCCACGTTGACCACGGCCACAATGCCGCCAATCACGGCGGGAAACTGCACCATGCCGTCTTTTTCCAGGTCTTCAAAGCTCACAGGGTTGTCTGTGGCACCAAAGTCCACTGTTTTGGCCTTGATTTGCTTGATGCCACCGGAAGAACCGATGGACTGGTAATTCATGTTCACGCCGGATTTGGCTTTATAGGCCTCGGCCCATTTGGCGTAGATGGGGTAAGGGAAGGTGGCACCGGCCCCAGTGATTTCCGAAGCGAATGATGTAGCGGCAACGACCGACAGGCCCAATGCAGCGACCCAGGATTTGATCTTCAACATAGAATTCCTTGAAAAAGGGTGAGGGACACTGTTCAAAGCATGTTTTGAACATGCCAACGACTTTATCCACCGATTGTGACAATGAGATGTCAAAAAAAAGAAAGTTCATTCGATGGCCATGTGACGGCTATTTTTGCAATTCGTCATTAAATTGACATTAAAAGGTCACAAAATGATCGTCGGTCATTGACACCATCACCTGGGCTTGTATTTTTTTCATGAAAAACGGACTACTTTTAGCTGCAGTGGACTTGGGCTCCAACAGCTTTCGACTTGAAATAGGCCACTTAGATCACGGACAGATTCGTCGGGTGGAGTACCTGAAAGAAACTGTCCGACAAGGCAACGGACTGGACAGCGAGCGCAATCTTTCCCAAGCGGCGATGCAAAGAGGTTGGGATTGCCTGGCCCGGTTTGCCGAACGCATTTCAAGCTTTGAGCCCGCCCAGGTGCGCGCCGTGGCGACCCAAACCCTGCGCGAAGCCCGTAACCGAGACGTGTTCCTTGAAAAAGCCCAAACCATATTGGGCTTCCCCATCGAGATCATTCCCGGACGCGAAGAAGCGCGTTTGATTTACTCGGGCGTCGCCCATCTGCTGCCCCAATCCGATGAACGCCGACTGGTGGTCGATATCGGCGGGCGCTCAACCGAAATGATTTTGGGACAAGGCTTCAAGCCGACCACGCTGGAGTCTTACCGGGTGGGCAGTGTGGCCTGGTCCATGAAGTATTTCCCTGACGGTTTGTTCACCCCCATGGCCTTTGACATGGCCGAGGTCGCCGCCAAAGCGATCTTGGACGAGGTGTTGACGGTGTATCGGCGTAAAGACTGGGACATCGCCTATGGTTCATCGGGCACCATCGGTGCCGTGATGGATGTTTTGGAAGCCGCCGGCTGGCCTGCGGGCGTCATCAATCTCGAAGGGCTGAAATGGCTCAAAGAGAAACTCATCAAGGCGGGGCGTTCGGATCAACTCAAACTCGAAGGCATCCGAGAGGACCGACGCCCAGTGATTGGCGGCGGTTTGGCCATTTTGATGTCATTGTTTGAGCTCCTCGAAATTGATGAATTGCACGCAGCCCAAGGCGCTCTGCGCCAAGGTGCTTTGTACGACTTGCTCGCGCGTGATGAAAGTTCAGATATTCGCGAATCGATGGTGGAATGGCTGTCCAAGCGTTTCAGCATCGATGCCCAACAAGCGCAACGCGTGAGTGAAACCGCGGCCCTGTTGTTCAAGAAAATACTGCCGCCCACGCACACCCCAGACGAATTGTTGCGGTTGCAACGCAAGCTGATTTGGGCAAGCCGCTTGCATGAGGTGGGCGCGCACATCTCCCATTCAGACCACCACAAACACGGCGCCTATATTTTGGACCATGCCGACTTACCTGGTTTTTCGCTGCCAGAACTGCACCGCTTAAGTCAGCTGGTGTTGGGCCATCGCGGCAAACTGCGAAAGCTGGAGGACAATTTGTTGGCACCCGGCTTCGTACACCAGCTGTTTGCCTTGCGCTTGGCCGTGATTTTGTGCCATGCCCGGCGCGACCCTGACCTCAAGGGCTTTGACTTGTCACAACACGACCAACCAGCGCAGGGTTTCAATATCAGTACACGCAAAGGTTGGGCGGCGCTGTGGCCGCAATCAGCCCACTTACTGCGCGAAGAATGTGTGGCCTGGCAAAAAACACCTTGGACGGTCAACTTCAACAGTTTGTAAGCGCAGGTAAAAATCCTTGCAAAGGAGTTATAAACGGTATAAACTGTTTATCTCGTTTAACAAGGAGCCCACATGATTCAATCCTCCACAGTCCAAGCTGCGGCAACAGTGGCCAGCTCGGCAAAGCCTGCCGCCAAGTCCACGCGAAAAGTCGCCGCACCAAAGACGGGAGCCAAGTCGCCGGCTCGCAAAGTGGCCAAGGCCGCAAAAGCAGCAGCAAAAAAGCCTGTCGTGCGCAAAACCGCCACCCGCCCTGCAGCCAAGGTCGCCGCCAAAACAAGCGCACAAACCGCTGTCAAAGCGGTGAAGGCAACGAAAATTGCTGAGCCCACCAAAGTCAAAGCGCCCAAAAAACCCAAGCTGGTTCGTGACAGCTTCACCATGCCCAAAGACGAATACCAGGCCATTGAAACGCTGAAAATGCGCTCGACCGGGTTAAAGCGCAGCACCAAAAAGAGCGAATTGCTGCGCGCCGGCATCATGGCTTTGAGCGCCATGAGCGACAAGGACTTCACGGCCATTTTGGCCAAGGTGCCGACCCTCAAAACCGGCCGCCCCAGCCAGAGCTGATCGGCGCGTCAACTTCACCCGCCTCAGGCTTACAACAAATCGGGGTTTTGAACTGTCACGATCACGGTTTGTTGTACGCCATCACGCAAGCGACTGCGCAACCACCAAACTGAGCCTTTGCGCACCGCGCACTCTTGCTCCGACAAACCCAACAAGGCCGCGATGATGCGGCCCAATGTGGGCTGATGCCCCACAATCAGTACCGGCATTTTGGCGTCTGGCCAACCTGCCGCCAACAGCACCTGGTCGGTTTCAGAGTCGGGCAACAGTTCATCTCGTAATTTGTATTTGCGGTTCAGCGCCATCACCGTTTGCTCGGTCCTGACGGCTGGACTCACCAACACCCGAACCCCCACAGGCAACTGTCGATCTAACCAAGCGGCCATGCGTTTGGCTTGCTTTTCTCCTTTGGGTGTGAGCACGCGCGTCAAGTCGTCTTGGCCCTCGATCGGTTCAAAGGCTTCGGCATGTCTCCAAAAAATCAGATCCATCTCAGACTCCTGGGTTGCACCTATTTTTTCTGCGTTGTCCCCGCTGCGTAACGGCTCATTAAGATAGCTTGCGCACTGCGCACATAACGGCCCTTTTTGTCTAGCTTGGTGTAATGTCCCTGGGGGCCCAAACACCAGGCGTCACGACCATCTTGCAGATACAGGTTCAGGCATTCATCCACCACGCGCTGGCGCAGCACCGGATCGTCGACCGGCCAAGCCAACTCAATGCGCCGAATCATGTTGCGGTTCATCCAATCGGCGCTGGACAAATACAGGCTCTCCTGCTCATCAATGACAAAATAAAAGACCCGGGTGTGCTCCAAAAAGCGGCCGACCACGGAGCGCACCCGGATGTTCTCGGTGTACCCAGGCACTTCGGCCGGCAGCATGCATGCACCACGCACGATCAAGTCAATTTGCGCACCATGTTGACCCGCGCGAATCAGCGCCGCAATCAATTCCAAGTCGGTCAGTGCGTTCATTTTGACCACGACTTTGGTGGGCTGGCCTTGGGCCGCCGCTGCGCCTACAGCGTCTAATTGGGCGATGATTTTGCGATGCAGGTGAAACGGCGCAACCCACAGCTTGTTCATGCGGTTCAAACGGCTTTGGCTGGCCAGGTGCATGAACAAATGGTCCATGTCGGCGGTCAAGCGGGCGCTGCGGGTCAAGTAGCTGATATCGGTGTACAGCCGCGTGGTGCGCGGGTTGTAATTGCCCGTCGAGAGGTGACCATAGCGTTTCAACAACTTGCCTTCACGGCGCGTCACCAACAACATTTTGGCGTGTGTCTTCAGGCCCACCACGCCATACACCACTTGCGCGCCGACCGACTCCAGTTGTTCGGCCACGTTGATGTTGGCCTCTTCGTCAAAGCGGGCTTTGAGCTCGACCACCGCAGTCACCTCTTTGCCGCGCCGAACCGCTTCACGCAACAAATCCAGCATCACGGTGTCGCTGCCAATGCGGTAAATGGTTTGCTTGATGGCCAGCACCTGCGGGTCGTAGACCGCTTCACGCAGAAAGTCCAACACCCCGTCAAAGCTTTCATAGGGTTGGTGGATCATCACATCGCCCTGCTGCAGCCTGGCAAAAACCGAGGTGCCGCGCTGTAACTGGCCCGGGTAACTGGCTTGGTAAGCAGGGAACAACAAGGCCGGTTGATCGACCAAATCAATCAACTGATTCAGCCGCACCAGGTTGACTGGGCCAGCCACCCGAAACAGCGCCGCCGCAGGCAACTTGAACTGCTTGAGCAAAAAGTCCGACAGATGGACAGCGCAGCTTTCAGAGACTTCGAGCCGCACCGCTTCACCGTAATGGCGATGCTGCAGCCCATGACGCAGGGCGGTGCGCAAGTTTTCAACGTCTTCTTCGTCTACCGCCAAGTCGGAATGACGCGTCACGCGGAACTGCGAAAAATGCACCACTTCGCGGCCAACAAACAATTCCGACAAATGCGACCGAATCACACTCGACAGCAGCACAAAGCATTGCGCTTGACCGGCCACTTTGCTGGGCATGCGAATCAGGCGCGGCAAGACCCGCGGCACTTTGACAATCGCGATGTCGTTGTGCCGACCGAACGCATCTTTTCCGCCAAGCTGCACAATGAAGTTCAATGATTTGTTGGCCACTTGCGGGAAGGGGTGCGATGGGTCGAGTCCGACCGGCACCAGCAAGGGCTTCACCTCACGCACAAAATAGTCTTGGACCCATTTTCTTTGGGCCGCGTTGCGCTCACCATGCGACAACATGCGAATGGATTTGGCCTCTAAGGCGGGCAGCAAGGCTTCGTTATAAAGGGTGTATTGCTCCGCCACCAATTGCGCCGCTTTTTGGTAATTGGCTTTGAAGCTGGCGCTGGTGTAGAGGCCTTTGTGGTCGTTGTGTGCATGGGCGGCCAAATGCAGCATGGCTCGCACTTCAAAAAACTCGTCCAGGTTGGACGACACAATGCACAAATAGCGCAGCCTCTCGAGCAGGGGAACGTCGGCGCGTTTGGCCCAATCGAGCACGCGCGCATTGAAATCCAGAATGCTGGCATCACGGTCGAGCAAGCCCGTGACGGCATCGGCTGTTTTCAACTCTTTGGCATCAATTGTTTTTTTGACGGGTGGCATGGACCTGGGTGCAAACGATGGATAACTGGGAACCCGTGATTGGGCACCAAGTGCACCCCTCATTTGATGTCAAATATATGACAGATCCATGAAACGAAATGCCGCTGAGTGATTTAGATCAAGAAACCAGCGCAGCTTCTTTGTGGCTGCTGAGCCGCATTTGGTTGACTTCATCGAAACTGAGAATTTCCAGTCGGCCGTCCATGTGCTCCACCATGGCGGTCAAGCTCTCGACCCAATCGCCGTCGTTGCAATACAAAATGCCGTTGATTTCGCGAATTTCGGCATGGTGAATATGGCCGCACACCACCCCTTGAAAGCCATGTTTGGCCGCTTGTGAGGCCACGGCGATTTCAAAATCGCTGATGAAATTGACCGCCTTTTTGACTTTCAGCTTCAAGTAGGCCGACAAAGACCAATAAGGCAATCCAAATTTGGCACGCAGATGGTTCAGGTAGCGGTTCAGCTTGAGCGTCAATTCGTACAAATTGTCGCCCAAGTAGGCCAGCCATTTGGCCAACTGGATGACGCCATCAAAATGGTCACCATGTATGACCCATAACTTCAGCCCCTTGGCCGTGGTGTGCACGGTTTCTTTAACGACTTCAATGCCACCAAAGGAATGGCCAATGAAACCGCGTGCAAATTCATCATGGTTACCCGGCACAAACACCACCCGGCAACCCTTGCGGGCACGGCGCAGCAGTTTTTGCACCACGTCGTTGTGCGCTTGGGGCCAATACCAACGCCGGCGCAACTGCCAACCGTCAATGATGTCGCCGACCAAATACAGGGTGTCACTGCTGTGGGTGCGCAAGAACTCCAGCAAGGCTTCAGCTTGGCAACCCGGTGTACCCAGGTGAATGTCGGAAATGAAGATGGCGCGAAAATGCCTTTCACCGCCCTCCTCCGGCGCTTCTTCCGGGGGTTCGTGGGTGGCTTGATGCAGAACCTGCGCGTAATTGGCTGCAACCGAGGGTGTGACTTCGGTTGGTTTGCCGACAAAGCCCATGGCAGCACTGAACATGTTCAAACTCCGTTGAAGTGTTTGCGGTAACGCACCGGCATGTCAGCCACCCGCATCATCATGGGCAGGTCGGCCGAGTTGAAGTCCGGGTCCCAGGCCGGCGCGCCCAACACCTTGGCGCCTAAGCGCAAATAGCCTTTGATCAGCGCGGGGGGATCGACCGGCAAATGCCGGTCCAGTTGCTCCACCGGCAAGGGCAGACGAGGACGCACATGAAACTCAACCGAAGCCATGTGGGTGGCACTCAGCTGGGACCAGATACTGGCAGCCACATCGCCAGAGACCATGCCGTTGTGCAGCATGGGAATGCTGGCACAACCGATCATGGTGTCCAACTGGTTGCGGTTCATGAATTCGAACAAGGCACCCCAGAGTGCCAGAATCACGCCGCCATGGCGATGATCGGGGTGCACACAGCTGCGACCCAACTCCACCATGCGGGAGCGAATGCTTCTCAAGCGGGTCAAATCAAACTCGGTATCGCTGTAGGTGCCGCCGGCACGTTGCGCTTGGGCTGGCGTCAATACGCGGTAAGTGCCAATCACTTGTTCGGTGGTCTCGTCCCGAACCAGCAAGTGCTCGCAATAGTCATCAAATAAATCAATGTCATGCCCCGCGACCTTACAAGGCAAGCGCGCCCCCATTTCACCCGCAAACACATCAAATCTGAGCTTTTGAGCGGCCCGGACTTCGTCTTCATGCTTGGCCCACGAGACCCGGATGCCGCCGCGCACGGCGGGGGGCGTCGGGATTGAAATTTCTGGGGTGTCGGCCCGTCGAGCAGATACGCTGGGCAACATGAGGGGCGAAAGGGTCAGGGTTTGGCTTGGAATTTCATTCATCCGGGGCTCCTTCGGTGTTCAATCAGTTCAAGTTCTGTTGTGTTACCGACCTGAATCATCCCGCGCAGGCGTGACATGACCGTGGCATTGATATGACAAATAAATGAAATGCCGCATCCTTCAATTGACATCCATTTGTCACACCCAAGTCACATAAGCCACTGAGAATCCTTGCCAAGGAGTGCGCCATGAACCAACCCAAGCCACAGCATCTCGAGGACGATCAAATTCGCCGCTTGCGTGAAGACCTGCTGGACACGCTGGACGAAGAATTCGAAATGGAGCTGGACGATCGCTTGTCGGAATCAGGCAGCGAGCACTTGGGTGCCAGCCGGGCGTCTCGCGCGCATTACTTCCGGGAGTTGCTGCGTTTGCAAGGTGAATTGGTCAAATTACAAGACTGGGTGGTGGCCAACCGTCAGCGCGTGGTCATTTTGTTTGAAGGCCGTGATGCCGCCGGCAAAGGGGGGGTGATCAAACGCATTACCCAGCGCCTGAATCCGCGGGTATGCCGGGTAGCGGCCCTTCCGGCGCCGAACGACCGTGAGCGCACCCAGTGGTATTTCCAGCGCTATGTGGCGCACCTGCCCGCTGCGGGCGAGATTGTCTTGTTTGACCGCAGTTGGTACAACCGTGCGGGCGTCGAGCGGGTGATGGGCTTTTGCAACGACGAGGAGTACGAAGAGTTCTTCCGCACCGTGCCAGAGTTTGAAAAAATGCTGGTGCGCAGTGGCATCACCTTGATCAAGTATTGGTTCTCGATCACCGACGATGAACAGCATGCGCGGTTCTTGGGCCGCATTCACGATCCATTGAAGCAGTGGAAATTGAGCCCGATGGACTTAGAGAGCCGCCGCCGCTGGGAAGATTACACACGCGCCAAAGAAACCATGATCGAGCGCACGCACATCCCAGAAGCGCCATGGTGGGTGGTCCAAGCGGTGGACAAAAAACGGGCCCGTCTCAACTGTATCGACCACCTTTTAGGTCATTTTGACTACCATGAAATCGATCATGATGGTGTGCAGTTGCCTGCCCGCGTGCGCAATCCGGACTACATCAGGCACCCGGTGCCTGATGACATGATCGTCCCGGAAAAATACTAACGGCTCTGCCCAAGGTAGCGTTTGCGCCAGAAATAAATGGGCAAGCCCAACCCCAGGGCCAACATGCCGAGCTCGGTCAAAAGAAGGCCAGCTTCATCGTGCAGGAATGGAAAGTTTTCAAAATTCATGCCGAAAAAGCCGGTGATCAAATTCAGCGGCAAAAATATCGCGGTTAACACGGTCAGCGTGCGCATGATGTCGTTGGTGCGGTTGCTTTGCGCATTGAAGTGCATCTGCACCGCCGTCTCGGCGCTTTGCTCAAGTCGCTGGACATGGTGGACCACACGTTCTATGTGTTCCAACACATCGCGGCTTCGCACCTTGAGCAACTCTAGAGCGCGGGGGTGGTCGTCAGGATTCAGCGGCAGATCGTTCAAAGCGTCTGTCCAGTCTTGGATGGCGGCGCGCTGGTCCTCGCAAATTTCGTCCAGATAATGCAAGGACAAACGGGCATCGAGCAGCGCGCTCCAGTTGTTAAAGCGGGTGTTGGGATTCAACAACTCACTTTGCCAGTGGTCCAATTGGCGCGTCAGTTCACGGCGCAGATTCAAATAGCCGTCCACCATTTGACTGACGACGCGCAGCATCAGGTCGGCGGGACTGGCGGGAATCCGGTTCATCTGTTGATGGGCAGACAGGTCGACCGCATGCAACAAGCGGGCAGCAAAACTTTCTCGGATGGCGCAATCGGCGGGATGCACGGTCACCACCACCCGATCAAAGACCACAAAGGCCACGGGACTGGTATCGATACGGCGCAACACAGTGGGCCCGCCCCGGTCACTCATGCGGTGCAGAATTTCGCCAGGTCTGGACAAATCGGATTCACTTTGCCCGGTCGCCAAGCGGCGAAAAACCAGCAAGTTGTAATCCGAGGTGAAATCAAAATGGGAGGGCAACTGGTTGTTCAGGACATCTTGAACATGCAAATCTAACAACGTGGCTTGACACAAGGCCTCTAAAGTGGACTGCACCTGGCTTTGCACGACTTCAAATTCACGTCTGGAAAAAGCCATCCAGACATAGCCGTCTTCGGGCAGTGTCAAAGGCCACTGATCAGACTCTGTGACAGAACCGCTTGCGATCGAAAAAACTCTCATGAATCCACCTCGCCTCACCACATGGGCTGAACCGATTCAGCCCGGCTGTGAATTATCTGACAGCGGGGAGCGGCTTTGATGACAAGCGCCCCTCGGGAGGGTGGTGATAATTGAGTTTTTGAACTGGAAGTCCACCATGATTCTTGAACTCGCTGATATTCGCATAGCCCCGGGTCAACAAGCCGCCTTCGAAGAAGCCATCGCACGGGGGCTGGACACTGTGGCCGCCAAGGCCAAAGGCTTTCAAGGCGCCAAGGTCAACCGCGGCATTGAAAGTCCGGAGCGTTATGTCTTGCAAATTTTTTGGGACACCTTAGAAGACCACACCGTGGGCTTTCGTCAGTCGCCGCTGTTCACTGAATGGCGCGCCATCGTGGGACCATTTTTTGCGGCGCCGCCCGTGGTCGAGCATTTTGAATTGGCACTCAAATCGGCCTGAATGCGGGGCCCGGACCTGAGCGCCACACCCAGGTCCACGCCAAAGACACTCAGGATTTACTGGCTTGACGCTCGGCCAGGTAAATTTCGATGCGGCGGTTTTTCGCCCGACCGACTTCGGTCGTGTTGTCGGCCAAGGGTTGTTTGGCGCCATGGCCTTCGATGGCAATGCGGCGCCCATCGACCCCTCTGGAGACCAAATAATCACGGGCACTTTCAGCGCGGTTGACAGACAAAGGGTTGTTCACGGCATCCGACCCGGTGCTGTCGGTGTGACCCACAATCCGAACCTCGGTGTTGAGTTGGCTGTTCAGGCCTTGCGCAAACTGATCCAACACCGGTTGCAAGTTGGGCTTGATGTTGTAACGGCCTGAATCGAATGAAATGTCGCTGGGAATGTTCAGCTTGAGCTGATTGTCTTGAGTTTGTGTGACGACCACGCCTGTGCCCGCTGTGGCTTTCTCCATGGCTTGCTTTTTGTCCTCCATGTTCTTGGACCAGACATAGCCCCCCAAGGCCCCCACAGCCGCACCGATGGCAGCGGACTGGCGGCTGTCCCCCAGCAACACCCCTGCCAAAGCGCCTAAACCGGCCCCCGTCGCTGCACCCTTTTGCTCGCTCGTGGGATTGGCGCAACCGGCCATCAAGACGCTCAGCACACACAGCGAGAGCACAACCGGGGTATTTTTTGGGTTTTTTTGAATCACAAAAGGCTCCTTGAAGTTAAAAAAGAATACGCCCGGTAAATGTACCGGCGCATCCACTTCAAGGACAGGAAGCGAATGTGAGCAAGATCAATAGACGCAACAAATTGTGCGTCTATTCGCGTCTGATCGCGTTTGTTCGCGCCTGTTCAATCGCCGCTTTGTGCGTTAACCAACTTGGCCAGCAAGTCTAAAAACTGTTGTTGCTCTGGGGCGGTCAGGGGTTGCAGTATCAAGGACTGCACCTCCGAGGCCAGGGGCGCCATGGCCACGACCGCTTTTTGGCCTTTGGGAGTCAGCCAGAGTAATTTGCGGCGGCGATCTTGAGGCGAGGCTTCACGGCGAACCCAGCCTTTGGCTTCCAAGCGACTGATCACCGAGCCGGACGTGGCCGCATCCAAAGCCACGCGTGCCGCCAAGGAGACCTGGTCGGTGCCCGGCGTGTCGATCAGCGCATTCATGATCGCAAATTGAACTGGGGTGACATCGAAAGCCGCCAGGTGGTCGGCAAACAGCGCGACCGCTACCTGCTGCGCCCGGCGAATCAGGTGACCGGGCGCGTGGGCAAAATCATAACTTTGAGACATTTGTCGAGTTTAAAGAACCTTCAAAGCCTTTTCAAAAGCACGGCTGAAAAGGTTAAAGTGGAGAGTCTTAATTGACTCAGCGGACGATCCATGAATTTCCTTTTCAACCCTCCCGCCACCGTGGCGGTCCCTGTCGTCGGTGAAACTGCCCAATTCCCAGTGCACCGTATTTATTGTGTGGGCCGCAATTACGAGGAACACGCCAAAGAGATGGGGTTCACCGGCCGTGAACCCCCGTTTTTCTTTTTGAAACCTGCCGACGCGCTGATTGTGGTGCCCGAGGGGCAAACCGGTGCGCAGCCCTACCCCAGCTTGACGCAAAACTTCCACCACGAGATCGAACTGGTGGTGGCGATTGGCACAGGCGGTAAAAATATCAAAGCCGCGGACGCCATGAAGCACATCTACGGCTATGCCGTGGGCATGGACATGACGCGTCGCGATTTGCAAAATGAAATGAAGAAGCAAGGGCGCCCATGGTGCATTGGCAAAGCTTTTGACCATTCCGCTCCGATCGGCCCCATCACGCCGGTCGCTCAGGCCGGCGATGTCGCGCAGGCTGAAATCGCCTTGCATGTCAACGGGCAAGTCCGACAGATCAGCACGATTTCAAAGTTGATTTGGAACATTGCAGAAACCATTGAACACCTGTCTGCAGCCTGGGAGTTGCAACCCGGAGATTTGATCTATACCGGGACACCCGAAGGTGTGGCCGCCGTGGTGCCTGGCGACACCTTGACGGGTCATGTCGCAGGATTGGGCTCGCTGAGCGTCAAAGTCGTCTGATTTGACTTGGGTAAGTACCAATTAACCGACCGATCGGTTGGTTTATGATCCTCCCAGATTGATTCTTTCAATTCAATTTTCCCTACTCGGAGATTTTATGAAGCCATTTTTGAAACGCTCTGCCCTGAGCATAGGTCTGGCCTGTGCTGCCTGGGGTGTACAAGCTCAGACCGTGACACTCAAAGTGCATCACTTCTTGGGCCCTCAGTCGATTCAGCACACCACCATGCTGGGCGAATGGTGCAAAAACCTCGCGCGTGATTCCAAAGATCAACTCAAGTGCGACATCTTTCCGGCCATGCAATTGGGCGGCACCCCGCTTCAGTTGTATGAGCAAGCCCGTGACGGCGTGATCGACGTGGCCTGGACACTGCAGGCCTACACGCCCAAGCTGGCCAAACTGGAGGTCTTTGAGTTGCCCTTCATGATGACCAACGCCGAAGCCACCAGCCGCGCCGCGTGGGATTTCGCGCAAAAGTATGCCCAAGATGACTTCAAGGACGTGAAAATGCTGGCGGTGCACGTGCACGGCCCAGGCAACATTTTTTCCAAGTCGAAAGCGGTCACCACCATGGCCGACTTGAAAGGCATGAAAGTGCGCGCCCCCACGCGTCAGGTGAACAAGATGGTCGCCATGATGGGTGCCACCCCAGTGGCCATGCCCGTGCCGCAAGTGCCCGAAGCCCTGTCCAAAGGGGTCATTGATGGTGCGGTGATTCCCTATGAAGTCGCGCCTGGCTTGAAGGTCAACGAGTTGACCAACTTCACCGCCGAGACCGACCGCAGCTACAACGCGTTGTACACCACCGTGTTCGTGGTGCCCATGAACAAGGCCAAGTACGACTCGCTGCCTGCTGACTTGAAAGCCGTCATCGACAAAAACTCGGGTCGAGAGTTCTCAGCCTTCTTGGGCAAAACCCAAGCCGGCCAAGATGTTCCGAGCAAGAAAGTCTTTGAGGCATCTGCCAATCAGAAAATCAGCATCATTCCCAAAGCAGAGTTGGAAAAGTGGAAGAAAGCCACCGACTCTCTGGACGATGCTTGGGTCGCTGAAATGACGGGTAAAGGCATGGACGGCAAAGGCATGCTGCAAACCGCCACCGACTTGATCAAGCAGTACACTAAATAACATTGACTGCTCCGCCGGAACAAGTGCGCGTGCATTTGTTCCGGTTCATTTTTTTGGGCTGCTCAGCCCGTCTTGCCGACGCAACCGGCCACCTCTTCCACCTTAGCTTCCACCTTAGAACACCATGTTGTTTTCCAAAGCGCTAGAACGGCTGGCCCGTTTGTGCAGCATCCTTGGCGGTCTGTTGATGACCGGTTTGATGCTGATGACCTGTTACAGCCTGATCGGTCGCAACGTATTCGAGACTGCACTGATTGGCGACTTCGAACTGACCGGGATCGGCTCCGGCGCGGCGATTGCCCTTTTCATGCCCCTGTGCCAGTTCAAGCGTGAGAACATCATCGTGGACTTTTTCACGGCCAACCGCAGCGCCGCTTTTAATTTCAGACTCGATCGGTTTGGCGATTTACTGATGACAGTGATTTTCTTTCTGCTGGCCTGGCGCTGCGGCGTGGCGGCCATCAACGCCAAAGAGACCGAAGGCGCCTCCATGCTGCTGGGTTTTCCGGACTGGATTGTTTTCTCCAGCATGTGCGTTCCGTTTGCGCTGACCGCGTTCATCGCCGCGATGCAAACCTTGTCGAAATTCAACGCTGAAGAGGCCACAGCATGAGCCCGATCCAGTTGGCTTTACTCATCTTCGGCGTGATGCTGCTGTTGATGGTGGTGCGTGTGCCCATCGCCGGGGCCATGTTTATCGCCGGTGCGGTGGGCTTTGTGCTGCAGGCCGGGGTGTCGCCGTTTCTCAATTTCGTCAACAACTTGGCTTTTGCCCGGTTGGCCAATTACGATTTATCGGTCATCCCTTTGTTCATCTTGATGGGCCACTTCGCCACGCAAGGCGGCATCAGCAAGGCGTTGTTTCAGTTTGCGGCGGCCGTCATGGGACGCTTCAAGGGCGGCTTGGCCATGGGAGCGGTTTTGGCTTGCGGTGCTTTTGGTGCCATCTGTGGTTCGTCGGTGGCCACAGCGGCCACCATCACCGGTGTGGCCTTGCCTGAAATGAAGCGCCACGGTTATTCGGGTCGACTGGCGACGGGCACCTTGGCCGCAGGCGGCACCTTGGGCATCTTGATCCCGCCGTCTGTGCCCCTGGTGATTTACGCCATCTTGACCGAGCAAAACATTGCCAAACTGTTTGCTGCAGCCATGATGCCAGGCATCATTGCCATGGTTGGCTACATGATCGCCATCGCCATTTATGTGCGCGTGGTCCCTGGCCAGGCCCCAGACAATGAAGAGGTCGAAAAACTGACCTTGGAATCACTCAAAGGCATATTGCCCATAGCCACCATTTTCGTGATTGTGTTTGGCGGCATCTATGCCGGCTTTTTCACACCGACCGAAGGCGCCGCCGTCGGGGCCACCTCGACCTTTGTTGCCGCCCTGCTCAAGCGGGAGCTGACTTGGAGCAAATTCCTCGAATGCTTCCATGCCACCGCTTTAAGCTCGGCCATGATCTTCATGATCTTCATGGGCGCCGATGTCATGAACGCCTCACTGGCGCGCACCCAAGTCCCAGGCCAGTTGGCTGAAATGGTGGTGGCCATGAACCTGGCGCCGCTGTTGGTGGTGAGCGGCATTTTGCTGCTGTACGTGGTGCTGGGTGCGGTGATGGACGAGTTGTCCATGCTGCTGCTGACCATCCCCATTTTCTTCCCCATCATCATGAAACTGAACTTCGGTATGACGCCGGAACACACCGCCATCTGGTTCGGCATCATGGTCTTGATGACGGTGGGCTTTGGCATGCTGGCGCCTCCCGTGGGGCTGAATGTGTATGTCGTCAATGGCATGGCGAAAGACGTCCCCTTGAGCGAAAGCTACAAAGGCATCATGCCCTTCCTGATCAGCGATACCGTGCGCACGTTGTTGTTGCTGTTCTTCCCGGGCATCAGCCTGTTCCTGATCCAGTACCTGACTTGACCCATGAGTTTTGACCGAACCATTCGCCATTGCCGGCAATGCGGGCATCAGGTTGAAAAACGCATCCCCGATGACGGTGATACGCGTTTGCGCGACATCTGCCCTTCGTGTCATACGGTGCATTACACCAACCCCTTGAATGTGGTCGGTACGGTTCCGGTTCTGAACGATCAGGTACTTTTGTGCAAGCGCAACATTGAACCGCGCAAAGGCAAATGGACTTTGCCCGCTGGATTCATGGAGTTGGGCGAGTCCACCTCACAAGGTGCGGCGCGTGAAACCACCGAAGAGTCGGGCGCCGTTTTTGAAATGCGCGAACTGTTCACCGTCATGAGTGTGCCGCGAGTGGGTCAAGTGCATTTGTACTACCTGGCCCAACTGAAACACGACCAATTTGACCCCGGCCATGAAACCCAGGAAGCTCGCTTGTTCAGTGAAGCGGACATTCCCTGGGACGATTTGGCGTTTCGGACCGTCAAGGAAACATTGGTGCGTTTTTTTGAAGACCGTGCGAACGGGCAGTTCAAGGTGCACGCGTTCGACATCGACTGAAGGTCCTGGTCGTTGGGTCGGTACAAAGCGTTACAAAACATCCGTCATCTGAACCCCGTGCACTGCCGTTGAAGTGTCAGCTCAGGTTTTTCTGAGCGACCTTCAACTTCAAGGATTCAAAATGACCAAGCTTCTCATCACGTTGATCTCCGGCTTCATCGCAGCCAGCGCCTTTGCACAAGCCGCTGCGCCAGCCAAGCCTGCCGCGCCAACGACTTCGGCGACGGCCGCAATGGAAGCACCTGCATCGGCCCCCAAAGCGGCCAAAAAAATGAGCAAAAAAGCCCATAAATCGGCGCATAAAACGGCCGGCACCAGCGCCACCTCAGCGGCCCCCGCGATGCCAGCGATGCCTGTGGCAGCCACCCCTGCCGCCACCAAATGATCTGAATGCGCTGAGCCCACTCTGGGCTCAGCCCCCGCTGCCCCGCGCACAAGCTCACACATCGATGGCAACGGCCGAGCCCGCCTGCTTGCGCAACTCAAACTTCTGAATTTTGCCGGTGCTGGTTTTGGGTAATTCGCCAAACACCACAGCGCGCGGCACCTTGAAGCCTGCCAGATGCAGCTTGCAATGGGCCACGATGTCATCGGCTGTGGTCTGGGCACCGACTTTGAGTTCGACGAATGCGCAAGGCGTCTCGCCCCAACGCGCATCGGGCTTGGCCACCACCGCCGCGGCCAAGACATCCGGGTGGCGGTACAGCACGTCTTCCACCTCAATCGACGAGATGTTTTCGCCGCCCGAGATGATGATGTCTTTGCTGCGGTCCTTGATCTTGATGTAGCCATCGGGGTACTGCACCGCCAAGTCCCCGCTGTGGAACCAGCCACCGGCAAAGGCTTCTTCGGTGGCTTTGGGGTTTTTCAAATACCCCTTCATGGCGATATTACCTTTGAACATGATCTCGCCCATGGTCTCGCCATCGTGCGGCACAGCTTGCATGGTCTCGGGGTCGAGTACGGCGACCTCGCGCTCCAAGTGGTAACGCACACCTTGCCGCGCATTCAAGCGGGCCCGCTCGCCAATCGGCAGTTGTTGCCAATCCTCGTGTTTGGCGCACACCGTGGCCGGGCCATACACCTCGGTCAAACCATACACATGGGTCAGATCAAAACCCATTTGCTCCATGCCCTCGATCATCGACGCGGGTGGCGCGGCACCTGCCACCATGGCTTTGACACCGGCGGGCAAGCCGACCTTCATGGCGGCCGGGGCGTTGACCAACAGCCCATGCACGATGGGCGCGCCACAGTAATGCGTCACCTGGTGTTCGCGCATCATGTCGAAAATACTTTGCGCGTCGACCCGGCGCAAGCACACGTTGACACCGGCGCGGGCCGCCAAAGTCCAGGGAAAACACCAGCCGTTGCAGTGGAACATCGGCAGCGTCCACAAATACGCGGCGTGCTTGGGCATGTCCCACTCCAAAATATTGGAAATCGCGTTGGTGGTCGCGCCCCGGTGGTGGTACACCACGCCCTTGGGGTTGCCGGTGGTGCCACTGGTGTAGTTCAGGGCAATCGCGTCCCACTCGTTTTCGGGCAAAGCCCAGGCAAACTGCGGATCGCCCTGCGCCAAAAAGGCTTCGTAGTCGATCACGCCAATCCGCTCCGACGGCCCGGTGTAGAGCGGGTCCAACACATCAATCACCAGCAACGGGCGTTGGGATTGGCGCAGCGCCAGCGCTTTGTTCAGCGTGGCCGAAAACTCGGGGTCGACGATCACCACTTTGGCTTCCCCGTGGTCCAGCATGAAGGCCACGGTCTCGGGGTCCAGGCGGGTGTTCAAGGCATTCAATACAGCGCCCGCCATGGGCACACCAAAATGCGCCTCCACCATCGGCGGCGTGTTGGGCAACATCACGGCCACCGTGTCGTTTTTGCCCACACCTGCTTGTGTCAAAGCGCTGGCCAGTTGACGGCACCGGTCGTAGGTCTGTGACCAGGTTTGGCGCAGGGTCTGCGCGCCCAAACCATGCACCACCGCCAAACGGTTGGGGTAGACCTGGGCAGTGCGCTCGATGAACGTCAGCGGCGACATGGCCGCAAAGTTGGCCGAGTTGGGGGGCAGGTCTTGATCGAACATCGAGGTCATGGCAGTCTCCTTTTTTCATCCATTGTCCATTGAAACCGAGGCGGCTGACATCCCCATGACCGCCCTCCATCGGATGGGTGAAAATAGCGCCGTGGCCATTCCCCAGTCTTTTTTGCAAGAGTTGCTTTCCCGCGTCGACGTGGTCGAGGTGGTGGGACGCTATGTGCAGCTGAAAAAAGGCGGCGCCAATTTCATGGGCTTGTGCCCGTTTCACGGCGAAAAGTCCCCCAGCTTCAGCGTCAGCCCGACCAAGCAGTTCTTTCATTGCTTTGGCTGCGGTAAGAGCGGCGATGCCATCGGTTTTTTGATGGAGCATGCCGGCATGACCTTCATTGAAGCCGTGAAAGACCTGGCGCAGCAGGTCGGCATGGTGGTGCCAGAAGAGGACCAGTCTCCGGAAGAGCGCGCCCGCGCCGCCGAGCAGCGGCAGAAACAAAACTCGCTGACCGACGTGTTAGAAAAGGCCGGCGAGTCGTACCGCCAGCATTTGAAAACCGCCCCCAAAGCCGTGGCCTACCTCAAAGGCCGTGGTTTGTCCGGGCAAATCGCCAAGCGCTTTGGCCTGGGCTATGCCCCCGAAGGCTGGCGCAGCCTGGCCAGTGTGTTCCCCAACTACGACGACCCCCTGCTGGCCGAGAGCGGTTTGGTCATCGTCAACGAAGAAGACAGCAAACGCTACGACCGGTTCCGTGACCGTGTGATGTTCCCGATCCGCAACATCAAAGGCGAATGCATTGGCTTTGGCGGCCGCGTCATGGGCGAAGGCACACCCAAATATTTGAATTCGCCCGAAACCCCCGTGTTCCACAAAGGCCGTGAGCTCTACGGCCTGTTTGAAGCGCGTGAAGCGCTGCACGCCGCCGGCTATGTGCTGGTCACCGAAGGCTATATGGACGTGGTGGCGCTGGCGCAAATGGGATTTCCCAACGCGGTGGCCACGCTGGGCACGGCCTGTACCCCTGACCATGTGCAAAAGCTGTTTCGCTTCACGGATGCGGTGGTTTTCAGTTTTGACGGCGATGCAGCCGGTCGCCGTGCCGCCCGCAAGGCCTTGGACGGTGCCCTGCCCTATGCCACCGATGTGCGCAGCATCAAGTTTTTGTTTTTGCCTGCCGAGCACGACCCCGACAGCTACATCCGCGAATTCGGTCGCGATGGTTTTGCCCAATGTGTGGCCCAAGCCACTCCGCTGTCGCGCTTTTTGATCGAGGTGGCCAAAGAAGACTGTGACTTGGACACCGCCGAAGGCCGCGCCCGCTTGTCCAGCAACGCCGCGCCCCTGTGGCGTGCACTGCCTGACGGCGCCTTGAAGCGCCAGTTGCTGAGCGAATTGGCCAACTTGGTCCAGCTGGAAACCAGCGAGCTGGGCAGCTTGTGGCAAACCCAGGCTGACAAATCACAGGCCCGCAGCGGCCCGCGCGGCGCCGCCGCTGCGTCGGCCCGCCTGGCCGAGCACGAGTTGACCGATGCCGACTTGTCCGCCCCGGCTGCCGATGGCTACGCCAGCAGCACCGAAAGCACCCGCTTTCAAGCCGCCAAACGCAGCCCGTCCCCTTGGAAAAAAGATGCCAACGGCAAATGGCGCAAAGACGATACGCCGCCATTGCCGCTGGGCCCACGCAGCCTGCCCGCCAGCCGCGCCGACCACGCCAGCCGTCTGGTGCTGGGCAATATGGCGCTGTGGGACACCCTGACCGGCGAAGACCATGCCATGCTGTGCGCGCTGCCCGCACCGCACGGGGCCTTGTTTGCCTGGCTGGAGAGCCAGTTCCATGACCACGGCCCGCTGGCTTGGAGCGCGCTGAACGCGGACTTGTCGAATCAAGCCTTTGCGGCCTTGGCGCGCAAATTGATGGCCACGCACCAACCGGTGGACCCGAACACGGACAACAGCGTCTCGCCCGAAGAGGCCCGGCAGGAGCTTCGGCAGCTGCTGAACCTGATGCTCATTGACCGGCTCAATCAATTGCAAACCCAAGCGCTGGCGGAAGCTGAATCACTGAAAGACCCCCAGGCTTTAGCCCGTTGGCGAAGCTTAGACAAGCGACGCAAAGAGCTCTTGTCCACAGGGACAGCCGCAGGCGTTTAGGCGAGCTTCGGGTATAATCCGATTTCTCGGCAAGAGCGACAGCAAAACCTCCGGTTCGACCCCAGCCTTCAGCGCACCCTCTACGGGATGGTCAACTCACCGCAAGGACTGCATTCCAAATGATCGCCCACCCATCTTGCCTAAGTAGCCCCATTCCTTTGTAACCGTTACCCGCGCCAGTTGTTTTGTGGCGCAGTTCGTGTTTTTCCTTGTCCGTTTTGATGTCCTGAGGTGATCCCGATGCCTGCTCAAAAGTCGAAGAAGCCCGTTCTAGCCCCCACCAAAGCCAAAGCCCCCGCCGCCAAAACCAAGCCGGTCGCCAAAGCGCCACCGGCCAAAAAAACGGCCACCCCGGTGAGCAAAGCCCCTGCCAAGCCCGTCACCAAAGCCAAAGCGAAGCCCGCACCCGTGGTGAAAACCCCGGCGAAGGTCGCCGCCAAACCGGCCGTGAAGGCTGCAGTAAAAACTGCAGTGAAGGCTGCTGCCAAAGCAGCACCTAAAGCAACACCTAAAGCCGCCCCCAAGGCCGCACCCAAGGCGCCCCCGACTGTCGCGAAAAAAGTTGTACCTGCTGTCAAAAAAACAGCCCCTCCCGCTCAGAAAGCCCCCTCAGTGCCCGCATCCAAATCAGCTGCCAAGAACGTGAACCCCACCGCTGCGCCTGCGTCTAAAAAAGCCGCATCGCCCACAGCCAAAGTTGAAGAAAAAAAATCAAGCAAAGCAGTTGCCAAATCGGCGACTGTGACCCCCGTCGCCCCGCCCGCTAAAGTGCCCGCAAAAGCACCTGTCAAAGCACCCGCCAAAGCGGCCGCCAAAACCCCTACTGCAAAGCGTGGCCCCAAGGCCAAGGCGGCCGCGCCGTCGGTGATGGACGATGCCGATCTGAGCGATTTGGAAGAGGACTTGGTCGGGGAAGAGCCCGCGGCCAGTGCCGAGCCGACTGAAAAAGTCAAACCGCTGCGCATGAAAATCAGCAAGGCCAAAGAGCGCGCCTTGATGAAAGAATTTGGTCTGGACGAGACCGTCTTGTCTGAAGAAGACATGGCCAAACGGCGCCAGCGCCTGAAAACCCTGATCAAGCTGGGCAAGACGCGCGGCTACCTGACGCACGGCGAGATCTCTGACCACTTGCCCGACAAATTGATCGACGCTGAAACGCTTGAAGTGGTCATCGCCACCTTGAACGACTTGGGCGTGGCAGTCTACGAACAAACCCCCGATGCCGAAAGCTTGATCATCACCGACAACGCGCCCACCGGCTCGACCGAGGAAGAAGCCGAAGAGGCTGCTGAAGCCGCGCTGTCCACCGTAGACAGCGAATTTGGCCGCACCACCGATCCAGTGCGCATGTACATGCGCGAGATGGGCACGGTAGAACTCCTGACGCGCGAAGGTGAAATCGAAATCGCCAAGCGCATCGAAGGCGGCTTGATGGCGATGATGCTGG
>CANFYZ010000028.1 GCA_947451385.1 Comamonadaceae bacterium | reverse complement strand
GGCGCAGGCCGGCATGGTCAGCGTGGGCAAGCTCAATTGCGACGAGTTCGCCATGGGCTCGGCCAACGAAAACTCGGCCTATGGCGCCGTGACCAATCCGTGGGACACCGCCCGCGTGCCCGGCGGCTCGTCGGGCGGCAGCGCCGCGGCTGTGGCCGCGCGGCTGGTGCCGGCCGCCACCGGCACCGACACCGGGGGCTCGATCCGTCAACCCGCCAGCTTTTGCGGCATCACCGGCATCAAGCCGACCTATGGCCGCGCCAGCCGTTACGGCATGATCGCCTACGCCTCCAGCCTGGACCAAGCCGGCCCCATGGCCCGCAGCGCCGAGGATTGCGCCCTGTTGCTCAGCGCCCTGTGCGGCCCGGACCTGGACCGCGACTCGACCTCGCTGGACCGGCCGGCTGAAGACTTCTCAGTCGGCTTGAATCACGCGATCGAAGGCCTGCGCATTGGCGTACCCAAAGAGTTTTTCGGCGATGGCCTGCACGCCGATGTGCGCGCCGCACTGGACGCCGCCTTGCGCGAATACGAAAAACTCGGCGCCCAGCTGGTGCCCATCAGCCTGCCGCGCACCGAGCTGTCCATCCCGGTGTACTACATCATCGCCCCGGCCGAAGCCAGCTCCAACCTGAGCCGCTTTGACGGCGTGAAGTTCGGCCACCGCGCCAAGGACTACACCGACCTGGTGGACATGTACAAAAAAACCCGCGCCGAAGGCTTCGGTACCGAAGTCAAGCGCCGCATCATGACCGGCGCCTATGTGCTGAGCCACGGCTACTACGATGCCTATTACCTGCAAGCGCAAAAAATCCGCCGCATGATCGCCGACGACTTTCAAAACGCCTTCAAACAGTGTGATGTGATTGCCGGCCCCGTGGCCCCGAGCGTGGCCTGGAAGTTGGGTGAAAACGCCAATGACCCGGTGGCCGATTATTTGGCCGACATCTTTACCCTGCCCGCCTCGCTGGCTGGGCTGCCCGGCATGAGCTTGCCTGCAGGCTTTGGCGCAGGCGGCATGCCGGTGGGCTTGCAACTGATTGGCAACTACTTCAAAGAAGCCCAGTTGCTGAACGTGGCGCACCGCTTGCAGCAAGCCACCGATTTCCACCTCCGTCAGCCGGAGGGCATTTGATATGAGCAAACTCGTCCAAGGCTACGAAGTCGTCATCGGTTTCGAAACCCACGCCCAACTCTCGACCCAGAGCAAAATTTTCAGCCGCGCGCCCACTGCCTTTGGTGCCGAAGCCAACACCCAAGCCTGCGCGGTGGACATGGCCCTGCCCGGCACGCTGCCGGTGATGAACATTGGCGCGGTGGAACGCGCCATCGAGTTCGGCCTGGCGGTGAACTCGCACATTGCCGAGCGCAGCATTTTTGCGCGCAAAAACTACTTCTACCCCGACCTGCCCAAGGGCTACCAGATCAGCCAGTTTGAGATCCCGGTGGTGCAGGGCGGCGAGGTCTCTTTCTTTTTGGAAGAAGGCAAAGAAACGGTGCACAAAACCGTGCGCTTGGTGCGTGCCCACTTGGAAGAAGATGCGGGCAAGTCGCTGCATGAGGACTTCATTGGTCAGTCGGGCATCGACCTGAACCGCGCCGGCACACCGCTGCTCGAGATCGTCACCGAGCCCGACATCCGTTCCAGCGACGAAGCCGTGGCCTATGCCAAAGAGCTGCACAAGATCGTGACCTGGATTGGCATTTGCGACGGCAACATGCAAGAAGGCTCGTTCCGTTGTGACGCCAACGTCTCGGTGCGCAAGCCCGGTGCCGAGTTGGGCACGCGGCGCGAGATCAAGAACTTAAACAGTTTCAAGTTCATGCAGCAAGCCATTGACTATGAGGTGCGCTGGCAGATCGACCAGATCGAAGATGGCCACGCCATCCAGCAAGCCACGGTGCTGTTCGACCCCGATACGGGTGAGACCCGCGCCATGCGCACCAAAGAAGACGCGGCCGACTACCGCTACTTTCCAGACCCCGACCTGCCCCCGCTGGTGATTGGCCGTGACTGGGTCGAGCGCGTGAAAGGCGAGATGGCCGAGCTGCCGCGCGTGATGGCCGAGCGCTTCATGCGCGACTATGCCCTGCCCGAATACGACGCCACCCAACTGACCCAAAGCAAGGCCGTGGCGGCTTACTTTGAGGCCGTGGCCAAGGCCTGCGGTCAGCCCAAGCTGGCCAGCAACTGGATCATGGGTGAGGTGTCGCGGCGCTTGAACGTGAGCGAGATGGGCATCGAGCAAGCGCCAGTGAGCGCCCTGCAATTAGCCGCTTTGATTGGCCGCATCAGCGACAACACCATCAGCAACAACGCGGCGCGTCAGGTGTTTGAAGGTCTGTGGAACAAGGAAGGCCCTTCCGGTAGCGCAGGCGATGTCGACGCCCTCATCGAGGCCAAAGGCCTCAAGCAGATGAACGACACCGGCGAGCTGGAAAAAATCATCGACGAGGTGCTCGCCGCCAACCCCAAGAACGTCGAAGAGTTCAAGGCGGGGAACACCAAAGCGCTCAACGGTTTGGTCGGTCCGATCATGAAAGCCAGCAAAGGCAAGGCAAACCCAGCGCAAGTCAATGAGTTGTTAAAAAATAAACTCGCGTTGTTGTAAGTCGTAGCTTAGTTGTGTTCAGTGAACACATCATCACCAAATGAAGACTGAACAGCTCAGATGTCTACTGATTTGGGGGAATGCCAGCCAGCCAACACATCCTTCAGTTTGTACCGGGTCCCCCGCCCCACTCCCGCCTGCACCAGAACCCCCATCTCGCTCAGCGCCGTGAGTTCACGGTAGGCCGTGGCGCGTGACACGCGGCAAAGGTTGACGTATTTTCCGGTACTGATGCCGTTGACAAAACCGTCAGGCCCAACGTCATGTAGCTTGTTGATGGCCTTGACTTGCGTGGGCGTCAATTGCGGGTGTTGCTCGCGCAACTCGGCCCAAAAGCGTGTTTTCCGAATGGCCACTTGCATGTTTTCCCACGTGGCGTCGGCAGCTTTGTGCACACAGCCTACAAACCATTGCACCCAGGGCGTTACATCCATGTTGGCTTGGCCAGTTGCCGTTTGCAGTTGGGCGTAATAGCTAGAGCGGTCCAGCCACATTTGCTGCGACAAGCTCCACAAACGCTTGTCGGTTTTCAGGTCTTGCGCCAGGGCCATCTCGACCAGCGCCCTGCCCACCCTGCCGTTGCCGTCTTCAAAGGGGTGAATGGCTTCGAGCCACAAGTGCGCCAGCGCAGCGCGCACCAAGCCGTCAGTCTGATGCAGAGAGCCATTGAACCAGTCGACTAGCCGTGTCATCTGTGCCTGGACATCCGCAGAAAGGGGTGCCTGGTAATGCACGATGTCAGGCTTGCCCATGCGAGGCGTGACGATCTGCATGGGCTCGGCATGGTCGCGGTAAGCACCTGTGCGAATTTTCTGGATGCCGCTGCGCCCGGTGGGAAACAAGGCCGCTTGCCAGTCATGCAAGGTGTTGTGGCTCAAAGGTTGGTGGCTTTGCTCAATGGCGGCTTGCAACACATCCAGAGTCGCTTCAGTCCGTTCATCGCGCTCCATGGCTTTGGCATTGGCCAACCCCAAACGCCTCGCGGCAGAGGCTCGCACCGAGTTGACGTGCAGAATTTCGCCTTCGATCTGAGCTGTCGCCATCGCTTCGTCGGCCCAGCCTTGCAACTGCAAATCCCCAAAATCCATCAATTGCAGATGGCTGGCCAAGCCCATGGCCCGCCCTTGCGCATAGCGTGCGGCGGCCAGCGTCGGTTGCAGCGCGGCCAGATCAACCTGAAATTCAGGCCACAAGGGGGATTGCCAGAGGTACATGAAGCGTATTTTAAGGTTTTGCGCTTCACATGTGAAGCGATAATCGTCGCGTTGTGCTTCCCGACGGGCTAATGGCTGCCTTGGCGACTGGGTTTGCCTCATCTTCGCAGACACTTCAACTGTGATGTGCCCGGTACATTTACTGCTGCCCCTCTGATACCGTCTTTCAATTTGTAAATACCGCATGACTTTTCCCACCCTGATCCTCGTTCCCGGCCTGATGTGCAACGAAACCTCCTGGGGCCCGATCCTGCCTGCCTTGTCACAACAGGCGCATTGTCAGGTCGTCTCCCACGGTGATGCCGATTCATTGGTGCAGATGGCGCAGCAGATTTTGGACGCTGCACCAGCCCAGTTTGATTTGGCCGGCCACTCCATGGGCGGGCGTGTGGCGCTGGAGGTGGTGCGACTCGCGCCCGAACGGGTGCGACGCCTGGCGTTGTTGGGTACCGGGTTCAAGCCCAAAGAGCCGGGCACTGAGGGCGAAAAAGAGGCCCAAGGCCGTCAGGCGCTGCTGGACGTGGCGCAGAGCCAAGGGATTCGCGCCATGGCGCTGGCCTGGGTGCAGAACATGGTGGCCCCTTCACGCTTGCAGGACGCGGCCTTGATCGAGGCCATTGTGCAGATGTTCGAGCACAAATCAGCGGACATTTTTCAGCGCCAAATCAAAGCTTTGTTGACACGCCCCGATGCCACCGAGGTGCTGCGTCAGGTGCGCGTGCCGACGTTGGTGATGGCCGGCGAGTTTGACGCCTGGGCACCGCCGCAGCAGCACCAAGACATCGCCGACCTGATGCCTAACCCGCCACCCCTGCAGGTGGTGAGCGGTGCCGGTCACATGATGATGATGGAAAAACCCGAGGCGGTGGCCCGGCTGTTTCTGGACTGGCTGCGCTGAGGCTAACGATAGCGTTGACGCTGACGTTGCCGTTGCCGACGGCGCTTACTTCATGACGCCATAACGCGCGCGGTAAGCCTGTGTGCGTGCCAAATGCTCGCCCATGGCATTGCCGGCTTGGGTGCCTAAGTAGGTCAGCAAGTCCGACAACTCGGCAATCGCGCACACCTGCATGCCCAGCGTGTTGCGCACGTACTGCACGGCGCTGTACGGCACATCTTGCGTACTGCCATCGGCTTGTTTTTCGGTCGCCATTTCCTGGCGGTCCAAGGCAATCGCCACGGCATGGGGCGTGGCCCCTGCGGCTTGGATGAGGGCAATCGATTCACGCGCAGCGGTGCCCGCGCTCATCACATCGTCGACGATCAGCACACGGCCTTGCAAAGGCGCACCCACCAGGCTGCCGCCTTCGCCGTGGTCTTTGGCTTCTTTGCGGTTGTAGGCAAAAGGCACATTGCGGCCCAGGCGCGCCAGCTCGATGGACACGGCCGCGCCCAGCGGGATGCCTTTGTACGCCGGGCCAAAAATCATGTCGAACTCGATGCCGCTGGCCACCAAAGCTTTTGCATAGAATTGCGCGAGTCGGCCGAGTTTGGCGCCATCGTCAAACAAGCCCGCGTTGAAAAAGTAGGGGCTCATGCGGCCGGCTTTGGTTTTGAATTCACCAAAGCGCAGCACCCCTGACGCCACTGCAAATTGCACAAATTCTTGCGCCAGCGCGCCTTGATCGGCTGGTGTGTTGCCTGTCACCATGGGGAGCTTCCTTGTTTAAATTGACCAGCCTGAATCTGAATGGCATCCGTTCGGCCACCACCAAGGGGGTGGAGGCGTGGATCGATCAGCTGCAACCCGATTGTATTTGCGTGCAAGAAGTCAAAGCCCAGGCCGCAGACGTGGCGGGCAAGTTCGAGTCGTTGGCGGGTTTGACCGGTCACTTTCACTTTGCCGAGAAAAAAGGCTACTCAGGTGTCGGCGTGTATTCACGCCATGAACCCTCTGACGTGGTGGTGGGCTTTGATGGTGGCGAGTTTGACGCCGAGGGCCGTTATGTGGAGTTGCGTTTTGACTCGCTGCAACATAAACGCTCCATCATCAGTTGCTATTTTCCGAGTGGTTCGTCGGGCCCCGAGCGGCAAGAGGCGAAGTTTCGGTTCTTGGCCGCGATGTCGCCCCACTTGGCGGCGCTCCGGGCCGAGCGCGATTTTGTGTTGTGCGGCGATGTGAACATTGCTCACCAGCAGGCCGATTTGAAGAACTGGCGCGGCAACCAAAAAAACAGCGGCTTCTTGCCCGAAGAGCGCGCCTGGATGACCGAGATCACCACCCAAGGCGGCTTGGTGGACGTGTACCGCCGCCTGCAACCACACACCACCGACGCTTGCTACACCTGGTGGAGCAACCGCGGCCAGGCCTATGCCAACAACGTGGGTTGGCGCTTGGACTACCACTTGGCGACGCCGGCATTTGCTGAGAAAGCCCGCACCGAATCGATTTACAAAGCGCAAAAGTTTTCCGACCACGCGCCCATCACCATCGCCTACCAAGGCTTGTTGTAAACGGCTCAGCGCCTTGTCTCAGGGCCTGGTGTAAGTCAGCATCCGCCCTTTGTAAGCGGCCTGGCCGAGGAGGCCCGCTGGCCCCATGCGGCCTGCAGTGGCGGGCCGGTCGAGCAACACCTCATGCAGCGCAAACCCCAAAGCCGCCATATTGCGGTTGAAGTGCGCGCGGTTTCCGCGGTTGGGATCCACCACCCACACCTCGGCAGCGGGGGCTGCGTGGTTGTCAATGAATCGGGCCAGCGTGCCTTCTTCGTCTCGCTCGTACAAGATGTCGCTGCCCATGATTAAATTGAATCGACCGGTCAGCGCGATGTCGGTGTTTTGAATTTGCGGTTGCGCACCCCACTGCCCATGCCGGTAGTCCATGGGTGCCAGGCCATTGAGACGCAGGTTTTCCAACAAAAAATGGGCGGTTTCGGGATGGCAATCACTGGCGGTCATGTGTGCGCCGCGCCGGTGCCCCACCAGGCTTGACAAGGCCAGGCCGCAGCCAATTTCCAGAATACGCTCCTGGGGGTTGACTGGCCGCAGCGCCATCCGCTCCGCCAAGCGGGAGCCCGACGGCCACAGCAAGCCAAACAGCGGCCAGGTGGCCGACGAAATGCCCAGGTGCAAGGCCAGGCCCAAGGGGTCGTGAAACTGTTGGTTGTCCAGCAGGGAGCGAATGATCAAGTCATCGACACCCTCAACGTGGAAATGCTCTTGTTTGGTTTGGTAGCCAAGATCGCTGGGTTGCGCGCGGGGGAAATCGGGTGTGAACAAATGAGCTAACGGGTCAGCGCAAGGGCGCTGGAGTTTCTACAATGTACGCTTAAACGCTGGCGGCTTGCTGCGTTTGTACAAAGTAAAGTGATGGCCATGCTTCAGTACCAAACCATTCCCGTAACGCCCTTCCAGCAAAATTCCTCCATTATTTTTGATGACGTCACCCACCAAGCTGCGGTCATCGACCCCGGTGGCGATTTGGATCTCTTGCTCGGGGCGGTGCAAAAGTTGGGTTTGAAGCTGGAGCAAATTTGGATCACCCATGCCCATGTGGACCATGCCGCCGCCACGGCGGAACTGGCCGAGCGTTTGCAACTGCCCATCGTCGGGCCCCACCCAGCGGACCAGTTTTGGATCGATGGCCTGGCCCAGGCCGCGGCCATGTATGGCTTTCCCCCGGCGAAGGCGTTCAAGCCCACCCGTTGGTTGAAGGATGGTGACACGGTGACCCTGGGGGCACACACGCTGCAAGTGCGCCATTGCCCGGGTCACACCCCCGGCCATGTGGTTTTTTATTCCCCCGAAATTCAGCGCGCGTTTGTCGGCGATGTGCTGTTTGCGGGCAGCATTGGCCGCACCGATTTTCCGCAAGGAAATCACCAGGACTTGATTGACAGCATCACCCAGCGCCTGTGGCCGATGGGCAATGACACCGTGTTCATACCCGGCCATGGGCCCGAGAGCACGTTTGGGCGCGAGCGCCAGTCCAATCCTTACGTGGGCGGCACCTGAGGTGCAATCTCAGCTCGGCTTGGCTTGCTCGTACAGGTGTTGCACCTTAGGCAAGTTGGCTTGCAGCTCTTGAATCCGGTTGCTGCCGCTGGGGTGCGTCGATAAAAAAGAAGGGCTGCCATTGCCGTTGGCGCTGAGCATTTTTTTCCATAAGTTGACGCTGGCTTCAGGCCAGAAGCCCCCCCGTGCAGCGATTTCAAGCCCCACCAAATCGGCCTCTGTCTCGTCATCTCGGCTGTATTTGAGCGTCAACAACTGCGTGCCCAGATTGGCGGCGACGTCGCCTAATTGGCCTAAACCCAGCAGAGAAGATGCGACCGACAAGCCGAGGCTGGTGACCTTGGATTTGGCCAAGCGCTCACGCGCATGCTCGCGCAAGGCATGCGCCATTTCGTGGCCCATGATCATGGCCACCTCATCGTCGGTGAGTTGCAGCTGGTCCAAGATGCCGGTGTAAAAAGCGATTTTGCCGCCGGGCATGCACCAGGCGTTGAGTTGTTTGCTGCCAATCAAATTCACTTCCCAGCGCCATTCGGCCACGCGTGGATTCCACTGCGCAGTGAACGGAATCAAGCGGCGGGCGATGCCGTGCAGACGTTTGAGTTGCGGGTGCTCGCTGGGTGCCAAGGCATTTTTGGACTTGGCCTCGGCCAGCACTTGGCTGTATTGCTGTTTGGCCGAGGACTCCAGCTGCTCGGCTGGCACCAAGGTGCGCACAGGCGAGGAGCCGCCGACATCGACTTGCGCCCAAACAGGTGCCGCGGCTGCAACGGTCGCCGCACCGGCGGCCAGCAAAAAGCCCCGCCTGGGGCGCCCAGGGAGTGGCTCTGCCGCAGCCCCAAAGACTGGCGTCGTGGCTTGCTGGTTGGAAGTTTTGAGATCGCAAAGAAAGCACATGGTGCGCCGATAATAATCGCAAAGTAATACATCGGTGCGCCTGGGTTTGAATCCTCGGGCACGGGATAATCCAGGCTATGACCGAGCCGTCCGCCCTACCGTCCGCCCTGCCTTCCGCGCCCGAAAAAACGGCCCCTTTGGTCCGTCCAACCTCTTGGCTGGCCTCCTTGCGGGTTTATTTGGAGCCGGCCAGTTTGCGCATGTTGTCGCTCGGTTTTTCGGCGGGACTGCCCTTGCTTTTGGTACTGGGAACGTTGAGTTTTCGCTTGCGTGAAGCGGGCATTGACCGCAGCACCATTGGCCACCTGAGTTGGGTGGGTTTGGCCTACGGCTTCAAGTGGGTCTGGGCGCCGCTGGTGGACCGCATGCCGTTGCCTTTCTTGACGCGCTGGCTCGGGCGTCGCCGGAGTTGGTTGTTGGTTTCACAACTTGTCATCCTGGTCGCTTTGCTGGGTATGGCCTGGTGCGATCCCAGTCAAGCTTTGCAGCCCATCGTTTGGTGCGCCTTGGCCGTGGCCTTTGCTTCGGCCACGCAAGACATTGCGCTGGATGCATTCCGGATTGAATCCGCGGAGGCTGCGCAACAGGCGGCTCTGGCCGCCAGCTACCAAACCGGTTACCGTTTGGCCATGATCTGGGCGGGTGCCGGGGTGTTGTGGGTGGCGGCGTGGGTGCAGGGCCCGCAGGTGGCTGGCTACCAGCATGCTGCCTGGGCTGCGGCCTACACCACCATGGCTTTCAGCATGTTGGCAGGCATGCTGACCGTGTTGTTCTCGAAAGAGCCTGTGCCCGCGCCGATGCCGCCGGCCCGCAACGCGCGTGAATGGTTGCAGGGCGCCTTGGTGGACCCGTTCGCTGACTTTCTGCGCCGCTATGGATGGCAGGCGGTACTGATCTTGTTGCTGATCGGGACCTACCGCATCAGCGATGTGGTGATGGGCATCATGGCCAACCCGTTTTATGTCGACATGGGTTACACCAAAGAAGAGGTGGCGACAGTGACCAAGGTCTATGGCGTGATCATGACTTTGGTGGGGGCCTTTGTGGGCGGTGTGCTGTCCATGCGCTTTGGCGTGATGCGCATTTTGTTATTGGGTGCGGTGCTCAGTGCGGCCAGCAATTTGTTGTTTGCTTGGTTGAGTGGTGTGGGCCACGACGTGACCGCGTTGGTGCTGGTGGTGTCTGCTGACAACCTGGCCAGTGGCATCGCCTCCGCCGCTTTCATTGCCTATTTGTCGTCGCTCACCAACATCAGCTACTCGGCGACGCAATACGCTTTGCTCAGCTCCATGATGCTGCTGTTACCCAAGTTCATTGCCGGATTTTCGGGGGACTTTGTCAATGCCCACGGTTACGCTGCTTTCTTTATTTCCACGGCTTGGCTGGGGGCGCCGGTGCTGTTGTTGGTGGTTTTGGCAGCCAGGTCCGTCAAGGGTGTGGCCCCCGCTCGATCGGTATCAACGCACTGAAGTGCTTTACCCAACTTTACGGTCGCTTGATGCCCCCTTCGTCTCGCTCGGGCATCATGGCCGATGAGTGAATCACCACCAGGACGGACGCGCATGAGCAGCACATTGCTATTGATTGAAGACGATCTGCGCTTGGCCCAGATGGTGGCTGATTATTTGCGCCAAGCCGGCTTCACCTGCGAGCAGGTGGGAGACGGCCAGTCGGGCTTGAAACGTGTCCAAGCCGGTGGCGTGGATTTGGTGGTGCTCGACCTCATGTTGCCAGACATGGATGGGCTGCAGGTCTGTCAGCGGATTCGCGGTTTCTCAGGCGCGACCAGCCAGGTGCCGGTGCTGATGCTCACGGCCAAAGGCGATCCCATGGACCGCATCATTGGCTTGGAGTTGGGCGCTGACGATTACCTGCCCAAGCCCTTTGAGCCGCGTGAGTTACTGGCCCGTATCAAAGCCATTTTGCGCCGCCAGCCAGGCCAAGATGCCTCTGCGAAGGAGTCGAATTCGCGCAGTCACTGGGGCTCGCTGGAGATCGACCGCGATGCCCGCCAAGTGTGGGTCCATGGTGGCTTGTGTGATCTGACTTCCTACCAGTTTGATTTGTTGGTGGCACTGGCCGAGCGTGCTGGCCGTGTCTTGACCCGCGATCAAATCATGGAAGCAGTCCGTGGCCGCGAGCTGGAGGCGTTTGACCGGTCCATTGATGTGCACATAGGACGCATTCGCGCCGCCATTGAGGTGGATCCGAAAGAGCCAAAACGCATTTTGACGGTGCGCGGCGTGGGCTACGTGTTTGCCAAGCATCAGGACTGATGGCATGTCGCTGCGCCATGTATTTTCAAAACGCCTGTACCTGCGCATCTGGTTGGCGGTGGTGCTCGGCGTCGCGGTGCTGATGCTGTTGGTGGGCTGGTTTTGGCGTTTGGCGCAACAGCACAACAATTTCCACTCAACCGCTCGGGAAGTGATTGTGCGCAATGCCGCAGGCGAGATGATTGCCACCAGCCCGGCGCTGGCGCAGCGCGGGCGCGGCGTGGAGTTTGAATTGCAAATGCCCAACGGGGAGGCTTTGCAAATTCAAGTGCCTTTTCCCCGGCCCCTTCGGCCTGACATGGAGCGCGACGGCCTGCGCAGCCGAGACCCGCTGCCGCACCCTCCCCCTTGGTGGGCCCGCCCACCCTATGGTTTTGTATGGATGTTGGCCTTGGTGGGTTTGGGTGCTGCGCTGGCGTTGTATCCGATATTGCGGCGGCTGACACAACGTTTGGAAACCCTGCAACGTGGCGTTCAACAATGGGGCTCCGGCGATTTGAGTGTGCGCGTGCCCGTGAGTGGACAAGACGAAGTGGCCGATTTGTCGCTGCGCTTTAACGACGCCGCGCAGCGCATGGAGCACTTGCTGGCGGCACAGCGCGACCTGCTCGCTTCACAAAAATCCTTGCTCGCCAATGCTTCGCACGAACTGCGCTCGCCATTGGCGAGGATTCGCATGGGACTGGAGTTCATGGGCGGGGAATCTCAGTCCGCAAAAGATGAAATCAAGCGCAACATTGCCGAGCTCGATCAGCTGGTCGAGGAAATTTTGCTCGCCAGCCGCTTGGACGCCAAAGAGGCGGACCTGGGCACCATCGAGTCGGTCGACTTGATTGGCCTGTGCGCAGAAGAGTGCGCTCGCGTGGGGGCGGTGCTGCAGTTGCCGCCTGACGTGCAGTCGATTGAAATGCCCGGCGTCGCTAAACTGCTGCGCCGCATGGTGCGCAATCTGCTGGAGAACGCCAAACGGTATGGCGCCGAGTCTGACCTGGGCATTGAGCTGGCCTTGACGCAAACCGACGACCACATCGGCATCCGCGTGTCTGACCATGGACCGGGTGTGCCCGATGAATTCAAAGTGCGCATTTTCGAGCCGTTTTACCGCCTGCCCGGTTCCAGCGAGCGCACCGGCGGTGTGGGGCTCGGACTGTCATTGGTCAAATCGATTGCCGAGCGACATGGGGGGCAGGTGCGTTGTGAGGACCGGGCGGCTGGGGCTGGCGCGAGTTTTGTCTTGATATTTGCGCTACAGGAGCCATCGGTTTAACTTTCTACAATCCCAAGGATGGACCACCTACATCCGGCGTTTGCACTGGCTTTATTTGTCGAAGCATTTCTTGTGCTGCATGTCATACGCCGATGGATCCGTATTGAATTGATCCCAGGCCGTTCATCCACCATCGATGGCTTGCGAGGTTTTCTGGCTTTTGGCGTTTTCGTGCATCACGCTGCCATCTGGTATGTATTCCTCAAGACGGGGTCCTGGGTCGTTCCTGAATCACGGCTTTACAGCCAATTGGGACAAGCCACCGTCACCTTATTTTTCATGATCACGGGATTCCTCTTCTACAGCAAAGTGCTGGAGAGTCGGGAAAAGCCCATCGATTGGTTGCGCCTGTATGTGTCTCGTTGCTTGCGCATATTGCCCCTTTATGTGGCGATCTTGATTTTCGCCGCCCTGTTGATTGCGCTGATTCGTTATAGCGGGTGGGTGTCCCCCATGGTGGCGCCATGGCATCAAAAGTCTTTGGTCGGTTTGATCACCGCAGGGGTGACGTGGACCTTGAGTTACGAGTGGAAGTTTTATTACGCCTTGCCTTTGCTTGCCCTGACTGTGGGGCGCGTACCGTGGCGATGGTTGGTTTTTTCATTGTCGATGCTGGCGATCTCCGGGATAACGAAGGCGTTGGACATCCATGCCTGTGCTTTTGTCGGGGGCATTGCGGCGGCCTTGCTCGGTCAAGTCGCCGCCTGGCGACGGTTTGCGCGATCAGCTTGGGGGAGTGCAGGGGCGTTACTGACGCTCGCTTGCGCTGTTGCTGGATTTGACACCGCAGACGTTGTCGCCCCCTTGGTTTTAATGGCAACGTCCTTTGCCTTGATTGCCAACGGCGCCGGGATGTGGGGGCTGCTTGAAACGGCGCTGCCGCGAATTTTTGGGGAAATGACGTACAGCATTTATTTGCTGCATGGGCCGTTGTTGTTTATCGCGTTCTACTTTGTACTCGGCTTCGACCTGGGGGCCAACTTAAACCCGATGCAACATTGGGGTGTGATCGCCCTTTTGGTGCCCATCGTGTTGGCTGTTTCGGCATTTTCCTATATCCATCTAGAGGCACCATGCATGCGCAAGGTGTCAAATTGCCAAGCCTATTTGAATCAAGTCGGGATTTTAATTTCGGTGTGGAATGGGAAATTAGCGAAAAGATTCCGTAAATCTTGAAATTCAAAATATAAATTAATTTAATGCCACATAGACCTGAAGTCAATTAAAAATAAACACATGAATCAAATGGGGGTACATTTAAGTTTCCGAGCCGATATCAATGGATTAAGGGCGTGGGCAGTTGCAGTCGTGGTGTTATACCATTTTGGAATTTGGGGCTTTGGGGCTGGATTTATCGGTGTAGATATATTTTTTGTCATTTCAGGATTTTTAATGACGCACTTGATTTGTCAAGGGTTGAAAAAATCAGGGCGAAGTTACTCAATAGCCAAATTTTATATGGCACGCGTCCGGCGCATCATGCCGGCTTTGATCGTCATGTGCATTTTTCTCTTGGTGATGGGGTGGTGGATGCTCCCACCGCCTGATTACAAAAGACTGGGTGATCACGTCGCATTGAGTCTTATTTTTATTTCAAATTTTAAATATTTGAATGAATCGGGTTATTTTGATGCAGAGGCACATGAAAAATGGCTATTGCACACCTGGTCGCTCTCAGTGGAGTGGCAATTTTATTTATTATTTCCGCTCCTCCTTTTATTGGTTTGGCGAATTCGACCTCGTATTTCCAGCTTGAAAGTTGCCATCATTTTCTTCGGGTTGCTGTCTTTGGTGTATTGTTTGTATAAAACACCTTTGGATTCAACCCATGCATTTTATTTATTGAACTCAAGAGCATGGGAAATGCTTGCCGGCGGCCTGTGTGCCATTTATAAGAGCGAAGGAATTATTTTACCGAGAAGAAAGGCGATTGCCGAAAGCACGGGGTTTTTGCTTTTGGTCGGATCCTTGGTCTTGACGCAAGCGTCTGATCCATGGCCTGGCTGGCGTGCCCTTTTGCCAGTGCTCGGTAGCGTACTGATTCTGCTGGCGAATGCCAAAGCCTCACCTTTGACATCCATTAAGCCATTGCAATGGTTGGGTGACCGTTCATATTCAATTTATCTCTGGCATTGGCCCTTTGTCGTAGGGATTTATTACTGCGGTTGGCATCATCAATTAGGGGTGCAGTGTGCGGGCTTGGTGTTGACCTTGATTTTGGGTATGGCCTCTTACCGATGGGTCGAGCAGGGCAGTCGTCATTATTTAAGTCACTTCCCCGAGAAATATGGTTTGCGGGTTATTTTGGCTGTGGCGGGACTCACATTTACAGGGGCTGGAGTCGTAATTTGGGAAAAAGGTTGGTCAGGGCGTATTGATTCACGCAGTGAGCTTGCGGCCGCTGAAGCCATGAACAAGAACCCAAGGTATAAACAATGCCATACAGAGGCTGGAATCAGTTCACCTGATTGCATGTATGGCGGCACCCAATTGCGCGCGATTGTGCTGGGGGACAGTCATGCGAATGCCGTAATTACCGCTGTGGCTGATGCTGCAACCACTGTGGATAAATCAGCTGGCGTCTTGGAATGGACTTACAGTGCTTGCCCCGTGCTCCAGGGTGTGCAAATTAACTTTGGGCTGCTGCCACAAAGCCATCAGTGTGGAAACTATATAAGCGCCCTGCTTGAGCGATTAAAGTATGAGCACTTGGGCGTACCGGTCATTATCATCAACCGATGGGCGCAATACGCCTATGGTCGAAATGAGAGTCTCAAAGAGGTGGGTCAGCCGTGGGTTAATTTTGGCCAAACCGCTGATGAGGCCACACCTGAGTTTTTGACCGAATTCACCTCGCGCATGATCACGACAGCTTGTGAGATTGGTAAAACGCGAAAAGTGTACATGGTTAAACCCATTCCTGAGATGGGTATGAATGTGCCTCAAAAGGTTGCCAGGAGCTTTATTTGGGGGGGCGAAGTGGATGTGAAAATCCCGCTGCCGGACTACATGAAGCGTCAAAATAGGATCTTAGATGCCCTGAATCGAGCGCACTCTGAGTGTGGAATCGAAATTCTGGACCCGCTTCCCTATCTGTGTTGGGACCAGTTTTGTCATGGCGCTTGGATGGGACGACCGCTGTACCACGATGACGACCATTTGAGTGAATATGGTAATCGCCGTCTGACGCCTATTTTTGCGCCAATTTTTCAATCGGTTGTGAAGTCGCCCTCAGAGAAATAAACTTTTTAATTTCTTTTTCAATAGATTCAGCCCGGTGGGATGGGCCGCACTTGCGCTGACACTTTGATCCAACCCAATGTGACTGCAGCTACCAGGTTCCATATAGGCTGTATAACGCCCTTTGGCCCTGAGGGCTCTTGAAACATGCCGTTCTTTTTTGAACCCAGAAAACCCATTGAATTGACGCCATAAGTCAAGCGACGCCAAATGTGGGTTGAAGGTATAGCCATGCCACTGGGGGTGTATTTTGTCTAAGCGTGCATATTCGAATTCACCTGTTTGGTGATGTTCAACTTTGCTGAGATCTTCTTCAGAAAGATGGAAGTCACTGACTTTTCGAAAGCAAATTTGGCTGATTTCAGGTATCTGTGTGAGCAGGCTGATCGCGCCCACAACATCCAAGTCATTGGTGAATTCCCAATCATCCTCGCAGTGCATCACATAGGGCGTTGATACCTGACGGTACATGTAGTCAACTGCCGCATGATGTCCTAATTGTTCGCGCAAGCTGATCAGTTTGCCTTTCGGGCAAACGCGCTGGAAAGTTTCATTGGTTTCTGGATCGCGAAAATCATTGATGGCGATGACTTCGAAGAAATCGACCAAGGGCAAAAGACTTTGAAGGGTTTTTTCAAGTAAGTCGGGTCGCCTGCCCATTGTCAAGCACAACGTTATTTGCGAGCTCATGCTGTGCTTGCGAGTTGAGAATTGATACAGAAAAAATCCTGTTGCCAATACAGCGGATCGGCTGCCCGAGATGAGAGTGCATGCAAATCCGCTGGCGTCAGAATTTTTAATTTATCTTCTTCAATTTCATAAATATCGAATCCGGCTTCCTGAAGCAGTTCGAAGAATTGGGTTTTTTTGTATCCCGAAGCCTCTATAAAAGCCGGGGAATATTCTGCCAATATCAATTTACAGCGGCGCAATGTTTCTCGTCCACCGAGGAATGCTGCTACCTCGAAACCTTCGATGTCTATTTTCAAAAGATCAATCAGACCCGCATGGTCTTTCAGTACATCGTCTAACCGACGTATTTGAACTGTTTGCGCGTTATCCTTGTTAATGTGAGGCAAATCTACAAGTGAGTGCATTCCGGGATTCGTGTCCGGTGCATGACCTAACAAAACCTCTCCATGGGATTCGCCAACTGCAATTTGAATCGCTTCAATGTTCGCCGCCGCATTCAAATTTTTATTATGAGAAAGTAACTCGAAATTTTTCTGATCGGGTTCAAAAGATATTATTTGACCGGTGGCGCCTGCAAATTTGCTGAAAATAAGAGAGTACCAGCCGAAATTAGCGCCGACATCAATGAACAGACCGCCCTGGTCCAGCTTGAAGCGTTTGAGTAAGAAGTCGAGGCTGTCAGGTTCATAGACCCTGTATTTGCTCAAGTGCCAGCTGAAGATCGTATTGGACGGAACTTTGAATGACAGGTTCAGTTTGGGGATATAGAAACTAGAGAATGTGCGGCGCAGAATAAATACTTCGGCCCAGTGCCTCATTCCCCTGAGTGCCGTAAAGAGGTTTCTTTTCTTTTTATGTTGATTTTTCATGGTGTGCCAACGCGCCGTGAAGTGAATGGTTAACCCTATGACCGCTTGGCTGTTTCATTCAATGTGTTTCTATCGTAATGCAACATGGCATAACGGAAAAAGCATTCCAGCGCAATGAAGAAGCAAAACAAGAATCCTTCGGCACCGCATAAAAAACCACGTCTGAAAAAGTACAGCTGAATAAAACTGTTCAGTGCCGATGCAAAGCCGCGCAGCACGCCGCCGCGTTTGCCTTTTTCGGCTCTTTTGGCCGCCCCCAATTGCGCGTACTGGGCCAGCTTTTGCAAGCTGCCATACACCGTTTCGCGGGAGTAATGCCACAGGCGATGTTTGAATTTACGCACCGGGGTTTGCGGGTCTTTCAAAATGGCTTTTTCGTGCACCAGGCCTTCAAAGCGCAGCAAATTGGCCATGGGGAACATGCGTTGCACGCCGCCAGTGGTCTTCATCAAGGTCAATGGTTTGCCATACGCCACTTGGTTCCAAAGCACCTCCCAAGTCAGTTGCGCTTGCGAGTGCACGGCGGCTTGAATTTCTGTGGCCAGTTCGGCGGGGATTTGCTCGTCCGCATCTAAAAAGAAAATGTAGTCGGCGCTGCAATGCGCAATCAAACGGTTGCGCTGCTCGGCGAACCCTTGCCAATCGGTGTGGCTGTGGACTTGCGCGCCGAGACTTTGCGCCAGGGCCACGGTGCCATCTTTGCTGCCGCTGTCCACCACCACGATCTGGTCCGCAAAATGAGCGCTTTGGATGCACTGCGCAATTCGGCGTTCTTCGTTCATCGTCAAGATGGCGATGCACAAGGTGGGTTTTGGGCTCATCGAGCGCTCCAATCGAACAAGCCACGCCAGCGGCCCACCATGCGGGCGATCAGGCGAGGCGATGGGATCAATACGCGCAATACCAAGGCCAAGGTGGTTTCAACCAGCAGTTGACGCCGCTGGGCCGTGGCGATGGCGGTGCTTTGGTGCTTGCGTGCGAAGATGAGTTTGGACTGCGCATGGTGGTAGCCGCGCAGGTACTCGCTGCGCCATGGGCTTTTGCCGCGCACAGAGCCGCGAGATTTATGCAGCGCGGTGTGCACCGGGTCGATGACCATGGGCAGGCGCGCCTGGAACAGGCGCAGACACAGATCATCGTCTTCGTAGTACAAAAAGAACTGTTCGTCAAAGTAGCCACAGCGTGCAAAAGCTGCGCACCTGAACAGCATCGCGGCACCACACACAAAACCCACGCAGGCGGGGCCATCTTGAACGCCGGGGCCTTTGCTCTTCCACATCAGGTGCGGCCAACGGTAGTTGATGTCGGCTTGCCCGTTCGCTTGCAACAGCTGCGGCGCAATGAGGGCTGCCTCAGGATAGGTGTTCGCCGTGGCCAAGAGACCCAAGACAGAATCGCTGGTGATTTCGCAGTCAGGGTTGAGCAGCAGGGCAAAAGGTGTGGTGACCCGCGCCAAGGCGTGGTTGTTGGCCGCGCCAAAGCCTAAGTTATTGGGCAGGGCCAATACCTGAGCTTGTGGCAGGTACTGCGGCGTCATTTGCGCACCGCCATCATCGCTGCCGTTATCGACAACGATGATGTGTTCGAATTTTTCTAAACTGGTTTGCAGCGCGGGCAAACAGTGCGCGCTGTTGAAGGTCACAACGATGACCGTGACCTGATCCAGCGCAGCGACTGGGTGAGCGGGTCCAGGTGACAACTCAGTGCCCGTGCGCAACAACCTCACCCGCTTTGAGCTGGTACACCGTACCGCAGTACGGGCATTTGGCCGACCCCTTTTTGGCCACGTCCAGGTACACCTTGGGGTGGGTGTTCCAGAGTTTCATGTCGGCTTGCGGGTTGGGACAAAACACGCCACCTTGGGCGTTCAGGTCTTTGGCCAGCAGTTCAATCGGGTGACTCATTGGATTCTCCTTAGACCCGGGTCAGCCAATGGGCGTATTTCGGATTGCGGCCGTTGACGATGTCAAAGAACGCAGATTGGATTTTCTCGGTGATCGGGCCGCGGCTGCCCGAGCCCAGTTCAATGCGGTCCAGTTCGCGGATCGGCGTGACTTCAGCGGCGGTGCCGGTGAAGAAGGCTTCGTCCGCAATGTAAATCTCGTCGCGGGTGATGCGCTTTTGCACGATCTCCAGGCCCAGGTCTTTGGCGATGTGGAACACCGTGTTGCGGGTGATGCCGTTCAAAGCACCGGCCGACAAGTCGGGGGTGTAAATCACGCCGTCTTTGACCACAAAAATGTTTTCGCCCGCGCCTTCGGAGACAAAGCCCGAGGTGTCGAGCAACAAGGCTTCGTCGTAGCCCTCGTCGGTGACTTCCATGTTGGCCAGAATCGAGTTGGTGTAGTTGCTCACCGCTTTGGCTTGCGTCATGGTGATGTTGACGTGGTGGCGGGTGTAGCTGGAGGTCTTGACGCGGATACCGCGTTTCATGCCTTCTTCACCCAGGTAGGCGCCCCAGGTCCAGGCCGCCACCATGAGGTGGATGGTGTTGCCCTTGGGGCTGACGCCCAATTTTTTGTCGCCAATCCAGGTCAGCGGGCGGATGTAGCCGGACTCCAATTGGTTTTCACGCACCACAGCGCGTTGGGCTTCGTTGACCTGTTCTTTGGTGAACGGGATCGCCATGCGCAAGATTTTGGCGCTGTTGAACAAGCGGTCGGTGTGCTCTTGCAAGCGGAAGATGGCGGTGCCCTGCTCGGTTTTGTAAGCGCGCACGCCTTCGAATGCACCGCAACCGTAATGCAGGGTGTGGCTCAGCACGTGGATTTTGGCGTCACGCCAATCGACCATCTGGCCGTCCATCCAGATTTTGCCGTCACGGTCTGACATAGAAGGGATGACAACGCTCATTTTGTGTCCTTGATTTTGAATTTTGGTGCGGAGTGCAGAAACGCCCATTTTAAGGTCTGCAAGCGCACATGGGGCTGCCCAGGCTGTTCCGCGGGGATTTATTCGGCGGCGTCCTCGACTGGGGCGGGACGTTCCAAGACCCATTCACTGAGTTTGCCACCCACAAAAGTGCAGGTCACGTGGGATTGACCCGCATCAGTCCATTTGAAAATCTCAGGTTGTGCGTCCTTCACGCTTTGCAACTCACCCAAGGAGCGGGTCAGGGCAATCACATGCATCAGATTCACGCCTTTTTTGAGTTTGGCGTTGAGCATCACGGCGCTGGCCACGCTGCCCACCGGCCGATTGGCGGCACGTTTGAGGACCGTCAGGATACGGGTGAAGTGCAGCAAAATCCACATCACCAGGCCTGAGGCCACCAGCGCCACGCCTGGCCATTGATAGGCTCGCCAAGCGCCCACGATCAGGGCGATGCAGGCCACAGGAATCAAAATTCGGTTGAAATTCATCGCGCTATTGTCGGTGTTTCTGGCGGGCTGGATTCGGCCGGTTTGTTGCCGCTCAGCCCAGGTTACGCACCAACGCCATGGCTTCTTCTATGCGCTCGACCGGGTGGATGGTCAAGCCTGAAAACGCGGGGTCGTTTTTCTTCGGGGCATTGGCCTTGGGCACGATGGCGACCTGAAAGCCCAGCTTGGCCGCCTCTTTGAGGCGCTCCTGACCGCGTGGTGCAGGCCGCACCTCGCCGGCCAAGCCGACTTCGCCAAAGGCAATAAAGCCCTTGGGCAAAGCTTTGCCGCGCAGGCTGGAGGTGATGGCCAGCATGACCGCCAAGTCCGCGGCCGGTTCGCTGATGCGCACCCCGCCCACCGCGTTGACAAAAACGTCTTGGTCCATGCAGGCCACGCCCGCATGCCGGTGCAGTACGGCCAGCAACATGGCCAAACGGTCACGCTCCAAACCGACGGACAAGCGGCGGGGGCTGGGGCCGCCGCTGTCGACCAGGGCTTGAATTTCCACCAACAGCGGGCGTGTGCCTTCGAGAGTCACCATGACGCAGCTGCCGGGCACGGGTTCGCTGTGCTGGCTCAAAAAAATGGCGCTGGGGTTGCTCACGCCCTTCAGGCCCTTTTCGGTCATGGCGAAGACGCCAATCTCGTTGACGGCACCAAAGCGGTTTTTGATTGCACGAATCAAACGAAAGTTGGAATGCGTGTCCCCTTCAAAGTAGAGCACTGTGTCCACCATGTGCTCCAACACGCGTGGGCCCGCCAGCGCCCCTTCCTTGGTCACATGGCCGACCAGCACGATGGTGGTGCCAGTCGATTTGGCGGTGCGCGTCAGGTGTGCGGCACATTCGCGTACCTGCGCCACCGAGCCTGGGGCCGAAGTCAGTTGGTCTGAATACACGGTTTGAATCGAGTCGATCACGGCGATGGCCGGTTGGCGTGCTTGCAGCGTGTGCAGAATCTTTTCCAGTTGAATCTCGGGCAAGACGGCCACCTGCGAGTTCAGCAGGCCCAGGCGGCGTGAGCGCATGGCCACTTGCGCACCACTTTCTTCGCCCGTGACATACAAAGTGTTCATGCCGCTGCGTTGCAGTGCATCCACCGCTTGCAGCAGCAGGGTGGATTTGCCGATGCCGGGGTCGCCACCCATCAGCACCACGCCACCTTCCACCATGCCGCCACCCAAGACCCGGTCCAATTCGTCAATCCCGGTGGGGTGACGTTCAAAGTCCGCAGCCTCGATGTCAGCCAGAGGCAAGACCGCCGATGTGGGCGCCAAAGAGGCATGGCCCGCAGCAAAGCGGTTTTTACCCGCGGCGGGCTCGGCCGCACCTTCAATCAGGCTGTTCCAGGCCTCGCAACTGGGGCACTTGCCCATCCAGCGGGCGCTGGTGCCGCCACATTCAGTGCAGGTAAAAATGGATTTGTCTTTGGCCATAAGTCCTCAAGTTTGCAACAGGCGTGGCGAGCGACTCAGGCCGGCACGCGATGCCAATGGCGGAGGATGTCTTGCGTGATTTCTCCGGCTGACGCAGCACGTATTTTTGACAAGTTCTGCCCGGCCCAAAGCGGCGTGAAGTCGGTGCGTCCCAGCGCTTCAGCGGCCGCCCGCAAGGGTGCAATCGCGGCCGTCGCCAGTGGGAAAGCCGGCGCAGCAGAATGCAGCGGCCCCAGTTCGCGCATCACGCGGTTCACCAACCCTCTTGCGGGGCGACCGGTGAACAGATTCGTCACCGCGGTCTGTCGCTCTGCAGACGACAGCAACTGGCTGCGGTGCAAAGCACTGGTCGTCGCCTCGTGACTGCACAAATAAGCAGAGCCCATTTGCACGCCAGCGGCGCCCAGGGTGGTGGCGGCCGTGGCCCCTTGGCCGCAGGCAATGCCCCCCGCGGCGATCACGGGCAGTTGCACGGCGCGGACCACTTGGGGCAGCAACGCGAACGTACCGGACTGATGGTCCAGGTTGTCACTCAAAAACATGCCCCGGTGTCCGCCGGCTTCCAGCCCCTGCGCAATCACCGCATCGGCGCCATGGGCTTGCAGCCATTGCGCCTCAGCCACGGTGGTGGCCGAAGACAGCACTAAGCTGCCCCAGCTTTTGACGCGGGCCAACAGGTCAGGCGCGGGCAGACCAAAATGAAAGCTGACCACGGCGGGCCGAAAGCCCTCCAGCACATCGGCCAGGTCGTGATTGAACGGAACCCGGGCCGGGCTGGAGGGCAGGGCTGGGATGTCCATTCCCAATTCAGCGTAATAAGGGGCCAGCAATTGCCGCCAAGCCGCCTCGACGGCTTCGTCTGGTACCGGTGGGGCGTGACAAAAGAAGTTGACATTGAAGGCGCGTGAGGTGGCCTGGCTCAAAGCGCTTAATTCGGCCGCCAGCGCGTCGGGACTGAGCATGGCGGCGGGCAGCGAGCCCAAGCCGCCGTTTTCGCACACGGCGACGGCCAGGCGGTGGTCTTGGGCCCCCGCCATGGGGGCCTGAATCAAAGGGGCTTGCAGCCCCAAGCGCGCGCACAGGTCAATCATGACCTGACTATAGCCGGGCTGGACGAGCTGCCGGGCCGACCCGAGTCGGTTCCTGTGGGCCATCGAACTTGGGTACCGCCCGAGGGTAAACCCGGGGACCACTTCGAGGTCAATCATTTAACATGTTAAATAAATGATGTCCCCGCAAATGATGTCCCCGCCCTTTCTCCATCGCAATTTGCCGCGTCTGTTGTTGCAAGCGCGCGAAGCGGTCATGACCCACACCCGGCCCAGCCTGCGTGACCAGGGTTTGTCTGACCAGCAATGGCGCGTGTTGCGCGTTTTGGGTGAGCATGCCGAAGAGGCCGACGGCATTGAAACCGGCCGGGTGGCGCGCGAGGCCTTTTTGCTGGGCCCCAGCCTCACCGGCGTGTTGGCGCGCATGGAGCGCGATGGTTTGATCACCCGGGCCCGTTGTGCGCAAGATGCGCGCAGCACGGTGGTGCGCGCGACCGCGCTCGGGCTGGCCAAGGTGCAGGCTTTGTCACAAACCATTGAGGCGCACTACGCCTGGATGGAACAGCAACTGGGCAAAGACCATTTGAAGGCCTTGTACGCGTTGTTGGATGGCGTGATCGCACTGGAATCGACGGGGATGGCGGTGGCCAAATCCCCCGTCCCTGAATTGGAAGAGGAATAAGTCATGTCGCTCATTCGAACCGCGCAGAGCCCCTGGCAACCCCAGGGCACGGTGTATGGTCCCCTGCTTAATTTTCAGCGTGAGTGGGACTTGTGGGCGCCGCGCATGACGCAAGACCCCTACAAGGCCGCGCCCCAAACGCCCGTGTTGTATGTCAAAAGCGCCAACACCTTCAACCCCACGGCGCAGCTCGTGCTGCAAGACGGCATCACCGAGGTCGAGATCGGTGCCACGCTGGGCGTGGTCATGGGGGCGGCGGGTCAGCCTGCCTACGCGGTCTTGCTCAACGACTGGGCTGTTCCGCACAGCAGTTACTACCGCCCGCCGGTCAAATTTCGCTGCCGCGACGGGTATCTGGCGGTGGGCCAGAGGCGTCCCTGGGCCGGTCTGGAGGTGGCGGGCCTCACCCTGCAAGTCAGCTGCAATGGCACGCGGGTGCAGAGCGTCGATTTGTCACAACTCAAACGCCCGCTGGCCCAATTGCTGGCCGATGTGACCGAGTTCATGAGCCTGCAAGAAGGCGATGTGTTGATGTTGGGCAGCGACTGCCTGGCCAATGGAGCACGCGCCACCGCGCGTGCAGGCGACACGGTGCGCATTGAAGCCCCCGGCTTTGCCGCCTTGAGTCAAACCTTGACCGCAGGGGGGGCTGTATGAAACACGCCCGCATTGCTTGGGCTGGCGCCCTGCACGAGGCCGTCGAGTGCGAAGGCCAACTGCGCTTGACCCGCAGTCCGCACGCCGGCCGGCTAGTGGATTTTGAAGAAGTGGTTTGGCTGCCGCCCCTGGCCCCTGTGGCCCAAGCCCGCACCGTGATTGCTCTGGGGCTGAACTACGCTGACCACGCCAAAGAGCTGGCCTTCAAAGCCCCGGAGGAACCGCTGGCCTTCATGAAGGGCGAAGCAGCGTTCATCGGCCATCGCGCCTACACCCGTCGCCCTGCTGACGTCAAAAACATGCACTACGAGTGCGAGCTGGCCGTGGTGATCGGGCGCACCGCGCGGCATATCCAAAAAGCCGATGCCTATGATTTCATCGCAGGTTACAGCGTGGCCAACGACTACGCCATCCGCGACTATTTGGAAAACTGGTACCGCCCGAACCTGCGCGTCAAAAACCGGGACACCTGCACGCCCATCGGCCCTTGGCTGGTGGATGCCGCGGATGTCCCCGACCCGATGGCCTTGGCGCTGCAAACCACGGTCAATGGGCAGGTCACGCAAAGCGGGAACACCCGCGACATGATTTTTGATGTGCCCACGCTGATTGAGTATTTCAGCAGCTTCATGACACTGCAACCCGGCGACGTGATCCTGACCGGGACGCCCGATGGCGTGGTTGACTGTCAGCCGGGCGACGTCGTGCGTACCGAAATTGCGGGCCTGGGCGCCCTGATCAACACCATTTCCCAAGGATGAACATGCGCATCGACCATTTGATCCATGGCCAGGCCGTGGCCGGCACAGACTATTTTGAAACCATCAACCCTGCAACGCAGGAGGTATTGGCCGAAGTGGCCTCAGGGGGGGAGGCGGAAGTCCAAGCCGCTGTGGCGGCCGCGAAAGCGGCGTTTCCTGCATGGGCCGCGACCCCGGCCCCAGAGCGCGCCAAGATCATGCGCAAGTTGGGCGAGTTGATCACGAAACATGTTCCTGAAATCTCGGAAACCGAGACCAAAGACTGCGGCCAAACCATCAGCCAGACCGGCAAGCAGTTGGTGCCGCGTGCGGCCGACAACTTCCACTACTTTGCCGAAATGTGCACCCGTGTGGATGGACACACCTACCCCACGCCCACGCACCTGAACTACACCTTGTTTCATCCCGTCGGGGTGTGCGCCTTGATCTCGCCGTGGAATGTGCCTTTCATGACTGCGACCTGGAAGGTGGCACCCTGCCTGGCCTTTGGCAACACCGCGGTCCTTAAGATGAGCGAGCTCTCGCCGATGAGCGCGGCGCGCCTAGGCGAGTTGGCGCTGGAAGCGGGTGTGCCTGAAGGCGTATTGAACTTGGTCCATGGTTACGGCAAAGCCGCGGGCGAGCCGTTGGTCGCGCACCCCGATGTGCGCGCCATCAGCTTTACCGGCTCCACCGCCACCGGCAACCGCATCGTGCAAAGCGCGGGCCTCAAAAAGTTCAGCATGGAACTCGGCGGCAAAAGCCCGTTTGTGATTTTTGAAGATGCCGATCTGGACCGCGCGCTGGACGCCGCCGTGTTCATGATCTTCAGCAACAATGGCGAGCGTTGTACGGCTGGCAGCCGGATCTTGGTGCAGCAAAGCATCTATGCCGACTTTGTGGACAAATTTACGGCGCGCGCCAAGCGCATCACGGTGGGCGATCCGCTCGACGAAAAAACCATCGTCGGCCCCATGATTTCGCAGGCCCACCTGGCCAAGGTGCGCAGCTACATCGAACTCGGCCCGAAAGAGGGGGCGACGCTGCTGTGCGGGGGCGTGGACCGGCCGAGTTATGCACCCGCGTTGACGGGTGACTTGCAAAAAGGCAACTTCATTTGGCCGACCGTGTTTGCCGATGTGGACAACCGCATGAAGATCGCGCAAGACGAAATCTTTGGCCCCGTGGCCTGCCTGATCCCCTTCAAAGACGAGGCGCACGCGATTGCGTTGGCCAATGACATTCAGTACGGACTGTCGAGCTATGTGTGGACCGAAAACATTGGCAAAGCGCACCGCGTCGCCGCTGCGGTGGAGGCCGGGATGTGTTTTGTCAACAGCCAGAACGTGCGCGACCTGCGCCAGCCCTTTGGCGGCACCAAGGCCAGCGGCACCGGCCGCGAAGGGGGCACCTGGAGCTACGAAGTGTTCTGTGAGCCCAAAAACGTCGCCGTGAGCCTGGGCGGCCACCACATTCCGCATTGGGGCGTTTGAGTCCAACGACATTCAAATTGGAGATCACGATGACTGTGAACCCCTTGGCCATTTGGGGCCCTGTTTTTGCCATGATGATTTTGGTGCTGGTGGTGACTTGCTTGACGTTTCGCGAACGCATTCGCCAGTTCAAAGCGTTGCGTGTGCACCCGCAAAAGGTGTCCACCCGGGGTGAGTTTGCGGCAGTCCTGAAAGACACCCGCTGCGCAGACAACTTCTCTAACCTGTTTGAAACCCCGGTGATGTTTTACGTGGCCTGCATCGGCCTGTTCGTCACGCAAACCGTCAATCTGGGCGCCTTGCTGCTGGCCTGGGTGTATGTCTTGCTTCGGGTGGGGCACAGTGCGGTGCAATGCGGCAGCAATGGGGTCCTCAAACGCTTCAAGCTCTTTGCGGCCAGCTTGCTGGTGTTGCTTGGGCTGTGGGCCGCCTGGGGTTGGACCTTGTGGCGAGTGCTATGACGCTCTGGTCGCCCTCCATGCCGCACACCAAGGAGTTGCCATGCAGCGCCGCACGTTGATTTTGGGCGCAGCGGCCGCACTGCCTTGGGCTGCGCAGGCCCAGACGCAAGCCCAGACGCAGACTTGGCCCGCCAAGCCGATCCGGCTGATCGTGCCTTTTACGCCGGGCGGCACCACCGACGTGGTCACGCGCCTGGTTGCCACCGAACTCACCAAAGCGCTGGGCCAGCCCGTGGTGGTGGACAACAAGCCCGGTGCAGGCACGGTGCTCGGCGTGGACCTGGCGGCCAAATCGCAGCCGGATGGCTACACCCTGGTCACGGTGGCCAACAGCTTTTGCGTGAATCAGACGCTGGTGAAAAACCTGCCGTATGACGGCCTGCGCGATCTGCGCCCGGTCGGGCTGATGGGCATGTCGGAGCATGTGCTGGCCACCCACGCGGCCAGTGGCCTCAAGACCGTGGCCGATGTGATCGCCGCTGCGAAAAAACAGCCTGGCAAGCTCAGCTATGCCTCGTTTGGCGCAGGCACCTCGGCCCACCTGTCGGGCGCCATGTTCGAAGCGCAGGCGGGCATTGAGATGATCCATGTGCCCTACAAGGGCCAGGCCCCCGCGCTGAATGATTTGATGGGTGGACAAGTGACGGTGATGTTCGGCAACTGGCCCGAATTTCGCCAGCATGTGCACAGCGGCAAGTTGGTTGCCTTGGGCATGGCCACGGCCAAGCGCTCACCTCTTGCGCCCCAGGTCGCCACACTCACCGAGCAGGGCTTGCCGATTGAATCGAATTCGTGGAACGGCATGTTGGCGCGCAGCGGCACACCCGACGCAGTGGTGCAACGCCTGAATGCCGAGATCAACAAGGCATTGCAGGCCCCCGCCGTTGTGCAAGCCTTTCAAGAAGGCGGCATCGTCTCCTTGGCCGGCACGCCTGAGCGTTTTGCGAGTTTTATTCGCAGCGAGACCGACAAATACGCGCAGGTGATCCGCAAGGCCGGTATCACCGCCGAGAGTTGAAAAAGGAATCACCATGGGACAGCTCGCCCTCGCCGCCAAAATCACCCACGTGCCCAGCATGTACCTGAGTGAAATTCCGGGGCCGCGTTTTGGCACACGCCAAAGCGCCATCGACGGCCACAAAGAAATCAGCCGTCGCTGCCGCGCACTCGGTGTGGACACGCTGGTGGTGTTCGACACGCACTGGTTGGTCAACGCGAACTACCACATCAATTGCGCGCCGCACTTCAAAGGCGACTACACCAGCAACGAGCTGCCGCACTTCATCCACCACATGGCTTTCGAGTCGCCGGGCAATCCGGAGCTGGGGCATTTGCTCGCCAAGGTGGCCAACGAGCACGGCGTGGAAACGCTGGCGCACGACAACACCACACTGCAGCCCGAATACGGCACGCTGGTGCCGCTGCGTTACATGAACGCCGACCAGCACTTCAAGGTGGTCTCGGTTTCGGCGCTGTGCATGGTGCATTACCTGGCCGACAGTGCGCGCCTGGGATGGGCCATGCGAGAAGCAGTTGAAAAACATTACGCTGGCAAGGTGGCGTTCCTGGCCAGCGGCTCACTGTCTCACCGCTTTGCACAAAACGGTCTGGCCCCCGAGTTTGCGCACAAAATCTGGAGCCCGTTTTTGGAGCAACTCGACAAGCAGGTGCTGCAGATGTGGGCGAATCGCGAGTGGAAAGCGTTTTGCGAGATGCTGCCCGAGTACGCCAGCAAAGGCCACGGCGAAGGTTTTATGCACGACACCGCCATGCTGATGGGCGCGCTCGGTTGGACCGGCTACGACGGCGGCGTGGACATGGTCACGCCGTACTTTGGTGCCAGCGGGACCGGCCAACTCAACGCTATTTTTGAGGTGACACCGCAGGACGGCGCACACGTGCCTGCCCCGGTGGCCAGTGCGGCCGAGGGCTACACCGCCATCAGCACCCGGCTGTAAGGAGAAAAACGCATGCCCCATTTGGTCATTCTCTATACCGGTCAACTCGACCATGAGGTCAACATGACGGCACTGTGTCGGCAGATGGCCGATGCCATGCTCACCGTGCAAGACGAGGCCGGCAAACAGGTCTTCCCCACCGGCGGCACGCGTGTGCTGGCCTACCCCGCGCCGCACTATGCGGTGGCCGATGGCGGTGCGGCCGGCCAAGCTGCGGGTCTGCATGATCACAACCCCCATGGGGGTTCGGGCGACTACGCTTTCGTCTACCTGAATGTGCGCATGGGGCGCGGTCGCAGCCCCGCCACGCAGCAACGTGCGGGGGCGACCCTGGTCGAGGTGGCGAAAGCTTTTTTTGCGCCCGTCATGGCGCAGCGCCACATCGGCATCACGCTGCAAATCGACGAAGGTCCCGAAGTGTTTGACGCCAAACACAGCAACTTGCATCCTCTTTTCAACAAGGCCTGAGCCATGTCTGTTCTGTCAGATCTCCAGATCCAACAACTCGCTGCCGAGTTGCACCAGTCCGAAAAATCACGGGTGCAGATTGAGCATTTTTCCAAGCGCTTTCCAGGCATGACGGTGGAAGACGGTTACCGCATCAACCGCGCCTGGATGCAGCTCAAATTCGCCGAAGGGCGCACCATGATTGGCCACAAAATTGGCCTGACCAGCCGGGCCATGCAAGTCTCCAGCCAAATTGACGAGCCGGACTACGGCACCCTGCTCGACGATATGCGCTACACCTGCACACCGGGCCAGGTGCTGGAGATTCCTTTTGCGAATTTTATCGCACCCCGCGTGGAAGTCGAGCTCGCGTTCATCTTGAAAAAAGCATTGCGCGGCCCGCAGGTGACCGTGGAGCAAGTGCTGGACGCCACCGATTACGTCACCCCCGCTGTCGAAATCATCGATGCGCGCATTGAACAATTGGACCGCCACACCAAGGTGATGCGAAAGGTGTACGACACCATCAGCGACAACGCGGCCAATGCGGGCATCGTGCTCGGTGCCAACCGGGTCGACCCGCTCACCACCGATCTGCCCTGGTGCGGCGCGGTGTTGCGACAAAACGGGGTGGTAGAAGAAACCGGCCTGGCGGCCGGCGTGCAGGGGCATCCGGCCATCGGCATTGCCTGGCTGGCGAATAAACTGGCCCCTTGGGGTGAGCATTTGCAAGCGGGCGAGATCGTGCTCGCAGGCTCCTTCACCAAACCCGCCCCTGCCAAAGTGGGCGATGTGTTCGATGTGGACTATGGCCCCTTGGGCCGCTTGGAATTTACATTCATTTAACCGGAGACGCGCATGAAAACCCCTGTCAACACCTTCAAACAAGCCCTGGCCGCACGACAAACCCAAATTGGTTTGTGGCTGGGATTGGCCAGCGCCTACAGTGCCGAAATCTGCGCTTGTGCCGGATTCGATTGGTTGCTGGTCGATGGCGAACACGCGCCCAACGACCTGGCCAGCATCCAGGCCAATTTGCAAACCATCGCCGCCTATCCGGGCAACCATGCGATTGCCCGTGTGCCCGTGGGCGACACGGTCATCATCAAGCAGTACCTGGATTTGGGCGTACAGACCTTGCTGGTGCCCATGGTCGACACGGCCGAGCAGGCGGCATCGATCGTGCGCGCCATGCGCTACCCCCAAGACGATGGCCAGGGCGGTGTGCGCGGCATGGCCGGTGCCCGCGCCTCACGCTGGGGGCATTACGCCAACTACGCCAAAGAAGCCAACGACCAAGTTTGTTTGCTGGTGCAGGCGGAATCGCAAGACGCGCTGAACAACCTGGACGCCATCGCCAACACGCCCGGTGTGCATGGTGTTTTCATTGGCCCGGCCGACCTGTCGGCGTCCATGGGCTATGTCGGCAATTCAGGCCATCCGGTGGTGCAAGGCGCGATCGAGGACGCCATCGCCCGCATCTTGAAAGCCGGCAAAGCGCCAGGCATTTTGACCCCAGACGAAAAGCTGGCGCAGCATTACATTGACCTGGGGGCGGTCTTTGTGGCCGTCGGCTTGGACACGAATTTGCTGATGCGTCACACCACCGGACTGGTGTCGCGCTTCAAGGGTGCGCAGAAGCCCGCTGACGCCACGGGCAAGGTGTATTGAGATGGCGCTGCACATCCAGAGCGTCCCCAGCTTGGAGGGCAGGGTGCATCCCGACGAATGGACCGCCCGGGTGGAACTGGCCGCTTGCTACCGGGTGTTTGCGATGCTGGGTTGGACCGAGATGATTTACAACCACATCACCCTGCGCTTGCCGGCTTCGGTGAGTGGTGATGACAAGCAATTTTTGATCAATCCTTTTGGCTTGCACTACAGCGAAGTCACCGCCAGCAACTTGGTCAAAATCAATTTGCAAGGCGAGGTGCTGGACGGCTCGCCCCACCCGGTCAACCCTGCTGGCTTCACCGTGCATGGCGCCATTCACGATGCCTTGCCCGACGCGCATTGTGTGATGCACACCCACACCACCGCGGGCGTGGCGGTGGCCTGCTTGCAAGGCGGCTTACAGCAAACCAATTTTTACTCGGCTCAGTTGCATGACATGGTGGCCTACCATGACTTTGAAGGCATCACCATCCATGCCGATGAAGCACCGCGTTTGCTGCACAGCATCGGCCAGAAACCGGCTGTGATTTTGCGCAACCATGGCTTGCTGGCCTGGGGCCACACCGTGCCCCAAACCTTTGCGATTTTGTGGACCCTGCAACGCGCCTGCGAAATCCAGTTGGCCACGCTCAGCATGGGCGCAGCCATTCCGGTGCCCGAATCGGTGGCGGCCCGCTGCACGCGCGATGCCTTGCAGTTCAATCCGAACCATGGCGCAGGCCGCGATGTGTTCGATGCCATGGTGCGTCAGGTGCACAGAGTCGACGAGGGATACCGCGCATGAAAGTTTGTATTTACGGCGTGGGCGCCATCGGTGGCTGGTTGGGTGTGCAACTGGCGCAAGCGGGTGGCCACGTCAGCGCGGTGGCGCGGGGCACCACATTGCAAGCCTTGCGCGCCCGGGGGTTGACGCTGCACCAGGGCGGCGAAACACACACGGTGGCCGTGCAAGCGTCGGATCAGCCCGCCGATTTGGGTGTGCAAGACGTGGTGGTGGTCGCCGTCAAAGCGCCTGCGCTGGCCGAGGTGGCGGCGCACATCGCCCCGCTGCTGGGTCCAGACACTGTGGTGTTTACGGCCATGAACGGCGTGCCCTGGTGGTTTTTGCAAGGATTTGGTGGCGCACTGGCTGAGACGCGTTTGCAAAGCATTGACCCCACAGGCGCGATTGCGCAAGGCATACCGGCGGCCCATGTGCTGGGCGGCGTGGTCCATGCCAGCTGCTCGGTCGATGCGCCCGGCGTGATTCGCCACCACTTTGGCAACGGACTGATTGTGGGTGAACCTTCGGGCCGCGCCACTGAACGCGCGCAAGCCTGGGTGGCGCTGTTGACCCGCGCTGGTTTGTCGGCCAGCGTGTCCGGGCAAATACAAAAAGACATTTGGTACAAGCTGTGGGGCAATATGACGGTGAACCCGGTCAGCGGCCTCACCGGCGCCACCACCGATTTGATTTTGAATGACGAGTTGGTGCGCAACTTCATCTCCAGCGTCATGTTGGAGGCCAAGGCGATTGGCGAGAATTTGGGCATACCGATCGATCAGCAGCCCGAAGACCGGCATGCGGTGACGCGCAAGTTGGGTGCTTTCAAAACTTCGATGCTGCAAGACGTGGAAGCGGGCAAAAGCATTGAGCTCGATGCCTTGGTCAGCGCCGTGCGCGAACTGGGCCAGTTGACCCAGGTGGCCACACCGTTCACCGATGCGTTGCTGGGCCTGAGTCGCTTGCATGCCAGAGTGCACGGGCTGTACCCCGCACAATGAGGGCATGAGTTCGGAACGTAAAGCCCTGACAGGCATCGCATTTGCCACCCTGTTGTTGGTGGCCTTGATGATGGGGGCCAACCACGTGGCCGCCCGTTTTGCTTTCAACCATGGTGTGGACGTGGTCACGGCCGTGAGTTGCCGCAGTGCCCTCACCGCGTTGGTGGTGGGTGTGTTGCTGTGGCGGCAAAAAGCCTCTTGGGCCACCACCCCTCGGCAAAAGAAATTCTTGTTCGGCATCGGCGCGCTGATTGCGGTGCAAAGCCTGTGCCTGTATTCGGCGGTGGCCCGTTTGCCGGTGGCCTTGGCCTTGTTGGCGTTCAATACCTACCCCTTGTCCACCGCTTTGTGGGCGCGCATTTTGTACGGCCATCGCGCCGAGCGCGCCCTGCTGTTGGCCATGCCCTTGATGCTGTTTGGTTTGGCGCTGGCGCTGGATGTGCTCGGTGCCGCCTCGGGGCTGGGTGCCGCGGCGCATTGGAGCCTGATTGGTGTGGGCATTGCGTTTGCGCTGGCCGCATCGGCCACCTTTGGCTTGGCCATGGTGCTGACCCAGCACGAGGTCGGCAGTCTGGACGGGCGTTTGCGCACTTTCTCGACCATGGGTTTGGTGGCGGTGTTCGCCATCACGGGCGCTTTGTCGCAGGACGGATTCCATTGGCCCACGGCGCTGCCAGGCTGGTGGGGCCTGGGCTTGCTGTCGTTTTTGTACGGCACCGCTTTCACCATCCTGTTCACCGTGTTGCCCCGATTGGGCGTGGTGGGCAACTCGGCCATCATGAATGTGGAGCCGGTGTTTGCGCTGGTGCTGGCCTGGGCGCTGCTGGACCAAGCGATTGCCCCGATTCAGGTGGTCGGGGCTTTGCTGGTGGTGGCCACGGTCATTTGGCTGGGTTTGCGCAAACGCTGAGTCGCTTGTGATCTTCAGAGCGAGCCGTCGGGGCGGGTGTTTTTCAGCTGCAGGGCTTGTTCGTACAAGGCGTTTTTGCTTTCACCGCTGATCTCGGCCGCCAACTTGACGGCGGTTTTCAAAGGCAGCTCGGGCAGCAGCAACTGCAGCACCCTGAGGCCGTCACCAGATGCGGTGCTTGTGGGCGCGTCGTGGATCACCAGCACAAACTCCCCGCGCTGGCGCTCGGGCTTGGCGGCCAGCCAGGCGGGCAGTTCACTGGCCGCCAGGGTGTCGATGTTTTCAAACTGTTTGGTCAACTCGCGCCCCACCGTGACGCGGCGGGGCCCCAGCACGCTCAGGGCCTGGGCCAATGCTTCGATGCGGTGCGGCGCCTCCAGCAGCACCATGGCGCGGGGCTCGCTGGCCAGGGTTTGCACTGCATGCTGGCGCTCGGTGGCCTTGCTGGGCAAGAAGCCGACAAATACAAAGCCTTGGTCGCTGGTCATGCCCGAGGCACTCAAAGCGGTGGTGACGCTGCTGGCCCCGGGCAGGGGCAGGACCCTAAAGCCGGCGCTGCGCACCGCGTCCACCAAGCGGGCCCCCGGGTCGCTGATGGCGGGCGTGCCGGCATCGCTCAGATACGCCACACGCTGACCTTGACCCAAACGCGCCACCACGTCTTGCGCGCCGGCTTGCTCGTTGTGCTGGTGCAGGGCCAGCAGCTGGGCGTGGCTGCGGTCGATGCCATAGGCGCGCAAGAGCTGCTGCGTGTGACGCGTGTCCTCGCAGGCAATCACATCGCACAGACTGATCACGTGCAAAGCGCGTAGGGTGATGTCGGCCAGATTGCCGATGGGGGTGGCGACCACATAAAGGGTGTGCGTGGGATGGTGCTGGTGCGAACTGGTGTCATGCGCCGCCGCCAAAGCCCGTGACCAGGCCGTCGCCGCAGAGCCCTTGACAGGCGAGGTGCTGGTGTCCAGGGCGGGCGTTTCGTCCGAAGCATGCAAGGGAGGCAGAGTCAATGGAGTTCCTCAATAAAACGCAAACCACCAAATCCAAGGGCGACGCCGCCGAAGAAAAGGCGTTGGCTTATTTGCAGGATCGGGGCTTGCGTTTGTTACAGCGCAATTATCGGACGCCGGGACGCGGTGGGGGTGAAATTGATTTGATCATGCAACTGCCCGACCATACCGTGGTGTTTGTTGAGGTCCGCCAACGCGGCAGCCAGGCTTTTGGCGGGGCTGCCGCCAGTGTGGGGCGGGTCAAACAACGGCGCATCATTTATGCGGCGCGCCACTATTTGATGCGTTGGCGCCGTTTGCCACCGGCCCGATTTGATGTGGTGCTGGTCGAGGCCGACGGCTTGCAGTGGTTACAAGCGGCTTTTGATGGCGGTCAAGCCTGAATTCTTCACAGGCCCGACAGCCTGAAAGGTTATCATCACAGGCCATGTTAGACCTCCGCATTCAGCAGCATTTCATTGACAGCGCCGACTTGCAATACCAAGCCGCTGAGCCCTTGGCCAAACCGGTCGAAGCGGGCATCCAGGCCTTGCTGGCTTGCGTCACCAGTGGCGGTAAGGTGTTGGTGGCGGGCTGGGGCGGGACGGCTGTGTCAGCGCCTTATTTTGCGGGTTTGTTTGTCGGTGGCTTCGAGCGTGAGCGTCCCGAGTTGGCGGCGCTGGCTTTGAGCGCAGAAGGCGCAGCTTGGGCCGCCTTGCCCGATGATCAGATCTTGGCGCGGCAATTGCGCGCGCTTGGCCACATGGGCGATGTGCTGCTGGTGATCACCGCGACCGGCGAAGAGAAGGTGTTACAGCAAGCCGTGAGCGCAGCGCATGAGCGAGAGATGACGGTGATTGCCTTGACCGGCAAAGGCGGTGGGGCCTTGGCCAAATTGCTGCGCGAGACGGACGTGCATGTGTGCGTACCCCACGAGCGGGCGGCGCGAATTCGTGAAGTGCAACAACTGGTGTTGCACTGTTTATGTGATGGCGTGGATGCCCAGTTACTGGGTGAACAGGAGATAAGTGAATGAAAAAATCAATTCAAAGCACCTTGGCGATGACCTTGGCGGCTGCCGCTTTGCTTTCGGGCTTGTCGGCCTGCGCCCCCTTGATGGTGGGCGGCGTGGTGATGACGGGCATGGTGGCGGTGGACCGTCGAACCTCGGGCATCCAGTTGGAAGATGAAAGCATTGAACTGCGCACGGCGCAAGGCCTGCGCCAAAATCTGGGTGAGAACAGCCATGTCAATGTCACCAGCTACAACCGCCAAGTGCTCTTGACCGGCGAAGTGGCCACGGCCGCACAAAAAGAACTCGCTGACAAATTGGCGCAGAGTCAAGAAAATGTCAAAGCGGTGGCCAATGAGTTGACGGTGCAACCCGTCAGCACGCTGACCCAGCGCTCTAAAGACGCGATCATCACAGGGCAAATCAAGGCCTACTTTTTGGATGCCAAAGACCTGCAGTCTTACGCCTTCAAGATCGTCACCGAAAACAGTGTCGTGTATTTGATGGGCCGCGTGACCAGTCGCGAAGCCCAGCGCGCCACCGACATTGCGCGCAGCGTCAGCGGCGTGACCAAAGTGGTTCGCGTGCTGGACATCATCACCGAAGAAGAGCTCAAGCGCTTGAGCGCGCAAACCTCCGCCAAGTAAGGCGGCATCCCGCCACGCCTTCAGCGCGTGGCGGCTCGCGCTCAGCGCAGGCGCTTGATCAAGCTGGAGGTGTCCCAGCGACGCCCGCCCAGCTGCTGCACATCGGCATAAAACTGATCGACCAGGGCGGTGACTGGCAAGCGCGCACCGTTGCGTTTGGCCTCGTCCATGACCAAGCCCAGGTCCTTGCGCATCCAGTCCACGGCAAAGCCAAAGTCGAATTGGTCGGCCACCATGGTTTTGCCCCGGTTTTCCATTTGCCAGCTTTGTGCAGCGCCTTTGCTGATCACGTCCAGCACCGCATTCATGTCGAGACCTGCATGTTGACCAAAGGCAATCGCTTCAGACAAGCCTTGCACCAGACCGGCGATGCAAATCTGGTTCACCATTTTGGCGAGCTGACCGGCGCCGGCATCACCCAGCAGGGTGAAGGCGCGTGAAAACGCCATCCCTGCTGGTTTGACCCGGTCAAAGTCAGCTTGTTGGCCGCCACACATGACGGTGAGCATGCCGTTTTGTGCGCCTGCTTGGCCCCCCGAAACGGGGGCGTCGACAAAGGCCAAACCCAGGCTTTGGGCCTTGGCGTTCAGCTCGCGCGCCACGCTGGCCGAGGCGGTGGTGTGATCGACAAAAACCGCGCCTGGCGCCATGCCAGCAAACGCGCCATCGGCACCCAACACCACACCGCGCAAATCGTCGTCATTGCCGACGCAGCAAAAAACGATCTCGGCATGGGCTACCGCTTCGCGCGGTGTGGCCGCGTGATGGGCGCCGCCGACCGCATCGGCAAATTCTGTGCACCAGGCTTCGGCCTTCGCTGCGGTGCGGTTGTACACCGTGACCTGGTGGCCGGCGCGTGCCAAGTGGCCTGCCATGGGAAAGCCCATGACGCCCAGGCCCAAAAAGGCGACGCGGCGGGCAGGTGTGGATTCGTAGGGTTTGGTGTTCAAGCTGCTCATGGGCGTGCCTCAGAAGGGTCGGTAGAAATGGCGAAGGTGGTAATTTAGCAGGTGGCGCGCCGGGGTGCAGCAGGTCTGCGGTGCTCAGGGCGACACGCTCGCAGGAAAGCGGGCCAGGCTGCGCGCCGTTTCGGCTGAGATTTGGCCGCTTTGCTGCAGTGCGTTCAGGCTTTGGTCCAGCGTTTGCATGCCCATCTGGGCCCCCGTTTGCAAGACCGAATACAGCTGGGCTGTTTTGCCTTCGCGTATCAGATTCCGCACCGCAGGCGTGGCCACCATGATTTCGTGCGCCGCCACGCGGCCGGCCTGGTTTTGTCGCGGGCACAGGGTTTGCGTCACCACCGCCAGCAGGGCGTCGGCCAGCAGGGTGCGGACCATGTCTTTTTCATCGGATGGAAAAACGTCCACCATCCGGTCGATGGCTTGCGGCGCACTGGCGGTGTGCAGCGAGGCCAGCACCAAATGGCCGGTTTCGGCCGCCGTCAAGGCCAAGCGAATGGTGGCCAGATCGCGCAACTCGCCAATCAAAATCACATCCGGGTCTTCACGCAAGGCGGAACGCAAGGCCGCCTCAAAGCTGAGGCTGTGCAAACCCACCTCGCGCTGGTTGATGGCACATTGCTTGGGGGTATGCACAAATTCAATCGGGTCTTCGATGGTCAGCAAATGCCCCTGGAGTGAGCGGTTGACGTGGTCCAGCAGCGCCGCGAGCAGGGTCGACTTGCCGCAGCCGGTGGGTCCGGTGACCAAAATCAAACCCTGGGCTCGTAACGCCAACCGGCTGAACAAGGCGGGCGCATGCAGTTCGGTCAAGCTGGGGACCGTGCTGGGAATACAGCGCATCACCAAGGCCGCGCCGCGCTGTTGTTCAAAAGCATTCACGCGCCAGCGACCCCATTCAGGGTGGGCAAAGGCAAAGTCGTCTTCGTGTTGCGTTTGAAAAGCCGTCCAACGCAGGGGGGCCATGAGCTGCTCCATGAATTGACGCACTTGGGCGTCGCTCCAGGCGGGGGCTTCAGCGTCCATGCGGCTGAGCACGCCATCGACCCGGGCCATCGGCGACAAGCCGGCTGAAAGATGCAGGTCGGAGGCGCCCAGGCGCAGTGCTTGGCGCACCACTTTGTCTGCGGTGTCGTGGACCTGCATGGCGTCTCCCTGCTGCGTGTTGTGGGGTGACTCTGTAGATTTGGTACCCTTGCAAAGATTATGTCTGTCCTTGCTGAAAATCTCCAGCGCGTGCAAGCGCGCATCCAGGCGGCTTGCCAAGCGGCAGGCCGCGACCCGGCGGCGGTGCGTTTGCTGGCGGTGTCCAAAACCTTTGGCGCAGACGAGGTGCGGCAAGTCCATGCGGCGGGACAAACCGCCTTTGGCGAGAACTACATTCAAGAGGGCGTGGAGAAAATCCAGGCTTTGCGTGATTTGGATTTGGAGTGGCATTGCATTGGCCCGATCCAAAGCAACAAGACCCGCTTGGTGGCCGAGCATTTCGACTGGGTGCATTCGGTCGACCGTCTGAAAATTGCCGAACGGCTGTCGGCGCAGCGTCCGGCAGGACGGCCGCCTTTGCAAGTGTGCATCCAGGTCAACATCGATGGCGGCGCCAACAAATCCGGCGTGGTACCTGGCGAGGCGCTGGCGCTGGCGCATGCGGTAGCCGCTTTGCCGCATTTGCAGTTGCGCGGCATCATGACGATTCCCGAGCCCGATGACGACCCTGCACGCACCCGCGCCGTGCATGCGCAGGCCCATGCGCTGTGGTCGCAACTGAAAGCCCAGGGGCTGGCGCTGGACACTTTGTCCATGGGCATGACGGCCGACCTGGAAGCGGCCGTGCAAGAAGGCAGCACGATGGTGCGGGTTGGCACCGCGATTTTTGGCCGGCGCTGAGCGGTTTAAAGATCTTTCAGCGCTGCATCGATCTGCGTTTGTGCCAGGGCCGCATCGCCCAAGGCGTTGGCTTGGAGCAAGGCCAGCTTGACGAGAAACAGCTGGGCTTTGTCGGCTCCCGCTTGGTCAATGGCGCTGGCCAGCGCGTCGTACACGGTTTCCAGACCGTCGATGGTGAGGGCGTTGGGTGGGGCTGTCATTGGTTGGGTGGGGTCAGCAATCATGGCGGTAAGGCGGTGTTCAAAGCGGCTTGCAAACGGGAGGCGTCCAGCGTCAGCCAGCGCGCACAAATGTGCTGGTCCGGTCGCAGCAAGTAAGCACCGCCCTGGGCGGGCAAGCCATAACGCTGGCGCAGGTGGCCGTCGGCGTCGGGCAGGTGCTGGTCAGCGCCTTGTACCGGGAGCGCGGCACCCACCGCCGTGACCCGCAAAGGCATACCACGCTGGCGCGCCGCCGCGATGGTGTCTTGCAGTGGCGTGGGCAAGGCGGGGGCATCGGTGACCACCAGCAAATCAAAGCCGCCGCCCAGGTGGTCGAGCAAAAAATCATTGGCCCCCAAACACACGTTTTGCGGCGGTGCGCCGCGCGCCGGTCCGGCGGTGAACAGTGCGTTGTCGTCGTCTGTGCTGTTGAGCAGGGAGTGCGTGTATTCGTGCGGCCTGGAGGTGCGCCAGTGGTACAGCGGGCGGACGAATTCTTGCGTCAGCGAGAGCGACAAAACGGCATCACGCAACAAGCGAAAGCCCGGGCTGGGCGGTGCCATGAAGCGCGTGCTTTTGCCCGCCTCGGTGATGATCTCGCGCGCTGCGCCCACCCGCTCGGCGCTGTGGTTGGTCAGCAGTTGCGGCCCTGCCAGACCCTGTACCACATACGCCAAATGCCAGCCCAGTGATTGCGCGTCTTGAAAAGCGGTGTTGGCGCCGCGCACGCCGAAGATCGGCAGCAAATGGGCGGCATCGCCGGTGAAGATGGTGCGGCCATGGACAAAGTCAGGCAACGTCAGGGTGCGGGCGGAGTAAACCGAAGACCAGTCCATTTCCCACGGCAGGCCCGCGTGGCCGATCATCGCCAGTTGCGCGTCGATGCGGGCCTTCATGGAGTCCGGTTGCAGCGCCTCTTTAGGCGTTTCGCCCGGCGGCAGTTGGTAGTCCACACGCCAGATGCCATGCGGCTCGCGGTGCATCAAGATGGTGTTGCCCGGATTCCATTCGGGGTCAAAAAAGGCCAGCCGTTCGGTCGGGTAGGGCAAATCAATCCGGATGTCTGCAATGACAAAAAAGCCCTCGTATGAAGCGCCCTCCATCTCCAGGTTCATGGCGCTGCGGATGCCCGAGCGCCCGCCATCGGCCGCCACCACCCATTCGCTCTGCAAGGTGTAAGGGCCTTCGGGCGTGTCCACCTGCACCTGGGCAAAGCCCTCGTGTTGATCGATCTGCGTGACCTTGTTGCCCCAGCGGAAATCGATCAACGGATGGCCGGCGCAGGCCTCGTGCAGGTATTCTTCCAGGTACTGTTGCTGCACATTGATGATCGGGAAAAAACGATCGTCCGCATCGTGCGGTGCCTCCATGCGGAACACCCGCTGGCCCCGGTAGTACGAGTTGCCAAAGCGCCAAGGCAAACCCTCTTCGGTCATTCGATCGGCCACGCCGACTTGCTGCAAAATTTCCATCGAACGGCGGGTGAAACAAATCGCCCGGCTGCCTTGCGAGAGCTGCAATTCGGCGCTCAACACCACACTGGCCACGCCGTGGCGTGCCAGCTCCAGTGCCGTCACCATGCCGGCCGGACCGGCGCCAACGATCACCACTTTGTGGCGCGGCTGCGCGGGGTGCTGGGACGCGAGCCAGGGCTGAAACACCTGGTACTGGTAATAAATCGAAGGGCGCGCTTGCGTGCTGGGCTGGTGCATGGTGTGTTTCGGGGCTAAGTTCAACCGCCGCGGGCGTGGGCTATCAGGCGGTCAAAAAATTGGCTCAGGCTCGCTTGTTCTTGCGCGCTCAGGCAGCCAAAAATAGCCACATTGCGCTGCGCAATCAACGCCATCGTGTGTTGAAAAACCTGTTGACCCTGAGGCGTCAGACTCAACACCACACCCCGCCCGTCCTCGGGGTGGTCTTGCTTGTGCACCAGCCCTTGCGCCACCAAGGATTGCGCGGCGCGGCTGGCCTGGCTTTTGTTCAGGTTGGCGCGCTGCGCCAGCAGCTTGACCGACAGCGGCGCGAAATTGCCAATGGTGGCCAGGCAACGGCCGTCGCTGAGCGACAAACCGGCCTGCGCCGGATAGGCCTGCTGGCTGTCTGCATCGGTCAGTTTGTGCAGCAGGTGCAGGCGGTAGGTGAGGGTTCTTTCCAGCGCTGCGCCGGCGAAGTCGGGTGAAGCTGTCATGGGGTTGTGCAAGCAAAGCTGAATCATTTTAGAGTGATTTAGTTGCGCGTACAACCAAATCACCGAGATGCCGGGCTATTTCGGCTGCTTAGCGGACGGCGCTCCGAAGGGCTAAAAAATCAATAAATTGAAATATTTGGGTTTCAAATGATTAAAATCAATTTCAAATGAATACCAAAATGGCATTTGAAAACAAGTTGCGAACCGCCTTGTACGTCCTTCAGTTGTGCT
>CANFYZ010000027.1 GCA_947451385.1 Comamonadaceae bacterium | reverse complement strand
TCACCGCCGATGTACGAAATGACTTCGAAACCGTTGGTCAAGCGCACTTTGGCCACTTTACGCAGCGCAGAGTTAGGCTTTTTAGGCGTGGTGGTGTACACGCGGGTACAAACGCCGCGGCGTTGCGGCGAGTTTTGCATCGCAGGGCTTTTCGACTTGGTCGTTTCGACCTCGCGCCCCTGACGCACCAATTGATTGATGGTTGGCATTGTTTAAAACGTCCCTAAACGTTTGGATTAGAAAAAAAGAATCTCCCCCGCTCCAATTGCGGAAAAGCTCTCCAGTATATACCGGTTCGGCCCTAGAGGCAAATTTGAGGCCTATTGGGGACGCCCAAAGCGCTGCGGCGTCATTGAATCCACAGGCGAAGCGCGTCCCAGGCACGGCCCACCACGCCGGCTTGCTCCACGGTTTCGAGCGCCATCAAGGGCACGTCCACCATGGGCTGATCGGCACGCGTGACCTTGAGCGACCCCACCACTTGGCCCTTGAGGTACGGGGCGACCAAGGGGTCAGGACGCACCACCTGGGTTTTCAATTGCGCCGCGCTGCCCGCGGGAACGGCCACCACAATGGCGTTTGGCTGGCCCAGTTTGAGGGTCGCACTCTGGCCTTTCCACAACGTGGGACTGACCACGGCTTGACCGGCCTCGAACAATTTGACGGCCTCAAAAGCCGTGTAGCCCCAATTCAGGAGCTTTTGCGACTCGTTGGCCCGCGCGGTGTCGCTGACCGTGCCCAAAACCACGGTCAGCAGGCGGCGCGAGCCTATGTTCGGAAAGTCCCTTTTAGCTGTGGCCACGAGGCAGTAGCCTGCGGCGGCGGTGTGGCCGGTTTTCAAGCCGTCCACCGTGGGGTCTCGGAACAACAACAAATTGCGATTGCTGTCATTCGCCGCGGGGGTGCCCGCGAAGCGGTATTTTTTCAGGGCGTAATAGCCCACGTACTCGGGAAAATCGCGCATCAAGCGCATGGCCAGCACACTCAAATCACGGGCCGTGGTGGTGTGACCGGCCTCAGTCAAGCCATCGGGATTTTTGTAGGTGGTGGCCTTCATGCCCAAAATTTTGGCCTGCGTGTTCATCATTTCAACGAAACGCTCCGCCGTGCCGCCCACACCCTCGGCCAAGGCCATGGTCGCGTCGTTGCCCGACTGAACGATCATGCCTTTCACCAAATCTTCGACCGGTACATTCATTTTGGGGTCGATAAACATGCGCGAGCCTGGCATCTTCCAAGCCCGTTCGCTGACGGGGAAGGTCTGTTTCAGATCGATCTTGCGCGATTTCAGGGCATCAAACACCAAATAAGCCGACATCAGCTTGGTCAAAGAAGCCGGTTCGACAGCCATGTCGATGTCTTTGGCCGCCAAAATTTGGTTGGCTGTGACGTCCAAAACAATATAAGCACGCGCGGCCACCTCAGGCGGTTGGGGCATTTGTGCCGAGGCGTTCGAACCCGCCATCCCAACCCAACAGGCGATCAGCCACCCCGCTGTGGCCAGCCACGAGGGCATCTGCCCGAATTTCAAACTGGTTTTCATCAAAAATTTCAGACGGGACAGGGGAAAAAGAGTTTTACGCACGCAAATGGCGCATCACCAATGACTTCAGCAGGGGCAATTGCCCGTGAAAGAAATGCTCCCCCCCGGGAATCACCGTCACGGGCAGGGATTGGGGCCGGGCCCAGTCCATCACGCTGGACAGCGGCACCGTGTCATCTTGCTCGCCGTGGACGACCAGTGCCGCCTCATGGGCCTCGGTTGGCAAGGCGGCCACGGCAAACCGCGAGGCGGCGGTACCGACCAACACCACTTTGGCCGACGGCCGGTCCGCCCAGGTCTGAGCCAACGCGTGGCTGGTCACAAAAGCCCCAAAAGAAAAACCGGCCAAGGCCAGCGGCTGGTCTGCTGGCGCAGTCTGCGCCACCACGGCCAGCATATCGGCCAGCTCACCCCGGCCTTCGTCATAAACGCCAGCACTGGCGCCCACGCCGCGAAAATTGAAGCGCACCGCGCGCCAGCCGCATTGCACAAAAGCCCGGGCCAGCGTTTGAACGACTTTGTTGTGCATGGTGCCGCCAAACAAGGGGTGCGGATGGGCGATGACCGCGGTGCCACGAGCGCCTTCCAGCGGAGGGTCTGGCTGGTCCAACAGCGCCTCAATCAACCCCGCCTCACCCAGCAGGCTGAGCTTCTGTGTTGCCGCGTTCATCAGCGGCCCAGGTGTTCGGGGGTCCGCAGGCGCTCCACCACGCGCCCTTCTTTCAAATGGCTGTCGACAATTTCGTCAATGTCCTGTTGATCCACATAGGTGTACCAGACGCCTTCTGGATAGACCACCGCCACCGGGCCGCCGGCGCAGCGGTCCAAACAGCCGGCTTTGTTCACCCGGACCTGGCCCGGCCCCGACAAGCCCAGGGCTTTGACGCGGCTTTTGCAGTGATCGAAGCCAGCCTGCGCCTGGTGATTTGCACAAGCGTCTTCGCCATTTTTACGCTCGTTCAAACAGAAAAAAATATGCCGCTGGTAATACTGTTTTGAAGAATTGTTCATGCCTGTATTTTAAGAATGGAAGTGGGGCAAACCATCCCCATGGGAGTCCGAAGCGGACAAACGCTGCATCAGATACAGCATGTAGGCGTAGGGCCAGAGCCAACCAATCCATTGAATCAAGCCATGAAAGCGAATGAACCGGCCCTGTTCCCAGGTTTGCAAGGTGAGCGAGAAATAGGCGTCCGTGGCCGCATTGTTCAACAGCGCCAATTGCCACACCAAACACACCAGCGCGATGACCAAACAAGCCCGCCGACTGAGCCGGGACGACAAAGCGGCACTGAACAGCGCCATCACCAGGCCGGCACGGACTTCGGTGCTGGTCCAATCCCAAGCGTGGACCGGGCCGTAGGTGAGCGCAGCAGACAGCGCACTCGCCAACAAACCCAGGCCCAATAAAACCAACATGGCCACCAGCCGCTGTTGGAGTGTGCGCACCACACTGAAGGCCAGCAAACAAGGCAACAGCAAACCCAACATCACACACAAAACTTCGGCACTTTGCAGCAAGGGCTGCAACTCCACATCGCGCATGGGCAGCCATTCCAACCAGGGGGTGCCTTGCAGCCAATCGGCCACGGCTTCTTCCAGTCGCTCATACACCTGCCCCAAACCGAACGCCACCGGCGCTGGGAACAACAAGCCCACGGGCCACAACGCCAGCAAGACCAGTGCGCCACGGGCGTTATCGATAAACCACTTGGACCGAAATCTGCTCCAACGCGCCAGCGCGCCGGCCCACGCCAACACCGCCGCCGTGGCGCCGCCCAACCAAGCGCCCGCCGTATTGAGCAGCCAATCCACATTGGAGGGAACCCGCGCCGGCAAAAAGAACTGCAGCGACTCGAGCGTCCAAGACAAGGCGGCGGCCAAAAAGAAGGTGAGGGTCACGGCCGGCAGCCTGGGCCAGGTGCGGCGAAACCCCAAAGTCAAAAAGAAACCCAAGGGGGCATAGCCGAAGACGTTGGAGATCACATCAAAAACGGTCCAATACTTCGGCCACGGTGCCCACATGAAGCCCCAAGGCGCAATGCCTTGCACGCGCCAGCCCTCAAACGGGTACAGGCTGGCATAAACCATCAAGGAGACATAGACCCAAGTCAATGGCCAGGCAGAGGTCTTTTGCATCCAGCTGCACTCAAAAAGGCTTGACGACCACCAACACCACAATGACCAGCATCAAAATCACGGGCGCCTCATTGAACCACCGGTACCAAATGTGGCTGCGCCGATTCTGCTGCGCCGTGAACTGCCTGAGCAATTTGGCGCAATACCCGTGGTAGGCCAGCGTCAAACCGACCAAGGCCAATTTGGCATGCATCCAGGCATTGCCCGGGGCCAGCCCGATGCCGTAGTACAACCACAACACCAACCCCAGACCGATGGCGGGCACCGCCAGCAGGGTGGTGAACCGCAACAGTTTGCGCGCCATCAAAAGCAGTCGCTCAAACTCCGCCAGAGATTCTGGCGAAACCATGGCCAAATTGACAAAAATGCGGGGCAGGTAAAACAAGCCCGCAAACCAACTGGCCACCATGACAATGTGTAAAGCTTTAATCCAGAGCATGGCCACAGTGTATTCCCCTCAGTCCAACCGGTGAGTTGCTACTTTTAAGGCAAAAAAAACCCCCGACCAAGGCCGAGGGTTGCAAGCCTTGATGTGGTCACACACCCAGGCCCCGCTCAGGGAGGTAAAGCGGGGAGCGATTGAAAACCGCCCGGGGGAAATTTAACAAAGAACAAAAGTGATTTCAATAGTTTTATGATTTATTTTGACAAAAATCACATCGGATTCTTAGGCACAATGAACATCGATGCGCTGTGAACCTGGACCCGCCTCAATTTAAGGAAAGTTTTGACCATGAATTCCATCTTGCACTCTTCTTTTCCCATGGGGCGTCCCAGACGCCTGCGCCGCGATGAGTTCACGCGCAACTTGGTGCGCGAGCATCGGGTCACCGCCCACGATTTGATTTACCCCGTTTTTGTGTTGGAAGGTCAAAATCAAAGGCAAGCGGTCGCCTCCATGCCCGGGGTGGAGCGCCTGAGCCTGGACTTGCTGCTGCCCGTGGCCGAGGACTGTGTCAAATTGGGTATCCCTGTGATGGCCCTGTTCCCCGTCATCAACCCGTCGCTCAAAGACCCCTCCGGCAGCGAAGCGAAGAACCCGGAAGGATTGGTGCCGACGGTGGTGCGTGCATTGAAAACCCGCTTTCCCGAGCTGGGCATCATGACCGACGTGGCGCTCGACCCCTTCACCAGCCACGGCCAGGATGGCTTGCTGGACGATTCGGGTTACATCCTGAACGAGCCCACCGTCGAGGTCTTGGTGCAACAGGCTTTGGTTCAAGCTGCGGCCGGCGTGGACATGGTCGCCCCCAGCGACATGATGGACGGGCGGATTGGTGCGATTCGCCAAGCCTTGGAAGCCCAGGGCCATATTCACACCCGCATCATGGCCTACAGCGCCAAATACGCGAGTGCGTTTTACGGCCCGTTCCGCGATGCCGTGGGCTCGGCTGCGAATTTGGGCAAGGGCAACAAAAAAGCCTACCAAATGGACCCAGGGAACACCAACGAAGCACTGCGCGAGGTGGCCATGGACATCGCCGAGGGCGCTGACATGGTCATGGTCAAGCCCGGCATGCCCTACTTGGACATCGTGCGCCGCGTCAAAGACGAATTTGGCGTGCCCACCTTTGCCTACCAAGTCTCGGGCGAATACGCCATGCTCAAAGCCGCCGCACAAAACGGCTGGCTCGACCATGATGCGGTCATGATGGAGAGCCTGCTCGCCTTCAAACGCGCTGGTGCCGATGGCGTTCTGACTTATTTCGCTCGCGACGCAGCCCGCTGGATCGCAGCGGCCTAATTTCACAACCCCACCACCCCAAAGGGGCGGCCTTCAAGCCAAATGTTGGGCGAAGAAAGCCAGGCTGCGTTCGCGCGCTAACGCGGCGGAAGGCGCATCCCAGGCGCCGCGCTGATCGCAGTTAAAGCCATGGTGGGCGGCGTAATTGAACACCTGTACCTCGGGGTGCGCCTGCTTGAAGGCCTCCACGGTGTCCAGGGGAATCCATTTGTCTTCGTCGGCAAAGTGCGCCATCACGGGAACTTGCGGTTGGCGCGCCCTCTCGGCCTCGGTCGTGACGCCGCCACCGTAATAAGGCACCGCGGCAGACAAGCCTTGGAGCGTGCAGGCCGAGCGCCAGGTCAGCAAGCCGCCCCAGCAATAGCCCACGATACCCACTTTGCCGCCACTGGCCTGGGCCGCGTAGTCAATGGCCGCCTGAATGTCCTGCATCACGCCGGGGGCGGGCAAGGCCTCGACGGCGGTCTTTAAACCAAAGCCTTCGCCCATGTCGGCCTCGGCGTAACCCAGTTCCACGCCGGCTTTGGCGCGGTGAAAGGCGGCGGGTGCGATCGCCAGATAGCCTTCCGCGGCATAGCCATCGGCCACGTTGCGGATGTGGCTGTTCACGCCAAAGATCTCCTGGATCACCACCACGGCCCCTTTGATCGCGCCCTGGGGTTGCGCCACGTAGGCCGGAATTTGTTGGCCGTCAGCGGCGCTCAATTGAATCGTCTGTCCCATGCTCTTCACTCCTTAAATAAAACCCATTCATGCCTTGGCGCGCAAAGCACGCTCGAGAAATTCCAAGCGGTCTTGTCCCCAAAACAACTCGCCCTCCAGGACGTAGCTGGGTGCGCCAAACACACCCGCGTCAATGGCCGTTTGCGTGTAGGACTCATAACGCTCTTGCGCCGCCTGACTGTAACTCTGCTCCAGGCATTGGGCATCTAAGCCCTGCTCATGCAGCAACTGCGCCAGCACTTTTTCATCGGCAATGTTGCGCTCTTGTGCCCAGACCGCAGCCATGATGGCGCCCGCGATGGCCAGGGCCGCTGCAGCGCCGTGGTGCAAATCGACCGCAATGATCAAGCGCGAGGCGTCATCGCCAGCCACCGGAAAGTAGGTGGGCTTGAGCACCAACGGCAGTTTGAGCCAGGTACTGAAGCGCTTCAGTTCCACCAAACGGTAGGCCTGGCGCTGGGGCGCGCGTTGGCCCAAAGGCAAACCGCCCGAGATCGGAAAGACCTTGCCGCCCAAGTCCATGGGCATGACGCGCACATCGGTGTCGGTTGCCTGGAGCATGTGAACCAAACGCTGATGACCCAGATAAGCCCAAGGCGATTGGGGGGCGAGGTAATAGTCCACTGTGCGACGCATTCAAATCTCCTGGCTGAGGTAAGGTGAGGCTAGAAAATAACCTCCGCCACGGTTGTAACCTGTTGGCGTTTTTTTTGCAGGAGTCAGTGTATGGAAAAAGTTCTTTTGGTGACAGGCGGCAGTCGCGGTATTGGCGCCGCCACGGCCCGTCTGGCGGCTCAAAAGGGCTGGGCGGTGGCCGTCAATTACAGCGCCAACTCCTTGGCCGCGGACGAAGTGGTGCGTGAGATCCGGGCCGCTGGCGGCAGCGCCATGTCGGTGCAGGCCGATGTGTCCAACGAAGCCCAAGTAGTGGCCATGTTCGACAAAGTCACCGCCAAACTGGGTCAACTCACCGGGTTGGTGAACAACGCCGGCGTTGTCGACATGACCGCCCGACTCGACGAGATGAGTGTGGCCCGGTGGCGCCGAATGTTTGACATCAACGTCATCGGCTCGCTGCTGTGCGCACGCGAAGCGGTGCGCCGCATGAGCACGCTGCACGGCGGCGCAGGCGGCAGCATCGTCAACCTGTCCAGCGCGGCTTCGCGTTTAGGCTCGCCCAGCCAGTACCTGGACTATGCGGCCTCCAAAGGCGCCATCGATACTTTCACCATTGGACTGGCCAAAGAAGTGGCGGCGGAAGGTATCCGCGTCAACGCCGTGCGTCCCGGCCTGATTGAAACCGAATTGCATGCCTCGGGCGGTCTGCCCAACCGGGTGCGCGACCTGGCCCACCAGGTGCCCATCCAACGTGGCGGCAGCGCCGAAGAAGTGGCCCAGGCCATCGTCTGGTTGTTGTCTGACGAAGCCAGCTACACCACCCTGAGTTTTCTGGACGTATCGGGAGGCCGCTGATGGCTGAGATCACGGTTTACTGGGAAGACCTGCACCCCGGACAGGTGCTCGATCTGGGCAGCATCTCGCCGACGCGCGAAGACATCATTGGCTTTGCCACCCAGTTTGATCCGCAACCCTTTCATCTCGACGACGAAGCCGCCAAGGCCTCGGTGTTTGGGGGCCTGTGCGCCAGCGGCTGGCACACCTGCTCCATGGCCATGCGCCTGATGGTGACGAATTTTTTGAGCACGGCCTCCAGCTTGGGCTCGCCCGGCTTAGAGAACGTGAAATGGATGAAGCCCGTGTTCCCGGGCGACACGCTGCGTCTGCAACACCACATCCTGGAGTCACGCCCCATGCGCAGCCGCCCTGATGTCGGCTTGGTGCGCACCCACTGGGACATGTTCAACCAAGATGGCGAACAAGTGCTGCACATGGAAGGCTGGGGCATGTTCAGAAGAAGAACGCCCGCCGCGTGAGGTGCAGTTGTCCGGTCCTTCAGGTCACCAAGGCGCTCCGCACTTTGCAAGAAATTCGCTAAAGTCACCTCTTCCCTGAGGAGACATGCATGCAAAAAACTATCTTTCAATGGCTGGGCGTTCTGTGCCTGGCTGCCGCCCCCTTGGCCATGGCGCAAGGCGTGCCGGGCGGTTGCCCCGAGAAAAACCTGCTGTATTGGCAAGCGTTTCCACCCGGGGGCGAGTCCGATTTGTCTGCGCGTCACCAGCAAGTGGTGTTGAAGAAAAAATGCGCCGCCATTGACACCATCATTCAATACAAAGCCGGCGCCGGCGGCGGCTTGATGTGGGGCCAGATGAACAACCTGCCCGGCGATGGCGCGAACGTGGTGGGCATCAACCTGCCGCACATCGTGTTCCAGCCGATTGAGGGTGAGGTCCAGTACAAGACCAGCGACATCACGCCGGTGTACTGGTTCCACTACACGCCAGACGTGCTGGTGGTCCCCGAGAACAGCCCGATCAAAAGTTTTGCAGAATTCATTGCGGCGGCCAAAGCGTCGCCCGGCAAAATGAACCTGGGCGGCTCGGGCTTGAACTCGGCCAACCATGCGGCCCATGAGCGTTTGAATGCGGCGTTTGGCATCAAGAGCACCTACGTGCCTTACAAAGGCACGGGCGACATGTCGATGGCGGTGGTCGGCGCGCAAATTGATGGCGCGGTGACTTACACGCCGTTTGCGATTGCCAACAAAGGCAAAGTGCGCGCTTTGGCCGTGGGCATGGAAAAACGCCACCCGCTGATGCCCAACGTGCCCACCTTCCGGGAACTGGGCGTGGACTGGGTGGACGGCGCTTACCGCGGTATCGGTGTGCCCAAGTCCACGTCGCCCGAAGCGCGCAAAAAAATCTCCGACATGTGGGCCGCACTCAACAGCGACCCTGAAATGAAAGAACTGGCGGCGAAGAGTGGCTTCGAGTTGGTGAACATTGGCAGCGAGCAAATGGACGCGTTCATGAAAGAACGCACCGCGTTGTACATTGAAGGGGCCAAGCGTTTGGGCCTGGGCAAAAAATAAGGAAGACCATTTTGAAAATCACCGAGATCCGCGAATCCACCCGCTCCATTCAAAGCAATATTCGCAACGCCTACATCGACTTTTCCAAAATGAACCTCAGCCTGGTGGCGGTGGTGACCGATGTGATCCGCGACGGCCGCCCCGTCATCGGCTATGGCTTCAACTCCAACGGCCGCTATGGCCAAGGCCATTTGATGCGCGAGCGCTTCATTCCGCGCATTTTGGAAGCGCCCGCCGACAGCCTGCTGGACGCGACCGGCAACAACCTGGACCCGCACAAAATCTGGGCCACCATGATGACCAACGAGAAACCCGGCGGCCATGGTGAGCGCTCGGTCGCGGTGGGCACCATGGACATGGCGATTTGGGACGCGGTGGCCAAGATCGCGGGCAAACCGCTGTACCAATTGCTGGCCGAACGTTACGGCAACGGCCAGGCGAATCGCAAAGTGTTTGTGTATGCCGCCGGCGGCTACTACTGGCCGGGCAAAGGATTGGAAGGCCTGACCGGAGAAATGCAAAGCTATTTGGACCGGGGCTATTCGGTGGTGAAAATGAAAATCGGCGGTGCCCCGCTCAGCGAAGACTGCCAGCGCATTGAAGCCGTGCTCAAAATGCTGGCCCCGGGTCAACGCTTGGCGGTGGATGCCAACGGCCGGTTCGACCTGCCCACCGCCATCGACTACGCCAAAGCCCTGGCGGACTACAACCTTTTCTGGTACGAAGAAGCGGGCGATCCGCTCGACTACGAATTGCAAGCCGCGCTGGCCCCGCATTACGCCCCGCCCATGGCGACGGGCGAAAACCTGTTCTCCATGCAAGACGCACGCAACCTGATCCGTTACGGCGGCATGCGCCCCGACCGGGACTGGCTGCAGTTTGATTGCGCCCTGAGCTACGGCCTGGTGGAGTACCTGCGCACGCTGGACATGCTGAAAGAAAACGGCTGGTCCCCCAGCCGCTGTATCCCACACGGCGGGCACCAAATGTCATTGGCGATTGCCGCCGGACTGGGTCTGGGCGGCAACGAAAGCTACCCCGACTTGTTCCAGCCCTATGGTGGTTTTCCAGACGGGGTCAAAGTGGACAACGGTTATGTGACCCTGCCCGAGTTACCCGGCATCGGCTTTGAAGGCAAAGCCGATCTGTATGCCGAGATGCAGCAGCTGGCCAGCTGAAACACCTCACTGCTCCAGCCGAATCCCTTTGTCGCGAATCAGGCGCGCCCAGCGCGCTTGTTCGCGCTGCGTGTACTTGCTCACTTCGTCTGAAGCGCCCGGAATCAGCTCCAGGGCGAGCCCATCAAACCGCGCTTTCATGTCGGGTTGCGCCAGGATCTTGGTGACTTCGGCGTTCAAGCGCGCGACGATGGCTGCGGGTGTGGCCTTGGGCACCACCATGGCAAACCAAATACCCGCCTCGTAACCCGGGTAGCCCGAACCCGCTATGGTCGGCACGTTCGGCAGCAGGGCCAGGCGGTTGGTCCCCGTCAACGCCAGGGCGCGCAATTTGCCCGACTGAATGTGCGGGTTGGACGTCAACACCACATCGAACATGACCTGCACCTGGTTGCCGAGCAAGGCGGTCAGTGCGGGTGCACTGCCGTTGTAGGGCACGTGGGTCATTTCTATGCCCGTGGCCACCTTGAACAACTCGCCGGCCAAGTGCAGCGGGTTGCCATTGCCCACCGATGCGTAGTTGAGCGCATCAGGCCGGCGCTTGGCCAACTCGACAAACTCCTTCACGTTCGTGACGGGCAAACTAGCCGGCACCACCATCACCAAGGGAGACGCCGCGAGCATGCTCACGCCCGCGAAATCGGCGACAGGGTCATAAGGCAGTTTGCTGTAAAGCAAGGGGTTGACCGCCAGGCTGGCCGAACTGCCCATGAACAAGGTGTAGCCGTCGGGTGCCGCTTTGGCCACGGCTTCCGCACCAATGATGGTGTTGCCGCCCGGTTTGTTTTCGACCACCACGGCCTGCCCCAATGCGCGCCCCAAAGGCTCGGCAATGGCACGGGCCAATTGATCGGTGGAGCCCCCGGCGGCATACGGCACCACCAGTTTCAAGGGCTTGGTTGGGTAGGTTTGGGCCAGGGCGAAGCAGCTGATGGCCCAGAGCGCGAGGCCCTTGATGACCGACTGTGTCCAGGTTTTCATGCGACAGGCTCCGTTTCATCAAAGCCCACGTAGCGAACAAAATTCGCGTTGTCTTCACGCACCGATTTGACATCGTTGGCGACAAAGGACGCGTCGGGATAGCCCATAGCAATGCAGATCATGATGTTCTGGTCGTCCGGGATGCCCGCATGCTCACGCACGACTTTCGATTGCATGATGCCCTGACCATTGATCACACAGCCCAGTCCGCGCTCCCAAGCCGCCAGCACGATGGCATGAGAAAACGCCCCCAGGTCGAATTGGCTGATGGCTGCAGGCTCCAGGTATTTGTCATAGGTCAACACCAACGACACGGGCGCATCGAACTGGCGAAAGCCGCGCATCACCCAATCGGTGCGCCGCACTTTGTCATCGCGGGCAATGCCCATCGCGTCAAAGAGTTGCACCGCCACATCAATTTGCCGGCGGCGGTGAATGCCTTCGTAAGCCTCTTTCATGGCAAAGTCCCGCTTGGGCGGAACGCCCGCGATCATGTTGTCCGAGTTGCCTTGGCGAATCCGGTCCAACACCGCGCCAGTTACCACATGCACATGCCAGGGCTGGGTGTTCATGGACGACGGTGTCCATTTGGCGACTTCGATGATCTCTTCAATCACCGCACGGGGCACGGGTTTGGGCAGGTAGCCGCGGATACTTTTGCGGTCTTTGATGAGTTGGCTGAATTGCATGGCGAAGGGCTGAGGCGATGGGCTGAGGCGAAGGGCGCTGTTGGGGCGCTGTTAAAACTGCAGCTCATCCTAGCAGTCGCACGGTGCCCATCAGTCACCTAAAGCAACCACCGTTAAGCCGACACCCCAAAACCCGCTTTCAAGCCTTTGCGCAATTCCTCCACCAGCGCCACCACAGCGCGCGGCACATGGGGCGCGTAGGGGCGGATCGCGTAAATGGTTTCAGCAAAACCGCCCACGGGCCGCCATTGCGGCAGCACGGGCACGAGCTGGCCTTTGCGCAAGGCCGTCAGGGCACTGAAATCAGGCATCAGCGCAATCCCCGCACCGGCGAGCGCGGCTTCGCGCAAGGCTTCGCTGTTGTTCGCCGCCAAGTTGCCCGTCACAGGCACGGTGATGCGTTCGCTGCCTTGGCCGGGGTCGCGCGGCTCCAAAGTCCACGCCGGGGTGTCTTGCGAGCGCGGGTAATGCAAGCAGTTGTGCGCTTGCAAATCCGCCGGGATTTGCGGCTCGCCGCGGCGACGCAAATAGGCCCGAGTGGCCACCAACACCGACTCGGTGCCGCACAAGGCCCAGGCCACATGGGTGTCTGGCGGTTGCCCGGTGTGGCGAATCGCCAGGTCAAAGCCTTCGGTGGCGAGCGAACGCAGGCGGTCGGCCATGTCCAACTCGATACGCACTTGCGGGTGCCGACGCAAAAACTCGGTGAACAGCGGCATCAACTGCTGGCGCGCCAGCGCCACCGGTGCCGTGACCCGGATCAAGCCGCTGGGTTGACCGGCCAAATCACGCAGTTGCGCAAAGCTGTGTTCAATCTGCTCGAACGAGGCGCGGGTTTCGTCCACCAAGCGCTGGCCCGCTTCGGTCAGGCGCAGGCTGCGGGTGGTGCGCTGCACCAGGGTGACTTGGGCAGCCCGCTCCAGCTCGGCAATGCGCTGACTCATGGCCGCTTTGCTCACCCCCAAACGCGCCGCCGCCGCGGTGTAACTGCCCTGTTGGGCCAGCACGCTGAGCCAATGCACAGGGGTCCAGAGGGCGTTGATTTTTTGCTCTTCCATGGGGCTATTGTTCACTGTTTTGAACAATCCATCCCAGCATTTGCTTTCTAGGGCGCCGCCAAAGTGCGCAAGCTAAACACAACCCCGGCGAGGCAGCCTGGGGGTGCTAAGTTTATTTTCTCAGCACCTTGCCCCGAAGAACGGCAGCGGTGTCGCCTCAGTCACTGGCCAGGGCGATGACCGCGCCGATCGCTGCGACCCCGCCAGGCACCAGCCACGCCGTTTTTTCTTGTGGCTGCCCTGGCGTCACAGGATCCAGGTTCACGGCCAATTTGGGTCGGCGGGCATCGATGACCCTTGCCGCATCGACTTTGCGTTTGATTTGCTGCGTCAATTCGACCAGTGAACCTTGGACCACTTGTGTCGTGACCTTGTTGCCATATTTTTCCAGCAACTCCACGATTTCAGAGACCGTATCACGGGTCCATTCTTGGCGCCATTTTTTCAGCGCGGTTTGCGTCAACCAGCGCCCGGTGTGTCGGTTCAATCGCGGGGGACAGCCAATCAAAATCCAATTGGCAGGTGCGTTTTGCGTCCCTCTTTCGGGCAGCATGGGAACCAGCTGCTGGAGTGCATGCTGCTTGTTATCGATGTAGACAATAAATGTTTCCATGTCATTCTCCTGTGATTGAAAGTACTAGACCGACTGGGCATGGGTGACGTTTTTAGACTCACTCTTGGTCGCCCACCATCCCAAGAACAAGACGCCGGCAATGGCAATGAAATAAGTGGCGACGCGGGCGAAGTCGTCCATCCCCTCGCCGCTGCTGTACAGGTGCGCCAGCAGTTTTTCGTTCACGATCATCTGCGCAGCCGTGAAGGCCAAGACGGCAGCACCCAAGTGAATAATCACAGGCCACCTTTGAATCAATCGCAGCACCAGTTTGCTGCCCATCACCACGATGGGGATGCTGATCAACAGGCCCAGAACCACCAGATCGAAAGAACCGTTGGAGGCCCCTGCCACCCCCAAAACGTTGTCAATGCCCATCAATGCATCTGCAATGACGATGGTCTTGATTGCGCCGATGAAAGTGGTGGGCGCTGCACCTTGATGCTCACCGTCCGAGGTGTCGGCAATCAATTTGTAAGCAATCCATAACAGGCCCAATCCGCCAGCCAGCATCAGGCCTGGGATTTTCAGCAGCCAAACAACGCCAATGGTCATGGCCGAGCGCATGGCGATGGCGCAGACGGTGCCCCAAACAATGGCTTTGTTTTGATACTCTGGGGGAAGGCTGCGGGCGGCCAGCGCGATGACGATGGCGTTGTCACCCGCCAAGACCAAATCAATGAGAACGATGGTCAGCAAAGCAGACCACCATGGAAAGGAAAACAGTTCCATGTAAGACCTCGATAACGATCCGAACAAACCACGCCAGACAAAGTCCGGGCACGGCACGTGAGATCGAAGGTCTTGCTTTGCTTGTAATAAATCAGTTATGTGCCCAACAAACCGGGAGTAAAAACTCCGTCATGACGATTTGTTGATTTCTTTGTGGCACCCGAAGGCTGAAACTGAACACAAAGAAATTGAGCTACTCCCCAACGATGGGCTCATTAGAAATCAACTGACAGATTTCGCAAACTTTTCAGATATTCACCCAAATTTTTAAGGGATTTATCTCTGGCGCACCTGCGCTGAAGCGGACCGCCGCCGCGGTGTAATTGCCCTGTTGGGCCAGCAGGCTGAGTGCCTAGGCTGACGGCGCAAGGGCCTTGATTTTTTTCTCTTCATTGCATTGATTGTTCATTATTTTGAACAATCAATTCAAAATTCAGCCCTTGTGGGCCAAGCAACGACTGCCTAAACTGCCGCGTTAACTTTCAGCTTTGCACTTTGGGCTGATGAGATTTTTTAAATTCAGGAGAACCCCATGCACGTTTCACAAATTGACCATTACATGGGCGGCCAGCGCGCCGCAGGCACTTCGGGCCGCAGCCAACCGGTGACCAACCCGGCGACCGGCGCGGTCACGGGCCAAGTGGCTTTGGCCAACCGCGCCGAAGTGGCCCAGGCCGTGGCCGCTGCGCAAGCCGCCTTTCCGGCCTGGGCCGACACAGCGCCGCTGCGCCGCGCCCGGGTGATGTTCAAGTTCTTGGAGTTGCTGAACACGCACAAAGACGAATTGGCCCACATGATCACCGCCGAGCATGGCAAGGTGTTCACCGATGCGCAGGGCGAGGTCTCTCGCGGCATCGACATTGTGGAATTCGCCACCGGCATCCCGCAGTTGCTCAAGGGCGACTACACCGAGCAAGTGTCCACCGGCATCGACAACTGGACGATGCGCCAGCCCCTGGGTGTGGTGGCCGGCATCACGCCGTTCAACTTCCCGGTGATGGTGCCCATGTGGATGTTCCCGGTGGCCATTGCGGCGGGCAACACCTTTGTGCTCAAGCCCAGCCCGACCGACCCGACCCCCGCGCTGTTCATGGCCGATTTGCTGAAACAAGCCGGTTTGCCGGACGGCGTGTTCAACGTGGTGCAAGGCGACAAAGAGGCGGTGGACGCGCTGCTGGAGCACCCGGATGTGAAAGCCATCAGCTTTGTCGGCTCCACCCCGATTGCCAACTACATTTATGAGACCGGCGCGCACCACGGCAAGCGTGTGCAGGCGCTGGGCGGTGCCAAAAACCATTTGGTCGTCATGCCCGACGCGGACATCGACCAGACCGTGGACGCTTTGATTGGTGCGGGCTACGGCTCGGCCGGGGAGCGTTGCATGGCGATTTCAGTCGCCGTGCTGGTTGGCGATGTGGCCGACAAAATCATCCCCAAGCTGATCGAACGCACGAAAGCATTGCAGGTGCTGAACGGCGAAAACCTGGCCGCCGAAATGGGCCCCATCGTCACCGACGCCGCGCGCCAGCGCATCAAAGGCTACATCGATGCCGGCGTGGCCGAAGGCGCGCAACTGTTGGTGGATGGCCGCGAGTTTGATGGCGCCAAAGCCGGTGCCGGTTGTGACCATGGCTTTTGGCTGGGCGGCACGCTGTTTGACCACGTGACCACCAACATGAAGATCTACAAAGAAGAAATCTTTGGCCCGGTGTTGTCGTGCGTGCGCGTGCCCGACTTTGCCACGGCGGTGCAAATCATCAACGACCATGAGTTCGGCAACGGCGTGAGCTGCTTCACCCGCGACGGCAACGTGGCGCGTGAATTCAGCCGCCGCATCCAGGTGGGCATGGTGGGCATCAACGTGCCGATCCCGGTGCCCATGGCCTGGCACGGCTTTGGCGGCTGGAAGCGCAGCCTGTTTGGCGACATGCACGCCTATGGCGAAGAAGGCGTGCGGTTCTACACCAAGCAAAAGTCCATCATGCAGCGCTGGCCCGAGAGCATTGGCAAGGGCGCTGAATTTGTGATGCCGACGGCGAAGTAAGTTGCCACCTTCTCGCTTCTGAGACACTTGCGCCCATGAACGAAAACACCTTTGACTACATCATCGTTGGTGGCGGCACCGCGGGCAGCCTGCTGGCCAACCGCTTGAGTGCCGATGCCAGCAAGCGCGTGCTGCTGATCGAAGCGGGTAAAAAAGACGATTACCACTGGGTGCATATTCCGGTGGGCTACCTGTATTGCATTGGCAATCCGCGCACCGATTGGCTGTACGAGACCGAGCCCACCGCCGGCCTGAATGGCCGCAGCCTGCGCTACCCGCGCGGCAAGGTGTTGGGCGGTTGCTCGAGCATCAACGGCATGATTTACATGCGCGGTCAGTCGCGTGATTACGACCAGTGGGCGCAGATCACCGGCGACGCCGCTTGGTGCTGGGAGCAAGCGCTGCCCTACTTTCAGCTGCACGAAGACCACTACAAAGGGGCCAATGCCTTCCACGGCGCCAAAGGCACACGCCCGAGCTTGATGGTCCCCGGTGCGCCCCCCGGCAGCTACATCCACACCCTGAAAGGGCGGCAAGCGGGGGGTGAATGGCGCATTGAAAAGCAACGCCTGCGCTGGGACGTGCTGGATGCGTTTGCCGAGGCCGCACAGCAAGCGGGCATTCCGGCCACCGACGACTTCAACCGGGGCAACAACGAAGGGGTGAGCTATTTCGAGGTCAACCAAAAAGACGGGTGGCGCTGGAATACGGCCAAAGCCTTTTTGCGGCCGACCTGTTATGCGCGCCCCAATTTCGAGCTGTGGAACAAAGCCCAGGTGGCCAAGCTGCTGATCGAGACCCCAGCCGATGGCCGCAAACGCTGCACCGGCGCACAGGTTTGGACCGGTGTGGAAATGGTCACCGTGCACGCGACGCGCGAGGTGATTTTGAGCGCTGGCAGCATTGGCTCGGCGCAAATTTTGCAGCTTTCGGGCATCGGCCCAGCGGCTTTGTTGCACGAGAAAATTGTGCCCGTGGTGCACGACTTGCCTGGCGTGGGTGCGAACCTGCAAGACCATTTGCAAATTCGCTCGGTCTACAAGGTCAAGCACGCCAAAACGCTGAACACCATGGCGAACAGTTTGTGGGGCAAAGCCATGATCGGACTGGAATACGCCATGAAACGCACCGGTCCGATGAGCATGGCGCCCAGCCAATTGGGGGCGTTCACCAAGAGCGACCCGGCGCAACCGCACGCCAACATCCAGTACCACGTGCAACCCCTGAGCCTGGATGCATTTGGTGAGCCGCTGCACAGTTTCCCGGCCATCACCGCCAGCGTGTGCAACCTGAACCCGAGCAGCCGGGGCACAGTGCACATCAAGAGCAACCGTTTTGAAGATGCACCGGCAATTGCGCCCAACTACCTTTCGACCGATGAAGACCGCAAGGTGGCCGCCGACAGTTTGCGCGTGACGCGCCGCATCATGGCGCAAGCGGCGATGCAGCCGTTTGAACCCGAGGAGTTCAAACCCGGCGTGCAATACCAAAGCGACGAAGAACTGGCCAAGCTGGCCGGTGACATTGCCAGCACCATCTTTCACCCGGTGGGCACCACCCGCATGGGCCGCGACGATGACCCCCTGGCCGTGGTGGACAGCCGCTTGCGGGTGCGCGGGGTGGCCGGTTTGCGCGTAGTGGATGCCGGCGTGATGCCCACCATCACCAGTGGCAATACCAACAGCCCGACGCTGATGATGGCCGAAAAAGCCGCGCATTGGATCGCCAGCGACGCGGCGAATTGAGCCCTTGTAGTCGCTGGCCAGCCCAGCACCGGGGCCGGCTGGCCACTGTGGGGCTGAAAAAGCCGTCGAAACACGGGAAATCCCTGATCCAATGCACCATCGCGGGGCATTACAGTCACCCCACTCGATGACGGACTGCAGTCTGGTCTGGTCACCACGAGGGACCGAGGAGACATCCGAAAAATCGAACGATACACAGACATCGACTCACGATGCAGACTTCACACACGCCGCTTGATGCGGCGTTTTTTTTGCGCGGCCGTTGGAGGCCCGATGCGACAATCCCCGCATGGAATTACTGATTGTTTCGCTGGCCTCGATGTTGGCCGGTTTGGTCGACTCGATCGTGGGCGGCGGCGGTTTGATTTTGGTCCCCGCGCTGTTTGCCACTTTTCCCACCGCCGCCCCCGTGACCTTGTTGGGCACCAACAAAAGCGCCTCCGTTTGGGGCACCGCTTTTGCCACCGTGCAATACAGCCGCAAAGTGCACCTGCCTTGGCCCGCCTTGCTGCCTGCGGCTGTGGCCGGGGTGGTCGGGTCGCTGTGCGGTGCGGCGGCGGTGCAATGGATCGACCCGTCCATCTTTCGCAAAGCGCTGCCTTTTTTGTTGCTCTTGTTGCTCGGCTACACCTTGGCCAAAAAGGATTTGGGCCGCCACCATGCGCCGCGCTTCAGCGGCAGACAGGCGGCAGGGGCTGCAGCGGCCATTGGCTTGGTGATTGGTTTTTACGATGGTTTTTTTGGCCCCGGCACCGGCAGTTTTTTGGTGTTTGCGTTTGTGCGCATCATGGGCTTTGACTTTTTAAACGCTTCGGCTTCGGCCAAATTGGTCAACACCGCCACCAATTTGTCGGCGCTGGTGTTGTTTGCGATACAGGGCCAGGTCTGGTGGCATTTGGCGCTGGCCATGGCGCTGGCCAACATCGTGGGCAGCTTGATCGGCACCCGCTTGGCGCTGAAACACGGTGCCGGTTTTGTGCGCATCGTCTTTATCGGCGTGGTGGCCGCGCTGATTGTGAAAACCAGCTACGACACCTGGTTCAAACTCTGAACCCCGAATCCTGAACCCTGAAGCGTTAAGGATTCTCACGGCGCACCAGCGCCGCAGGCCAGCGCATCTGCCCGGCGTATTGGGCCAAGGCCACGCCCAGCAAGATCACACCGGCGGCAGCGATCTTGGTCCAACTGTAGTGCTCGCCCGACAAAGCCCACGCAAACAAACCGGCCATGGGCGGCATCAGATACATCAAGGGCGCGGTCCTGGCCACGCCGCGCACCTGGTTGATCCAGCCCCAGGCCAACCAGCCTAAAAAGGCCGACACCAGCACCGCCCACAGCACGCCAAACCAGTCCCAGGCACCGAGCAGCGCCCAGGGTGCGTCCCAGCCCAAGGGAATCGACACGAGCAGCAAGGGCAAACCGCCGAGCAGGGTGGCGTAGCCCATGGTCAACACGGGGCCATGGCGTTGCATCATGGGTTTGGCCGCGACGGTGTAATAAGAGAACAAGCTGGCGGCCACCAGCAGCACCAGGTCGCCACCGCCGGCACGCCATTGACCGCCGAGCAGCTTGTCTGACAAAAACAGCAACACGCCCAACAGCGCCAGCGCGACGCCGCCAATCTGCGCAGGCTTTAAGCGCTCCACGCCTTTGAACCGCAAGATCAGCAAAGTGAACACCGGACCACAGGCCAAAATCACGGCGCTGGAAAAAGCGGTAGACCAATGGATGCCAAAGGTGACCAAGCCCACGTGCAAGGAATGGCCGACCAAGCCCAGCCCGGCCAATTGCAGCAGGGCTTGGCGCGGCAGGGGCGGCAGCCAACGGCCACAGCGCCAACGCATCAAGGCCAATGCAAACAGCGGCATCAGGCTGTAACGCGCCAGCAAAAACCCGGCGGGCGACATGAGGTGAAACAGGTATTTCTGCAGCGTGAAGTTGCCGCCCCAGATGACGATCAGGGACAGGGCCACCCACAAGGCCAATCGGTCGTGGGGGTGCGGCTGGCGATGGGGCATACGCGATTGTCGCCGGGTTGGCCCTGCGGGCCTGTCACTCGGGCTGCAAACCCTGGCCTTCGACCACCTGCACCTGCACACGAGAAGACAAAGCACACATGAGCTCATACGCCAAGGTGCCCGCAGCTTGTGCCACTTCGTCAATGCACAGCAGCTGGCCGTTGGCCGCATGACCCCACAGGGTGACGGTGCTGCCGACACCGGCTTCGGCCTGGTCCGTCAGGTCGACCACCAGCATGTCCATGCTGACCCGGCCCAGCGTGCGACTGCGCACCCCGTCCACCAACACCGGGGTGCCGGTAGGACACAGGCGGGGATAACCGTCGGCGTAACCACAGGCCACCACGCCCACGCGCATGGCGCGATCAGCAACAAACTGCGAGCCATAGCCGACGCTGTCGCCCGGCTGCAGCTGTTGCACGGCAATGATGCGGGCGTTCAGGCTCATGGCCGCTTGCAGGCCCCAGTGCGCAGCATCGTGCTCAGGAAAGTCGGGCGCGCTGCCATACAGCGCAATGCCTGGGCGAATCCAGTCCGCTCTGACGGCGGATTGACCAGCGTGCCGCAAAGACGCGGCACTGTTGCAGAGGCTGCGCTCTCCGGGCAAATCGCAGGTGGCCAACTCAAAGCGGGCCATTTGCGCGGCAATGCCCTTAGGGCCGTCCGCGTCACTGAAATGGGTGATGAGCGAGATTTCGTCGACTTGGGGCAACGCGTTCAGTCGGGTCCAAGCCGAGCGAAAGCGCTGCGGCGCAAATCCCAAGCGGTTCATGCCCGAGTTCATTTTCAGAAACACGCGGTGCGGTTCGTGCGTTTTGTGCAAGGCCAGCATGTCGATTTGCTCGTCGCAGTGCACGGTGTGCCACAGGTGCAAGCGCGAGCACAGCTCCAGATCACGTGCTTCAAACACGCCTTCCAACAACAAAACCGGACCGCGCCAGCCCAAGGCACGCACCTGCTCGGCCTCGGCCAAGTCCAGCAGCGCAAAACCATCGGCCCCGCGCAGCCCTTCAAAGACCCGCTCAATGCCGTGCCCATAAGCATTGGCTTTGACCACCGCCCAGACTTGGGCATCGGGCGCGGCCAGTCGGGTGCGGGCCAAGTTGTGGCGCAAAGCGCCCTGATGAATCGTGGCCTGTATCGGTCTGGGCATGGGTTGAGCAGTCGGGGCCAAGACGGCCTCAGGGGTTCCAAATAACCGCCATTGTGGCACTGCAGCGCCGTGATATAACCCTTGCACCTGAGAACTTGTCTCTCTGTTCAGACTTTGGCGTGGCTCTGTGGCCGCCCTCTCACCACAGGATTTCATGAAGCGCGGTTTCTTCACCATCATGGCGGCCCAGTTCTTCAGCTCGTTGGCCGACAACGCGTTGTTTGTGGCCGCTGTTGAACTGATCCGCACCAGCGGCGGCGCAGAATGGCAGCGTGCCGCTCTGGTGCCCATGTTTGCCTTGTTTTACGTGATTTTGGCGCCGTTCGTCGGCGCTTTTGCCGATTCGCGCGCCAAAGGTGAAGTCATGTTCATCAGCAACGCCATCAAGGTGGTGGGCTGCCTGATGATGCTGTTTGGCACCCACCCGCTGCTGTCCTATGCGATTGTGGGTTTGGGCGCCGCGGCTTACTCGCCCGCCAAATACGGCATCTTGACCGAGTTGTTGCCGCCCTCGCAATTGGTCAAAGCCAACGGCTGGATCGAGGGCCTGACCATCGCCTCCATCATTTTGGGCGTACTGGTGGGCGGTCAACTGGTCAGCGCGAATGCGGCCAACTTGCTCTTGACCCTGGATGTGCCCTTCATAGACACCGGCATCGACACCGCGCCCGAAGCGGCGATTGCCCTGCTGATCTTGGTGTACGCCCTGGCGGCTTGGTTCAACACCCGCATTCCCCAAACCGATGCCGTGCTGCGTCCTTTGCCAAAGAACCTGGTGGCCTTGCTGCCCGATTTTTGGCAATGCAACACCCGCTTGTGGAAAGACCGGTTGGGCCAGATTTCTTTGGCCACCACCACCTTGTTCTGGGGTGTGTCGGGCAATTTGCGCTACATCGTCTTGGCCTGGAGTGCCGCAGCCCTGGGCTACAGCACCACCCAAGCCTCCAGCCTGGTGGGGGTGGTGGCCATCGGCACGGCCGTGGGGGCGGTGGTGGCTTCGCTGCGCATGAAGCTGTACCAAGCCACGCGTGTGATTCCACTGGGCATCGCCATGGGCCTCTTGGTGGTGGCGATGAACTTCATCACCAACGTCTGGGCGGCTGCACCGTTTTTGATTTTGTTGGGCGCGATCGGCGGCTTTTTGGTGGTGCCCATGAACGCCCTGCTGCAACACCGCGGGCACAACCTGATGGGGGCAGGCCGCTCGATCGCGGTGCAGAACTTCAACGAGCAAGCCTGCATCCTGGCGCTGGGCGGCTTTTACAGCCTGTCTACCGGCTTGGGCCTGTCGGCCTTCGGGGCCATCACCGCTTTTGGCCTGCTGGTCGCGGGCGTAATGTGGGTGATTCAAAAGTGGCATGCACACAACTGCGTGGCCCACAAAGACGTGGTGGACCACCTCACGGCTTTGGCCAAAAACGACCAAATGCACGGCTGATTGCCCTGCCCGCGCATGTCTGACACACGATGACAAAGCGTCCTGGCTTGGCCGTTGCGGCACTGATGCTGAACGCCTTGGTCTGGGGCGTGTCTTGGTGGCCCTTCCAACAATTGCAAGCCCAAGGCCTGCACCCCTTGTGGTCCACCGCACTGGTCTACGGTCTGTGTATGGCGGTGATCTGGGCGCTGAAGCCGAATGCCACACAAGGATGGCGCGCACACCCTTGGCTGTGGCTGTTGATTTTGGCCTCCGGCCTGACCAACGTGGGCTTCAACTGGGCCGTCACCATTGGCGATGTGGTGCGGGTGGTGCTGCTGTTTTACCTCATGCCCGCGTGGTCGATTGTGATTGCCTGGTGGCTGCTGGGCGAAAAACCCACCCGCCGCGCCGGGCTGCGGTTGGTGCTGGCTTTGGCGGGCGTGGCCCTGGTGCTGAAAAAACCCGAGACCCCTTGGCCCGTACCCGAATCCACCGCCGACGCCTTGGCCCTGATGGGCGGTTTTTGTTTTGCCTTGACCAACGCGCTGCTGCGCAAGTTGCACGACTCGCCCGAGCCGGCACGCATGCTGGCGATGTTTGGCGGGGGGACCCTCATGGCCAGCCTGACCGCGGTGGTCGGGGTCAGTTGGGGTCAGGTGGCCCCCTTGCCCGAACTCAGTGCCACTTGGGCCCCTCAGGTACTGCTCTTGTCGCTGGCTTTTTTGCTCGGCAATCTGGCACTGCAATACGGTGCGGCCCGCTTGAGCGCGCAAACCACCGCGTTGGTGATGCTGTCGGAGATTGTTTTTGCCAGCCTGTCGGCAGTGTGGCTGGGCAGTGCACAATTGAGCGCCAACATTCTGTGGGGCGGTGGGCTGATCGTTTGCGCAGCCCTGTTGTCCATCTGGCCCCCCCCCAAAAACCCTGCACAGCAGCCACACTGACCGCCTGCGAGGCGTTTTGTGCCTGACACCCAAGGAGCTTGTTCATGCCATCGATCTATGACTTTGAAGCCCTGGCCATCGACGGCCAGCCCGTTGCCCTGTCGACCTACCGCGGCCAGGTGATGCTGATTGTCAACACCGCCAGTGCCTGCGGCTTCACGCCCCAATTTGCCGGACTGGAGCAATTGCACCAACAGTTCGGGACCCAAGGCTTGGCGGTATTGGGTTTTCCGTGCAACCAATTTGGCAGCCAAGACCCCGGGAGCAACGAAGAGATTGGCGCTTTTTGTCAGCGCAATTACGGCGTGAGCTTTCAGATGATGGAAAAAATCAAAGTCAACGGCGATGACGCGCACCCGCTCTACCAATGGCTGACCGCCGAAGCCCCGGGCATCTTGGGCAGCAAAGGCATCAAATGGAACTTCACCAAGTTTCTGGTGGGCAAAGATGGCCGCGTGATCAAGCGCTATGCGCCGCAAGATGCGCCCAAGAAAATCGCCCAGGACATTGAGGCTGCGCTGGGCCATTGAGCCGCAGCACGGCCTGTCTTATATTTCGGTTTTTACGACATTAAAGTCTTTATTTTTCTGGTTTTTCTTACGTCATTTCTGCTCTACATTTACCGTCATTCACGAATGACGAAAGAGCGGAAATGCATGTACGTAAATCTCAACCTGATCGGGACAAACCGCGCGGGCCTGCCAACGCGAAGCCCGCGAATGTCTGCAAATATCTCAGTGCAGTACTGCTGATCAGCTGCACCTGCTGGACCACGACCGCAGGGGCTGAAGCGGACTCTGCACGCCTGCAGGCTGAGGGAAACCGTCTGGGCGACAAAGCCCCCACGGCGGGGGCCACCCAACTCAGCATGGACCAACTCATCACTTGGGTGGTGGCCAACAACCCCGAGCTGAAGGCCTCCATCTGGTCGCAAGCCGCTGCGCGCGCAGGTGTTTCGAGTGCGCAGGCCTTTCAGAACCCGCGACTCGAATGGTCGCAGGGCAGCAACTCGGCACGCACTATCAGCGCCAGCCCCGGCCCTGTTCAAGCATGGGCGGTATCGCAGTTCATTGAAAATCCCACTTTGCGTGGCGCGCGCATCGACAGCGCCAGGGCGCTCGAAAAAGACAGCGAGCACCAAGCCCGGATCACCCGCAATGAATTGGTCGCACAGGTACGCCTGCGGGCTTACCAAGGCTTGCTGTTCCAGGCACAGTCCGCTGCAGCGGCCGATGCCGTGCAATTGTTGGAGCAAGTCAGGGAGCGTGTGCGCATTCGCGTCGAAAGCGGTGAAGCCGGTCGATACGAAATCATCAAGGCCGATGCGGAAATCATCAATGCCCGTGAGCGCTTACAGACCACACGGCTGTTGGCTGAGCAAAGCTGGCTTGATTTGAACCGGATGGCCGCAGGCCGCTTGCCTGCGGGCTGGTCCTTGGTCGGCGACCTCAGCGAGGGCGTAGAGATGCACAGCTTGGTGGAGATTCAAAACCAAGTACGCCAAAACAACCCTGAATTGGCCGCATTGGCGGCACAGGTCACGCAATCACAAGCCCAACTGCGCGCGGCACAAAACAGTCGATGGCCTGGATTGGAATTGCGCTACAGCCAGATGCGCGACCCTGAGGTGCGCCAAGGCCAGTTCAGTGTGGGCGTGCAACTGCCCTTGCTGGATGCGCGCAGTGGCCCCATTGCACAGGCCAGCGCTGAATTGCGGCGCGCACAAGAGCGCCTGGAAGGGCGGCAAGCGGAGTTGCAACAGGAGGTTTTGGTGACCTGGAAATCATTGGAAATGGCGCGGCTTCGGATCGAGGCATTGAGCCAAGGCTCGGTCCGTGAAGCCGAGGCGGCATTGCGCGTCGCGCAAGCGGCCTACCGTTATGGCGAGCGCGGCATCTTGGATGTGCTGGATGCCCAGCGCGTGTTGCGCAGCGTCAAAGCGGACCTGATTGACGCGCGGTATCAACTGCAAAACGCCCGCATCGCCCTGGAACAGCGCATGGGCCAGCACGCCCACATCGCGTCTTATTGAATCGGAATCACTGATATGAAAAACCATCCTGTCCCTTTCCAAAAGGTCTTGCTGTCCTTGTTGATCGGCTCGTCGGCCATGTTGTTACTCGCTTGTGGCGATAAAAAGGTCGCCCCAGCTGCTGCTGCCAAAGCCATCGCCAATCCGATGGACGTCACCCTGACACCGGAGATGGCCCCTCAATTCAAAATCGCCCCACTGGCCGTGCAAGAGCTCACGCCTTGGGTAGAAATCGCCGGCCGGATTGAAGCCAACGACCAGTTGGTCACGCGCATTGGCGCCTCTGTGACGGGGCGGGTCACCGAAGTGTTGGCCGAAGTGGGCGACCGAGTTCGCCCAGGACAGGCCCTGGCGCGTGTGGCCAGCGGCGAATTGACGACCGCGCAGCTGGGGTTCTTGCGCGCGCATTCTGCCGCTTCACAAGCCGAACGTGCGGTCGAGCGGGCGCGCCAATTGATACAAGCCGATGTGATTGGTTCTGCGGAATTGCAACGCCGTGAATCGGAGCTGGCGATTGCGCGCGCTGAATTGCGCGCCGCCAACGATCAGTTGCGATTGATGGGCTTGCACCATGAAGCCATTGAAAAACTGCGTGAACAAGGCACCTTGCATCCGCACACCGCGGTGACGGCAACTCTCTCGGGCGTGGTGATTGAACGCAAAGTCAGCCACGGACAAGTGGCGCAGCCGGGGGACCCTCTCTTTACCGTGGCCGATTTAGGCAATGTGTGGGTGGTGGGCGCTCTGCCCGAACAAACCGCCCGCTCTGTGCAAGCGGGACAAGCGGTGGACATCGAAATCCCCGCACTGGGCAAACGGCAGTTGGCAGGCAAGATTGTTTTCGTGGGCGATACCGTGTCGCCCGAAACCCGCTCCGTCACCATCCGCACGCAGGTGGACAACAGTCAGCGCGACCTCAAACCGCAAATGTTGGCGCTGATGCGCATTCGCGGACAAGCGCAACAGACTTTGGCTTTGCCTGCCCAGGCGGTGGTTCGTGAAAACGACAAAGACCATGTCTTCGTCAAGTTGGCGGACAGACGTTTTCGCCTGACGCCTGTCGAACTCGGCCCCGCCAGCGGGGCTTGGCGTCCGGTGCTGAAAGGCTTGCCGCAGGGCGCTGAACTGGTGACCGAGGGCGCATTTCACTTGAACAACGAGCGCAAACGCGCTGAGCTGGAGTAAGCCATGTTGACCTCCATGATCCGCGCGGCACTGAGTCAGCGCCTGGTTGTTGTCGTGCTGGCGTTGGTGCTGTGCGCTTTCGGCTTGCGCGAGGCCACCCGCTTATCGGTCGATGCTTTTCCGGATGTGACCAATGTGCAAGTCCAAGTGGCGACCGAAGCACCCGGCCGCTCACCGGAAGAGATTGAGCGCTTTGTCACCGTGCCACTGGAAATCGCTATGACCGGCTTGCCCGGCTTGGTCGAAATGCGCTCGCTCAACAAGAGCGGTCTGTCCATCATCACGCTGGTCTTCACCGACAAAACCGATGTGTACTTTGCCCGCCAACTGGTCACCGAAAGGCTGATTGAAGTCACACCGCGCATGCCTTCGGATACGGTGCCGGTCTTGGGCCCGGTTTCGACCGGTCTGGGCGAGGTGTACCAATACACCTTGGAAAAAGAAAGCGACGGACAGCGCGCGCTGACACCGCAAGAGTTGGCCGAGCGCCGCACCGTGCAAGACTGGGTGGCACGGCCCCTGTTGCGCTCCATTCCGGGGGTGGCAGAAATCAACTCGCAAGGGGGCTACGTCAAACAGTACCAAGTCCAAGTGGATCCGGGTCGCTTGCGTCACTACAACCTGTCAGTGCCGCAACTGGTGCAGGCCATTGCCACCAACAACTCCAATGCCAGCGGCGGCATCTTGCCGCAAGTGACCGAGCAATTTTTGATTCGCGGTGTCGGTCTGATTCGCTCGCTGGAAGACATTGGCAACATCGTGGTCAAAGAGCAAGGTGGGGTGCCCGTCTTCGTGCGTGACGTGGGCACCATCGAAATCGGCAGCGAGGTCCGCCAAGGCGCCATCATCAAGGGCGGTTACACAGAAGCGGTGTCGGGCATTGTGTTGATGACTCGCGGTGGCAACGCCAAAGAAGTCGTGACCCGAGTCAAAGAGCGGGTCAAAGAAATCAACAACAAAGGCATGCTGCCAGACGGTTTGAAAATCGTCCCCTATTACGACCGCACCGAGCTGGTGGACTCCGCTTTGTGGACGGTGGGCAAAGTGTTGATCGAAGGCATCTTTTTGGTGGTGGTCATCTTGTTCATTTTCTTGGGAGATGTGCGCTCCAGTCTGATTGTGGTGGCCACCTTGATCATCACCCCGTTGACCACGTTCATCATGATGAACCGGTACGGCATCTCCGCCAACTTGATGTCTTTGGGCGGCTTGGCCATTGCCATCGGCCTGATGGTCGATGCCACGGTGGTGGTGGTTGAAAACGTCTACCACCGGCTGGGCCACGCCGGCAAAACAGTGGGTGAACGGGTGCGTACCGTTTTGGCGGCCACGGCAGAAGTGGCCACGCCGACGATTTTTGGCATCGCGGTCATCATTTTAGTTTTCTTGCCACTGATGACCCTGCAAGGCATTGAAGGCAAGATGTTTGCGCCACTGGCCTTGACGATTGTGATTGCTCTGGGCATTTCGTTGCTGGTGTCTTTGGTGCTCTCGCCGGTGTTGTGCTCGTACTTTCTCAAAGGCGGCGCGGACCACGACACGCGTTTGATTGCCTTCTTGAAGCGGCATTACCTGCGCTTGCTCGATGCAGCCACCGCCCACAACCGCCTGACTTTGGCCATATCCGTCGGCCTTTTGCTGGGCTCGTTGGCGCTGTTTCCTTGGCTGGGCAAGTCTTTCATGCCCACCATGAAAGAGGGCGCTTTGACACCGCAAATCAACCGGGTGCCGAGCATTTCTTTGGACGAATCCATCCGCATGGAAATGGCCGCCATGAAATCCATTGCGCAAGTTCCGGGTGTGCGCATGGTGGTCTCCAAGCTCGGCCGCGGTGAATCCCCGGCCGATCCTGCAGGCCCCAACGAATCAGACCCGATCGTGCTGCTGGACCCGAAATCAGAGCGCACCCAGGATCAAATTGACGAAGACATCCGCCAGCGTTTGTCCTCCATCCCTGGCGTGCAAATCGTGCTGTCGCAACCCATTGCCGAACGGGTGGACGAGATGGTGACCGGCGTGCGTTCACAACTCGCCATCAAAATTTTTGGCGACAACTTGGAAGATCTGAAAAGCGTTTCAGAACAAGTGGCGCGCATTTTGAAAAGCGTACCGGGCAGTCGGGATATCCGCATCGAGCGTTTGTCAGGCCAGCAAGCCCTGACCATCGACATCGATCGCAAAGCGATTGCGCGCCACGGCCTGAATGTGGCCGATGTGCAAAACATCATTGAAACAGCCATCGGCGGCAAAGATGTCACCACCCTGTATGAAGGCGAGAGACGTTACAGCGTGACGGTGCGCTTTCCTGCACAGGTGCGCCAATCCGTGGAGGCGATTGGCAACACCCTGCTGCTGACACCCGGTGGCGGACAAGTGCCTTTGAGCAGCGTCGCCAACATTTCGCTGGTGGACGGGCCGGCGCAAATCAGCCGCGAAAGTGGTAAGCGCCGCGTGGTGGTGGGTGCCAACGTGGAAGGGCGCGACCTGGCCGGTTTCGTCACCGAAGTGCAGCAACGCATCGACAGCGACATCCAGTTGCCCGAAGGCTACTACTTCAAGTTCGGTGGGCAGTTTGAAAATATGGAACGCGCCATGGCGACCCTGGCCGTCATCGTGCCTTTGACCATTGTGGCGATTTTCTTTTTGCTCTTCTTGCTGTTCAACTCGGTCAAACTCGCGGGCTTGATCATCTTGGTGCTGCCTTTTGCTTCCATCGGCGGCTTGATCGGATTGTTTGTCACGCGCGAATACGTCAGCGTGCCTGCATCGGTTGGCTTTATTGCGCTGTGGGGCATTGCCGTGCTCAACGGTGTGGTCCTGGTCAGCTACATCCGCCGCTTGCGCGAAGACGGCATGGACGTGGCCCGTGCTGTACGCGAAGGCTGTGTGCAGCGTTTCCGTCCCGTCATGATGACCGCCACCGTGGCCTTGCTCGGCTTGGTGCCGTTCTTGTTTGCCACGGGGCCGGGCTCCGAAGTCCAACGCCCGCTGGCCATCGTGGTCATCGGCGGCCTCATCTCATCGACCCTGCTGACGCTGGTGGTGTTGCCCACCTTGTACCGCTGGTTTGACGAACCCCCTCGCGAAGCTTGATCTCTGAAGGAAACCAACATGATGAAAGAAATCCGCGCCATTGTTCGACCCAGCCGCCTGCAGCGGCTGCGCGATGGCTTGCGCGCCATTCCCAATTTTCCCGGCGTCACACTTTTCAAGGCCGAAGGCTTCACCGCCTCGGCCGCTGTGGACAAACGCACTGTCAAAGATGAATTGACCGACTTCAGCGAGAAGATCATGGTCTGCGTTTTGGCCCAAGCCGAGATGGTGGAACCGATCCGACAAGCGATCATTGAAGCCGGACACACCGGTCAAGTGGGTGACGGCTTGGTGTGGGTCGTGGACATTGAAAGCATGCACCGGATTCGCGACCGGCAAACGCTCAATTAAGTCTCGCGTGCCGCATCCACCACCTGCGCGACCAGCGGGTGGTGGCGGCTGCGTCGCGTGAAAATAGCGTGAATGTCTTCTTTGACTTCGGTTTGGCCGAGCAGCTTCAAGCCTTTCAGCAAGGTCAAGTCTTCTTGACCCAAGAGGCTGACGGGGAAGACCCCCAAGCCACGCGCGCCAAACACCGACATCAGCGCACTGTCTTCAAACTCACCCACCACCCGCGGCTGAATTTGCAAATGATCAAACCACCGGTCCAGCGATGAACGCAAGGGCGAGTGCGATGTTGGCAGCAACACCGGCAACCGGGCCAGACAGTCAGGAAAGTGGTCAACATCCGCCTTGTGCACCTGTGTGCTCGGCCCATACCAACCCACCGCAGACGAAGAAAGCAACTGACTGGACAAACGCAAGTTCGCGTTGTGCGGCGCAGACTGACCGGCCAACACGATATCCAAATGATGCAAAGCCAGCTCTGAAATCAAATGGTCAAACTCACCTTCGTGACACAGCAATTGCAGATCCGCGCAGGCCAAAGCCGGGCCGAGTAATTTGTGCGCCGCCAATTTAGAAATGCCATCGGACAAGCCCACGGCCAAACGCACGCCTTGGCCACTGGCGGCTTGTTGCACCTCTTGTGGAATGCGCTGGCCGATTTGAAAAATCTCATCGGCCCGAGCGTAGGCGGCTTGACCGGCTTCGGTCAATGTCACACCCCGACCCAAGGGTTTGAGCAACTGATAACCCAGTGATTTTTCCAGCTCCCGCACCTGCGCACTGACGGTCTGAATGGCCATGTCCAAACGCTGTGCCGCGCGGGAAAAGCCACCCTCTTTGGCGACCACCCAAAAATAATACAAATGACGGTAATTGAATGCGGCCACACACCACTCCTTTGAATGGGTATTGTGCCCTTACCCCCGCGCCAAAGCCTGGTCCACCAACTCCACCCAATGCCTCACGGGCAGGCCACTGCCGCTTTGCAGGTGGGTGATGCAACCGATGTTGGCGCTGAGGACACCTTGGGGGCCCAGGGCGTTCAAGTGGCCGAGTTTGCGGTCACGCAATTGTTTGGACAGCGCGGGGTTGAGCACGCTGTAAGTGCCCGCTGAGCCGCAGCACAGGTGCGACTCGCTGGCCGCCACTTCGATCTGAAAACCCAACTCGATGAGGTGTTGTTCTACCCCGCCTTTGAGCTGTTGCCCGTGTTGCAACGTGCAAGGTGGGTGGTAGGCCTGCAGGCCAGCGGCCTCCAATGCTTCGGGCTTCAATAGCGGCTGCAATGCAGGCACCAACTCGGGCAGCAACTCACTCAGGTCACGCGTCAAAGCGGCGATGCGCTGGGCTTTGTCGGCATAGGCGGGGTCGTCTTTCAGCACATGGCCGTAATCTTTGACCATCACGCCGCAGCCTGAGGCGTTCATGACAATGGCCTCGACTTCGCCGCTCTCCACCAGCGGCCACCAGGCGTCGATGTTGGCGCGCATATGGGCTTTGCCGCCGTCATGGTCGTTCAAGTGGAATTTGACCGCGCCGCAGCAACCGGCCTTGGGCGCGATCACGGTCTGGATGCCGCAGGCGTCCAGCACGCGGGCAGTGGCGGTATTGATGTTGGGGCTCATGCTCGGCTGCACACAACCGGCCAGCATCAGCACTTTGCGGGAGTGCGTTCGGTTGGGCCAGGTACCGGCGTTTTGCGGCGCAGGCACTTTGCCCTTGAGGCTTTCGGGCAGCAGGCCGCGCACGCTTTGGCCCATCTTCATGGCGGGCGCAAACAGGGGCGAAGGCAGGCCTTCTTTGAGCGCCCAGCGCACCAGCTTTTCGCCCATGGGACGCTCGACTTTGGCGTCCACCAGTTTGCGGCCGATGTCGACCAAGTGGCCGTATTGCACGCCGCTGGGGCAAGTGCTTTCGCAGTTGCGGCAAGTCAGGCAACGGTCTAAGTGTTCTTGGGTTTTGCGGGTGGGCGCTGCGCCCTCCAGCACCTGCTTCATCAAATAGATGCGGCCACGCGGGCCGTCTAACTCATTGCCTAAGAGTTGGTAAGTGGGGCAGGTGGCGGTACAAAAGCCGCAGTGCACGCACTTGCGCAAAATGGCTTCGGCGGCCAGACCGTCAGGGGTGTTTTGGTATTCGGGGGCGAGATGGGTTTGCATGGTGTTTTCGTCCCCGCATCAAAACGCGTACAAGCGACCGGTGGCAAAGACACCGTGCGGATCAAACTGCTTTTGCAGTTGTTGTTGGATGCGTTGCTGCACCGGTGCCAAGGGGGCGTTCACCCCCACGGCTTTGTCGACCTCGGCATGGGCGACACTGGCGCGAAACAGCGTGGCATGACCGCCAACAGATTGCGCTAGCTCACGCAAAGCCACTGCGGCCGAGGCCGGGGCCCAGAGCCAGCGCTGAGCGCCTTGCCATTCGATGTATTGCGAAGGATGGTCCAACCCGGCCAAGTCCAGCACGGGCGCGGTTTGCGGCAGCGACAAACGCCACAAACACGCATCGGCACTGGGCGGGGTAAAAAACTGCAAGGCTTGCTCACCGCTGGCCTGCCAATCTTGTGCGGCTTCGGCGTTGTCCATCTGCTGCACTTGCGCGCCCAGGGCGCGTGCATCGGCATGCATCGTCTGCAGCGCCGATTGCACCGCCGCAACCGCACCGCGCAGGCGCACAAACAAGTAATCTGCCACCGGCTGGGCCGTGTCGTCGCGCACCCAGGCGCTGGCATTCAAGGGCAGCGGCTGACCACCCCAGCAGTGCAACAAATCAAGCGCCGCACCTTGCGCCAAACCGGCGCACATCAGCGTGGCTTCGGCGGGGGGCAGGGGCAGGACTTTCAAGCTCACTTCGGTGATCAAGCCCAGGGTGCCCCAACTGCCCGCCAGCAAACGGCTCACGTCATAGCCGGCCACGTTCTTCATGACCTGACCACCAAAGGTGAGGTGTTCACCCAAACCGTTGATGAAGCGTGCGCCCAAAATGAAATCGCGCACCGCACCCGCGGTGGCACGGGCGGGGCCACTCAAGCCCGCAGCAACCATGCCGCCCACCGTGGCCCCTGGGCCAAAATGCGGCGGCTCGAACGCCAGGCATTGACCCTGCTCGGCCAAAGCCGCCTCCAGCTCGACCAGCGGCGTGCCTGCGCGCACGGTGACCACCAACTCGCTGGGCTCATAGCTGACGATGCCTCGGTAGGCCCGGGTATCCAGCACCTGACCGGTCAGGCTTTGGCCCCAAAAGTCCTTGCTGCCTGCGCCGCGCAGGCGCAATGTGACGCCTTGCGCGGCGGCCGCACGCACCGCGTCAATGAGGAAGTTGAGTTCAGCATCCATGGTTCAGATGGTAACGCCGGCGCCGTGCTGAGCGTGTGAATTTTTTGAACGCAGGGCTTGTGGGAAATTCCCTACCCGCTGCGCTTTAGAGTCAGCGCCGGAAAAAATTCACCGGCACACCCGGCACGTCCACACGCAGCGCAAACACACAGCCCGACAAAGGCATGGCCGCCAATTCAGCTTCGCTGCGGCCGTTGCGCGAGGTGGTGATGAACAGCGTCTTAAAGTCTTCGCCACCGAAACAGGGCATGGTGGGGCATTGCACCGGGGTTTCGATCTCGGCCAACACCTCGCCTTGCGGCGAGAACTTGACGATGCGTTTTCCTTCGTACATGGCGCTGTAGTAGTTGCCTTGTGCGTCCACGGTGGCACCGTCGGGTCGCCCGCCATAGCGCGGGCCTGCGGCCTGGCCCCAGGCCCAGCCGGCGGGTTTGGGGGTGGCTTGGTAAAACACGCGGGCGTTGGCGAATTGGCCGCTGGCGGCATCCACATCAAAAGCACGCACCTGGTGTGCGGCGGTGTCGGCCCAGTAGGCGGTGCGGCCGTCGGGTGACCAGGCCAGGCCGTTGGCGGTGGTTACGCCGCTTTGCACAGCGTGCAGGGCTTGGCCGTCTAGCGTGTAGAGCGTGCCCAAGGCTTGGTCTTTGGGTTCATACAGACTGCCCGCCCAAAAGCGGCCTTGCGCATCGCATTTGCCATCGTTGAAACGCAGGCGGGTGGTGTCGTAGGGCGCGGGGGCCAGCAGCGTCAAACTGCCGCCCCAGGTAGGACCCAGGTAAATGCCGTCACGCAAGGCGACGATCACGCCGCCGCCCTGTGCCGGGGCTATGCAACCGGGCTCTTCGGGCACCGGCCAATACTCCACCGGCCCGTCCGTTTGGATGGGGGCTTGCGTGTCGGGCCGCACCTTCACCCGCGCCAAGCGTCGCCCCGGAATGTCCACCCAATACAGCCGTTGCTCGTGCGGGTGCCAAAACGGCGACTCGCTCAAGCCGTCGGGCTGGGTGGTCAGGGCTTGCCAGGCGGACGGCGGAGATGCGGTCATGCAGAGCCCTTACTTCTTGCGGGCGGCCACAGCGGCTTCAGCTTCTTTCACCAAAGCCACGCCCACGGTGTTTTTCCATTTGTCGTAGACCGGACGGGTCGCCTGCACAAAGGCATCACGCTCTTCAGCGGTCAAAGAGGTGACGGTCACGCCCATGCCTGCAATGTCTTTGAGCACCGGCTTGTCCGCCTCCACCAGGCCTTTGCGTGCCACAGCGATTTCAGCTTTGCCTGCGTCGATGGCCGCTTGCTTGACGATGGCCTGATCGGCCGGTGTCCACGAGGCCCAAATCTCTTTGTTGACCACAAAGATCAGCGGATCAGCGACATAGCCCCAGGTGGTGACAAACTTCTGGCCCACGTTGTGCATTTTCAGCACGGTGAACAGGAACAAGGGATTTTCTTGACCGTCCACCGCACCGCTGGACAGCGCGGGCTGGGCATCAGCCCAGCTCATTTGCGTGGGATTGGCGCCCATGGCGCTGAACATGTCAGAGTAAATAGGCGAACCCACGACGCGGATTTTCATGCCTTTCAAGTCAGCCGGGGACTTGATCGGGCGCTTGGAGTTGGTCAGTTCACGGAAACCGTTCTCGCCCCAAGCCAAAGGCACCACGCCGGATTTGTCGAGGGTGTTGAAAATTTTCTGACCGACAGAGCCTTGCGTGAGCGCGTCAATGGCGGCGTAATCGGGCATCAAGAAGGGCAGCGAGAAGAGGTTCAACTCTTTGACTTGCGGCGACCAGTTGATGGTCGAGCCCACCGCCATGTCGATCACGCCTTGGCGCAAGGCGCTGAATTCGCGGGTTTGATCGCCCTGGATCAAAGACACGCCGGGGTACAGCTTGATGTTGATGCGGCCTTGGGTGCGTTCTTTCACCAGGTCCGACCACATCTTGCCGGCCTGACCCCAGGGCGTGGGCGGGCCCAGCACCAAGGACATGCGGTATTCGGCTTTGTATTCGGCCGCGACGGCCGGGGCGGTGAAGGCGCTCAGGCCGGCAGCCAACGCCAACAGACTGAGTAAGTGACGACGAAGTTTCATGTGTGTCTCCTTTAAGAAAAAAATCAATAACCCAAATAGCGGGGCAACCACAAAGCCAACTCTGGCCAAACAATCACGGCCAGCATGACCAAGAACATGGAAAACAGCATCCAGCCGACCCAGCGCACGGTTTCTTCCATGCGTACGCCGGCGATGCGGCAGGACACCATCAGGTTCACCGCCAGCGGTGGCGTGAACTGACCGAGCGCGACCTTCAGCGTCAAGATCACGCCAAACCAGACTGGGTCCCATTTGTAAAACTGCACGATGGGCCACAAGAGCGGCACAAAAATCAAGAAGATGGACACGCCGTCCAAGAACATGCCCACCGTGATCAACAGCAAAATCAGCAGGGCCAGCACGCCATATTCACCCAGCCCCGAGCCGACAATGGCTTTGGTCACCGGGTCGATCACGCCCAAGGTGGACAGCGAGAAAGCAAAGATGCCGGCCAGGGACACCACCAACAAAATCACCGCCGACAACTCGCCCGACTCACGCAAGATCACAAACAAATCGCGAACCTGGATGGTGCGGTAAATCACCATGCCGACAAACAGACCGTAGAACACCGCCACCACCGCCGCCTCGGTCGGGGTGAACCAACCGGCGCGCATGCCGCCCAAAATCAACACTGGCGCGGCCAGACCCCAGGTGGCTTCTTTGAAGCTTTTCCAAAGTTCAGGTCGCGGCAGACTGGCTTCGAGCGCGCCCATCTTGTGTTTGCGCGCCATCCACACCGTGGGCACGATCAGCGCCACACCGGCCAAGATGCCCGGAATCATGCCCGCGGCAAACAGCGCAGGCACCGAGGCGCCTGGCACCAGCACCGAATACACAATGAAGGCCACCGAGGGCGGAATCAAAATATCGGTCGCGGCGGCCGCGCCGACCACACTGGCCGAAAACGAGGCCGGGTAGCCTGCGCGCGACATGGCGGCGATCATCACCGCGCCCACCGCCGCGGCGTTGGCCGGCCCGGAGCCTGAGATGCCGCCCAAGAACATGGCCACCACAATCGCCACCAAGGGCAACATGCCGGGGCCGCGGCCAACGATCGCCACCGCGAAATTCACCAGCCGCAGGGCCACACCCGAGCGGTCAAAAATCGAGCCGACCAAAACGAACATCGGGATGGCCAGCAACGGGTACTTGCCCAAACCGGCGTAAAAGTTTTGCGGCACGGCCAGCAAGCCAAACCACTGGGCATCTGAGTTGGCCAAGGCAATGCAGGCCGTGCCCGCCAAACCCAGGGCGGCGCCAATCGGCACGCCCATGAGCATCATGACCACGAAGGCGACAAACAGCAGCGTCGGGATCATGCTTGACGGCCCCGGCGAATGAACAAGCCCAACGCGCGACCGGCGATGGCCACCGACATGACGGGCAACCACACCGTGTACCACCACTGCGGCACCCCAATGCCGGGCGAGGTCTCGCCAAAGCGGTAGTCGTCCCACACCACGCGCGCGCTGAGCACCGCAATCAAAGCAAACAGCACAAACACCATCAGCGCGCCAAAGCGGGCCAGGGCGCGTTGGCGTTGCTCGGAGCCGCTGTCGGCAAAGTACTCGATGCGGATTTGCCGATTGCGCGCCACCGAGGCGGAGCCCGCCACCAACGACAAAACGATCATCAAAAACACCGAGAACTCTTCCGTCCAGGCGAACGATTGGTTGGTGAAATACCGCACCAGCACATTCGCAAAAGTGATCAGGGACAGCAAGCCCATGACCACCACGGTGAGCCAGTCTTCGATTTTCAGGGGGATGCGCGTGGCCTCATCGTCTTCAACAGCATTGGGCGCTACAGCAGGCGCGGATTCAGGGGGTTGTGACATGGGCAATAAAGCAGATTGAGGACACTTTTCAACAATTCACTTTAACACGCCACGCCCATGAAAAAAGCCCGCGCACTTGCGTGCAGCGGGCTCAAGGGAGAGGTGGCGCACAGGCCACCTTTGCAAGGAAAACGTTAACCGTGGTATGCAGTCTCGCCGTGTGAGGAGATGTCCAAGCCTTCGCGCTCTTCTTCTTCCGTCACGCGCAGGCCGATGGTCAGGTCCACCAACTTGTACGATACCAAAGACACCACACCGGACCACACGATGGTGACCAACACAGCCTTGGCCTGGATCCACACTTGCGATGCGATCGAGAAGTCAGCAGCGGTGATCATGGTGGCGGTGACCCAGTCACCCATGGCGCTGGGGCCACCCAGGCTGGGCGAGCTGAACACACCGGTCAACAAGGCGCCGACGATACCGCCCACACCGTGCACACCGAACACGTCCAAAGAGTCGTCTGCGCCCAGAATTTTCTTCAGGCCGTTGACACCCCACAAGCAGGCGAAGCCAGCGATCAAACCAATGATCAAAGCACCACCGATGCCGACGTTGCCAGCAGCTGGCGTGATCGCCACCAGACCGGCCACAGCACCCGAAGCGGCGCCCAGCATCGAAGCCTTGCCACGCATCAGCGCTTCACCCACACACCAGGACAACACGGCTGCAGCAGTGGCCAGCAAGGTGTTGGCGAAGGCCAGGGCGGCGAAACCGTTGGCTTCCAGGGCCGAGCCTGCATTGAAACCGAACCAGCCCACCCACAGCAGCGAGGCGCCGACCATGGTCAAAGTCAGGCTGTGCGGTGCCATGGCTTCACGGCCATAACCCACGCGCTTGCCGACCATGAAAGCACCCACCAAGCCCGCCACAGCGGCGTTGATGTGCACCACGGTACCGCCAGCGAAGTCGAGCGCGCCCCACTGCCAGATCAGGCCGGCTTTGCTGTTCATTTCGTCCACAACTTCTTTGGTGGCGTAGGCGTCAGGGCCCATCCAGAACCAGACCATGTGGGCGATCGGCAGGTAGCTGAAGGTGAACCACAAGACCATGAAAGCCAGCACCGCAGAGAACTTGATACGCTCGGCGAATGCACCGACGATCAGCGCACAGGTGATGCCTGCAAACGTGGCCTGGAAGCCTGCGAAAGTGATTTCAGGAATCACAACGCCTTTGCTGAAAGTGGCTGCATTGGCAAACGTACCCGCTGCGTTGTCCCAGATGCCGTTCATGAACAAGCGGTCCAGGCCACCGAAATAGGCATTGCCCTCGGTGAACGCCAGGCTGTAGCCGTAGATGAACCACAAGACCGTGATCAACGAGAAAGTGACCATGACTTGCATCAGCACCGACAGCATGTTCTTGCTGCGGACCAAACCGCCGTAGAACAAGGCCAGGCCAGGAACGACCATCAAAATCACCAAGATGGTGGAGAGCATCATCCAGGCGGTGTCGCCCTTGTTGGGGACCAACACAGGCGCGGCTTCGGCGGGAGCCTCAGCGGCAGCAGCCGGTGCGCCAGCGGCGGCCGGAGCGGCAGCAGCAGGGGCCGCAGCCGCGGGTGCAGCGGAGGCTTTGGCTTCGGTGGCTGCAGGGGCTGCAGCCGGTGTGTCAGCACTGAAAGCGGGCGCTGCAGCCATCAGGCTGAAGCCCAGCGCCAAGGAGGCAAGTAGCTTTTTCATTTCAAACTCTCTTTCGGATGTGTGGTTACAAGGCTTCGTTGCCGGTCTCGCCGGTACGGATGCGAACCACTTGTTCCAAGTCGTAAACAAAGATCTTGCCGTCGCCGATCTTGCCGGTGCGGGCACCGGCTTCGATGGCTTCAATGACGCGATCCACCAGATCGCTGGCCACAGCCGCTTCGATCTTCACTTTGGGCAGAAAGTCGACCACGTACTCGGCGCCGCGGTACAGCTCGGTGTGGCCCTTTTGACGACCAAAGCCTTTGACTTCGGTCACGGTGATACCTTGAACTCCAATTCCGGAGAGGGCTTCACGCACCTCGTCCAGCTTGAAGGGTTTGATGATGGCGGTAACCAGTTTCATGGTCGCTCCTTGCGTTGTATCGGTCTAAATCAGAAGGTGTATTTCACGCCGAGAACCAAGCCAGCATCGCCAGTGGCTTTGCCTGCAGGGGTGTAATAGAAGCTCTTTTTGGCATTGGTGCCGATCAGCGCAGCGGACGCGCTCAGACCATTGCCCAAGTCTTTACCCAATGTCAGGGCGTAGTCGGTGTAGGTGCCGTCCGGTGTCTTGGCGATGTTCTGGTAACCCAGGTGAGGAGTCAGGGAGTAGCCGTCGCCCAGATCGAGCGCTGCGCTCAGGTCGAGGTAGTAGCTGCCCTTGCTGTTGGTGTTGCCGAACAGGTTGGTCGTTGCATAGGAATACTTGGCCGTAAACACACCAACGGTGGCTGCACCGTAAAACTCATTGGTGTTGGCATCCACATAGCCTTTCACCTTGGCCAAGGAGTTGCCTTGGTACTGGTAACGCAAGAAACCCACGTCGTATGCCACATCGCCGGCAGCGCCTTTGTAACCGCCGTACAGGTCAATCTCAACGTTGCCATCTTTGGCGCCGGCATCTTGAATCCACTTGATGCTGGAACCCCAAACGCCCACATAAAAGCCGCTCTTGTCAGCGTAATCTGCGCCGCCTTGGATAGCGGGATTCAAGCGGCTTTGCGAAATACCGCGGTAACGGTAGTCGGTCACGACGCCGGCGTTGAAAGCCAAGGTGCTTTCTGGCTCAGCAGGGGCGGCCGTTTGGGCCATGGCGCCGGTGGCAGCGCCCAATGTCAAAGCGACCAAAATGGGGGAAATGATTTTTTTCATGGGGACTCCTGGACAAAAAAAGAATGAAAGGACGATGACATCAAGCACGGAGCATGCCAATACAGGCCTCTATAGGGCATCCGCAAGTTAATTGGGACATTTTTGCACCCTTTATGACTCATTACATGGTCAAATTAAAGACAGCGGACGGACGCTTGTCGTATCTGGAATGGATTCCGTCAAAAAATGCACACATATGGTGCAAGGAGGGTCCATGAGTCTTTCTTTGGTGCGAAGCCGGGCCTTGGTGGGCCTTCAGGCCCCGGTGGTGACGGTGGAGGTGCATTTGGCCAATGGCTTGCCGAGCTTCACTTTGGTCGGCTTGGCCGATGTGGAGGTGAAAGAAGCCCGCGAGCGGGTGCGCAGCGCCTTGCAAAACGCGGGCTTGGAGTTTCCGCACAACAAACGCATCATCGTCAATCTGGCCCCGGCCGACCTGCCCAAAGACTCGGGGCGTTTTGATTTGCCCATCGCCATGGGCATCTTGGCGGCCAGCGGTCAGATCGACCCGGCTCGGCTGTCGGGGTTTGAATTTGCCGGGGAACTGTCCCTGTCAGGCGAGCTGCGGCCGGTGCGCGGGGCCCTGGTCATGAGTCTGGCTTTGCGTCAGCAAAGTTTAAGCACCAAATTGGTGCTTCCGCCGGGCAGCGCCGAAGAGGCCGCCCTGGTGCCTGACGTGCACATTTACCGTGCCCAACATTTGCTGGACGTGGTGCAGCAGTTTTTACCCACAACCCACCCGCCCTCTGAACCCAGCGAAGGTTGGCGCTGCATGCAAGCGCCCGCACTCAGCCAAGATGCCCGTTACCTCGACCTGTCTGACGTGAAAGGCCAGGCCGCCAGCAAGCGCGCGCTGGAGATTGCCGCCGCCGGCGGGCACAGCTTGCTGATGGTGGGCCCACCGGGCTCGGGTAAATCCATGCTGGCGCAACGCTTTGCGGGCTTGCTGCCGCCCATGGGCATTGAAGAAGCGCTGGAAAGCGCGGCGATTGCCAGCTTGGCCGGGCGTTTTCATTTAGAGCGCTGGGCCCAGCGGCCCACAGCGCAGCCGCACCACACGGCGAGCGCGGTCGCTTTGGTGGGCGGCGGATCACCGCCCCGACCCGGTGAAATTTCGCTGGCGCACCACGGCGTGCTCTTTCTGGATGAATTGCCTGAGTTTCCCCGTGCCGCCTTAGAAGCCCTGCGCGAGCCCCTGGAGAGCGGCACCATCACCATTGCCCGGGCGGCGCGGCGAGCCGAGTTCCCGGCGCGCTTTCAATTGATTGCCGCCATGAACCCCTGCCCCTGCGGCTATTTGGGCAGCCCCACGCGCGCTTGCCGTTGCACACCGGACCAGATCAGCCGCTACCAAGGCAAGCTCAGTGGACCCCTGCTGGACCGCATTGATTTGCATGTGGAGGTGCCCAGCTTGTCAGCGCACGATCTGGTCAGCGGCCCACCGGGCGAGTCCACCGCCGCGATTCGCCAACGCAGCAGCGCCGCACGCGCACGGGCCCTGGCCCGTCAAGGCTGCACCAACCAAGCCCTGCAAGGCCAGGCCATCGACGCGCACGTGGGGCTGGACGCGGCGGCCGTCGCTTTTTTAAACAAAGTGGCCACGCAACTGGGCTGGAGCGGGCGCAGCACCCATCGTACCCTGAAGGTGGCGCGCACGATTGCCGACTTGGCCGGCAACGCCAGCACCCAAATGGCCCATGTGGCCGAGGCGGTGCAATACCGGCGCGCCCTGCGGGCGACATGAACCCGCACCGCGCACGCCGATAATGCGGCGATGCTTTTCTCTTCTAGGACC
>CANFYZ010000026.1 GCA_947451385.1 Comamonadaceae bacterium | reverse complement strand
TGATCTTTGACTTTGGCGTGAGTCCACAAAATGACGCGATCGGTCAGCGGGTCGCCACTGGCCACGCCGTATAAAAATTCGGCAGGCAGGGGCGTCGAAGAGCCACAGGAAGCCAGGGCCACGGCCCCAGCAGAACCGGCGGTGGTGGCGAGGAATTTGCGACGTGATTTAAATAAAGACATAGATTATTTTTCAAAAAAAGAGTTCATAAAAGATTACTTGGCGCGCAGAAATTCAGCCACTTCCAACAAAATCATTTCGTTGTCATCGGCCTTGTTGGGTAAGCGGCTGCTGGAGAACGGCAGGTTGTTGTCGTTGCCCACCACGATGTGGGTGGCGTCGACCACATCGACGTTCTCAATCGTGAAGAAGGGGAATGTGAACACCCCGTTGTCCAAGGGTTTGCGGGCCAGTTTGTTCGGGTCGGCAATGTTCATAAGGTCGATGTAGCCGATCTTGCGCACCGGACCGCCGACGTTGCCTTCGGTCATTTCAATTTTGTAGACGCGCTTGAACTTGGCCAGATCGTGGAAGCAGTCTTTGCGTTGCTGGCCTGCGGGGCAGGCGTGGGCGGCAGTGCCCTCGCCGTTGTCGCGCTCAATGACCAAGCCGGTGGTTTCGTTGATCATGTTGAAGTCGCCAATCGCGTGGGTGTTGGCTTCGAGCATGTACTTCCAGTGGCGGCCGGTCCATTTTTCGGACGCAATGTCAAACTCCAACACGCGCAGGTATTGTTTGCCATCTGTGTTTTCAAAGGACTTGGCTGCCTCATTCCAAACGGGGCCTTCCAGCAGGGGGTACAACTTGCGACCGTCTTTGGAGGACGCCATGCCCTCAAAACCCTTGGAGCGACGTATTTCAAACTTGGTCAAATCGGCGGGAAAAGCCGGTGTGCTCACCGCAGGATGGTCGGGCGAGCGCACGACTTTGCCGTCGACCAAGGTGTCAAACACGGCTAGCACTTTGCCTTTCAGGTCGGCCTTGATCAGGTAGGGGCCCAACTCGTCACCGATCCACAGGTGCTGGCCCACAATTTGAAAGCTCTCGGTGTCAAAGTCAGAGCCGGTCAAATAGCGCTCTCGCGTGCCTTCGTGCACGATTCTGAAAGGGACTTTTTTGTCGGGGTCATGCAAGAAGGTGGTGGCCAGGCGGGTGTACTGACCGGTTTTGAAATCAATCGTGTAGTGGTTCAAATACAGCATGAAATCAGGCGAGTTGGCTTTGGAGCCAGCGCCGTTGTCGGTGAGCACCCAAAAGGAGCCGTCGCTCATGCGCTGAATGCCAGAGTGACCTTGCTGAGGTTGGCCGTCAAAAGGCAAAAACACGCCGGTAGGACGGCCTGCAGACAAGCCTTCCACGCTGGCCAGTTTCTCAACGCGCTGACCGGTTGTGAACTTGCCGCTCGACTTCAGGTCGGCCGGTGCATCTTGCGGCGCAGCCAAATAAGACGCCGCTGGCAGCAGGGCGTGACCTGCCAAAGTGGCTGGAAATACGTTTTGCGCGTGCGCCGCACTGGCCGCCAAAGCCAGGCTCAGCAGGCTGGCACGGAAGTAAAAGGAACGGGACATAAAACCCTTTTGGAATATGCAAAAGTCCACCCGTGGCTTTTGCGTATGGGTATTTTTGAGAATTTTCATGACAAATTGATGCCAGAAAAATGTCAGTTTAAAAATGGTTTTAACGAAATTTTCACATTGAGTTGATAAGTTCAAGCTTTGAATCACTGGCATGCTCCACTCAGCGTGTTCACATTGCGCATGTTGCTTTTGAAACGTCTTTTGTCTTTGTTCGTACTGGTCTTGGTGCTGGGTTTTTTATCGGCTTGTTCCGTGCAGCAGCATTTGCTGCGCCAAGTGGCGGATGGCTTATCACAATCCGCGGTGGAAGAAGAAGACATTGGCTTGGCCCGTGAAGCCAGTGCCTTTTATCTCAAAATGTCAGAGGCTTTGCTGCGCGAATTGCCTAGCCACCTGGGCTTGGCCCAATCGGTGAGCAGTGGATTGACGCAATATGCCTACGCATTTTTGATGACCGAGGCCGACCGCGTGGAGTCGCAAAACCTCAAGCAAGCCCAGGCCTTGCGTGAACGCGCGGCGCGTATGTTCGAGCGTGCCAAAAAGCAGGGTTTGCAGACTTTGACTCTCAACTACCCCGAAGTCATTCAGTCTTTATCGCCGTCCGCCAACTCTCGCTCCATGCAATTGCCGGCACAAGCTGTGGGCTTGGCTTATTGGACGGCGGCCGCATGGGGTGGGCAAATTTCTTTGTCCACCGATTCCCCTGACGTGGTGGCCGATTTGCCGTTGGCCGTCACGCTGGCGCACACCGCCTGGCTGGTGAACCCCAGTTATGGTGACGGCGCTTTGGCCAGTTTGATGGGGACCTTGGAGTTGGCCCGACCCGGTGGGTCGCGCAGCCGAGCGTTGGCGTACTTTGACCAAGCGATTGAAATCAGTCAGGGGCAAAGCCCTGGACCCTGGGTGGCCAAAGCCGAGGGCTGGGCATTGGATCAGCAAGACCGCCCAGCCTTTGAAATGTGGTTGAACAAAGCGATCGAAGTCTCATCAGGCAAGCGTGACCTGTCGAGTCAAATCATGCGCGATCGCGCTCGATGGCTTTTAAGCCAAGCAGATTCTATTTTTTAAGGGCCAAGTTATGTGGATGAATGGCAGCGCCAAGCGCAGGGTCGTGTTGATGGGGGCATTGCTGGGCAGTTTGCTCGTGCCCACGGCATGGGCGGCTGAAAAACAATTACGTATCGGCAGTTTGGTGCCCAAAAATTCGCTCTATCACCGCCAGTTGTTGGAGCTGGGTGAAGTCTGGAAGAAAGGCCAAGATGGCGCGCCGAAGTTTGGCGTGTTTACCGATGGCAGCCAGGGCGGTGAAGCCGAGATGACCCGGCGCATGCGCATTGGCCAACTGCAAGGCGCGCTGCTGTCGGTGGTGGGCTTGCGTGAAATTGAGCCCAGCGTGGCTGCTTTGCAGGCCATGCCATTGCTGTTCAAGACCTGGGACGAAGTGGACTATGTGCGAGAAAAAATGCGCCCAGCCATGGAAAAGAAATTTGCCGAAAAGGGCTTTGTGGTCTTGGCCTGGGGGGATGCCGGTTGGGTGCGCTTTTTCTCTAAAGAGCCCGCCGCGCGGCCTGATGACTATAAAAAGATGAAATTTTTTGCCTGGGGCGCAGAAGCGGACCAACAAGCCATTATGAAAAGCCTGGGCTATACGCCTGTGCCTTTGGAGCCCACAGACATCTTGCCGGCGATCCAAACCGGCATGATTAACGTGGTGCCGTCAACCCCTTACTTTGCTTTGGCTACGCAGATTTACAACACGGCCCCGCACATGCTGGAAATCAACTGGGCACCGATTGTGGGGGCCTTGGTGGTGACCCAAAAAACCTGGGCCGACATGTCGCCCGAACTGCAAGCGTCGATGCGATCCGCCAGTGATCAAGCGGGTACCGTGATACGAGCACAAGCCCGCAAAGAGGTGGATGAAGCGGTGGATGCGATGAAGAAGCGCGGCTTGAAAGTTACCACCCCGACAACCGCACAAATGCAGGAATGGAATGCCCTTGCCGACAGTCTGTACCCGCGCATCAGGGGCACGATGGTGCCCGCAGAGACCTTTGATGAAGTGATGCTGCATTTGAAAGCCTACCGCGCTGGACGCACCAAATGAGTCGGGCTTGGGCGCAGGTTGTGCGCAAAGGGATTGCACTGGACGGCGTTTTGGCTGGGGTCGCTTTGGTGGGGATGGCGCTGATTCCCATGGTCGAAATGGTGCTTCGCCCATTGCATGGGCAAGGGATTGAGAATGCACCTGTTTTGGTTCAACACTTGGGCTTATTGGTGGCCATGATGGGCGCAGTGGCCGCTCAGCGCCATGGCCATTTGTCGAGCTTGGGTTTAGCCACCCACAGCCATCCCAGTGTGCAAAAGGGGCTGCAGATTTTTTGTCAAGCGGGCGGCGCGGTGTTGTCGGGCATGCTCTGCGCTTCCAGTGGGACTCTGGTGGCCAGTGAGATGGTGTCTGCGCCCACCTTAGCCTATGGATTGCCATTGTGGTGGTTGCAGGCTTTTTTGCCGCTGGGGTTTGGACTCTTGGCCGTCAGAATGGGTTGGCAAAGTGGATTGACATGGCACTGGGGCGTCGTCTGCGCCGTGGCTTGGCCTGTGCTCGGCACTTGGCTGGCTTGGAACGTGGATTTTCAAACCATCCCCTTGCCTGTGGGCTGTCTGGTGCTGTGTGCTTTGCTGTTGAGCGGGGCGTCCATCTTTGCCGTGCTGGGAGGCTTAGGACTGTTGCTGCTGGGGCACGAGGGGTTGCCGCTGGCTTCGCTGGCCCTGTCGCATTACCAAATCACCGTGAATCCATCGTTGCCTGCACTGCCTTTGTTTACCTTGGCGGGGTTGGTTTTAGCCAAGACCCAGGCCTCACAGCGATTGAGTCGTGTCTTTGTCTCCTTGTTGGGTGATGGCCCGGTGGGAACGGTCTTGGCCGTTGCTTTGCTGTGTTCATGCTTCACGGCCTTGACGGGCGGCAGCGGTGTCACGATTTTGGCCTTGGGTGGGTTGCTCTTGCCTTTGCTCAGATCGTCAGGCTATCCGGAAAACAAGGGCATGGGCTTGGTCACCAGTGCCAGTGCGCTGGGGGTGCTGTTAGCGCCCTCGGTGCCCTTGATCATGTATGCCATTTTGGCGCGGGTACCCATCAACACCATGTTTTTGGCGGGCGTCATTCCAGCTGTTGTGATGGTCATTTTCTTGGTTATTTTGGGTGGATTTTTACCCTCATGGCGGACGTCGCGACCTCAGCCTTCCGCTGTCTCCGCTGAAAAATTAACGTCTTTCTCAGAAGCCGCATGGCAAGCCAAATGGGAGTTGTTGGCGCCCTTGGTGGCCGTGGGTTCATTGGTCAGCGGTCTGACCACGCCGACTGAAAGCGCGGCTTTGACCGCTGTATATGCCATCGCTACCCAGGTGTTGGCGCACCAAGAATTAAGTTGGAAACAGTTTTGCGAATGCATTAACCAAACCACCCAACTGATTGGCGGCGTCATGCTGATCATGGGGATGGCCTTGGGCTTGACCAACTACCTGATCGATGCCGGCGTGCCTGACCTGGCGACCGAGTGGGTGCAAGGCATGACCCAAAACAAATATGTGTTCTTGCTGGCCTTGAACGTATTTTTGTTTTTTGCTGGCGCTTTGATGGAAATTTACGCGGCCATTGTGGTCTTGGTGCCCTTGCTGTTGCCCTTGGCGGTGAGCTATGGCATCGATCCCATTCACTTTGGCATTATTTTCTTGGCGAATCTGGAGATGGGCTTTTTGTGCCCACCTGCTGGGATGAATATCTACTTTGCCAGCGCGGTATTCAAAAAACCATTGCGTGAAGTGGTGCTCTCCGTGGCGCCCGCCGTGATGGCAATTTTTCTAGGCACCTTGGTTATTTCTTGGCTGCCTGTGCTGGTCATGGGTTTGCCCCATGCGGTGAATGGAGTGCATTGACATGACGGGAAGTTCGCTGCAGTTAACGGTGGTGGTCCCGACTTTCAATGAGGTGGGCAATGTCAGTGTCCTGATCGATCGCTTGACCCAGACCCTGCAAGGTATTGAATGGGAAGTGATTTTTGTTGACGACGACTCTCAAGACGGAACCTATCAAAAATTACACACCATCGCTCAGTGCAACGCGCGTGTTCGGGTCCTCAGACGGGTAGGGCGAAGAGGCTTGTCCAGTGCCTGCATTGAAGGCCTGTTGGCCTCTGCGGCCCCCTACATGGCGGTGATGGACGCAGATTTGCAGCACGACGAAAACTGTTTACCAGCCATGCTGCAAGCCGTGCAGTCAGAGGGCTTTGATCTGGCCGTGGGTTCTCGGTATGTCGAAGGTGGCAGTACCGGTGATTGGAGTGAACAACGCGTCAGTGTCAGCAAATGGGCTACTTTGCTGAGTCAAAAATTACTGAAGCTGCAGTTGCAAGATCCAATGAGCGGATTTTTCATGATGCGTCGGTCCGTTTTGGAGGGTGCCGTTTACCGCCTGTCCAACTTGGGTTTCAAAATTTTGGTGGATTTGGTGGTGTCTTCTCCCAAGCCCTTGCAGATCAAAGAAATACCGTTTCATTTTGGTCTGCGTGTGGCCGGTGAAAGTAAGTTAGACACCCGCGTGGCTTGGGATTATTTGATGTTGCTTGCCGATAAAACGGTTGGCCAATATGTGCCCGCTAAGTTGATTTCGTTTGCCAGTGTGGGCGCCATGGGGGTGGCTGTGCACCTGCTGGTGTTGGGGATTTCAAAGGTGCTTTTTGTACTGCCGTTCATGGTGGCGCAAGCGTCTGCGGTCCTGATTTCTATGGTCTTTAATTTCTACTTGAACAATCTGCTGACCTACAGAGATCAGCAGTTGCATGGCCAAGCTTGGTTTTGGGGTTTGATCAAGTTCATGTTGGCTTGCAGCCTGGGCGGTGCCGCCAATGTGGGCGTCGCAAGTTATTTGTATGGCAGCGACGGGTTGTGGGTCTTGTCGGGTCTGATGGGTATTTTGGTGGGGCTGATTTGGAATTTTGGCGTCACCTCCATGCTCGTTTGGCCTCAGCGTGCCAAGCATTGAGAGGTGATGGTGACTCTGCCCCTCAATTTCAATCAGGCTTCGATATGGCGTGCCCTGGGTGCGGGCGCCTTATTGCATTTGATTTTCGCGCTGTGCTTGGGCTTATCGCCCGATGAGGCCCATTACGCCTTGTATGCATGGCATTTGGATTGGAGCTACTACGACCACCCACCGTTGGTCGGATGGCTGCAATGGCCTTTTGTGCAGATGGGTGCGACCGATCTGTTGCTGCGCATTTGCCCGATGTTGTCTTGGGTACTGACGGGTTTGGGGCTCGTGGTTTTGTCAGATACCTTGTTCCCTGCGTTGCGCCATTTTCAATGGTGGGGCATGCGCATTGATTTGTTGCTTTACCTTTTGAGTCCTTTGCCCCACTTATTGGGCTTTGCCTGGGTCCCCGACACCTTGTTGATGCTTTTGATCACCGGGGTCATGGTGCTGACTTGGCGCTTATGCCAAGCGCAAAGCACCACGACCGCCGCTCAATGGATCGCGCTGGGCTTGGCATTGGGTTTGGCGGGTCTCTCCAAATACACCGCTGTGTTATTGGCCTTGGGTGTGGCCTTGTGTCTATTTCAGGCTTATGGGTTCAAGTGGTTGCGGCAAACAGGTCCCTGGTTGGCCGTGCTCATCGCGCTGCTGTGTGTGACCCCCGTTTTTTTCTGGAATTTGCAACATGACTGGGCATCGTTCACTTACCAGATAAATCATGCCAAAGGGGCGGGCACTTGGTCAGCCCTCAAGGCGTTGGCCTACATCTTGACGCTGTGGTTGGCTCTGGGTTTGATTTTGCCTTTTGCCTTGGCTGGTGGTTTCGCAAAGTCGGCTCCTGCTCTGCCAACCCAGGGCCTCTCTGCTCAGCAATTGACTTTGTATTTTGCGGCGCCGGGGTTGCTGCTGTTTGTTTTTTTATCAGGCAAGGGCAGCACGTTGCCCCATTGGAGTACGCCTTTCGGTGTGGCCTTCATTCCACTGGCGGCTTGGGGGTTGAGCCAAAAGTGGATTTCGCAGTCGCGAATTCAACGTGCGATTCTGAACTTGCAGGGGCTTTTGTTACTGGCTTTTTTCAGCGTCATGGTGCGTGGCGGCCTTTCGCCAGAAATCGGGGCACAGCGCACTTCCTTGCCTGGACAAAAAGAGGTCCCCGCCGTGAAAAATCCCTTTGCTGATTTGTTCGGCTGGGAACCCGCAGCGCAACGGGCAGCGCAGTTGGCAGCGCAACACGGTGCCACCACTTTGGGGGTCATGAACTGGACGATGGCCAGTCGCATCGCTTGGTATGCCCGGCCCTGGCCGGTGAAGGTGATTTATTCCCACCAAGATCAATTCGACCGTTGGTTTGGTTCGGTTCAAGCAGAGGACAAGGTGTTGTGGGTGGACTGGTCGGTGATGAGTTATTCGCCGCCCGTTGCGCAGCATGAATTTACAAAGTGTGAGTATCTCGAGCCCTTAGCGATTTGGGTCTGGGGTCGGCAAATTGCCCATTTCAATTACTCAATCTGCACAGGATGGAAGTCATGAAGTCATACCCATTGACCCGCTGTGACCAAATCGTGATCGGCCTTTTGCTGACCGTTATGGCCATGCAATGGGGTCTGCCACCAGGGGTGATGTTTTTCCAAAATTTGAACCACCTGTTTTTCTTTGTGGATGCGCAAATTTGGATCAACTTCACCATGTTGGGCGACACCTTGGTGTTGTTGTGTCTGATGGCCCCCCTGTTGGTTTATCGGCCTCAATGGATCTATGGTTTGATTGCGGCCATCCCCTTGGGCGGGTTTTTGTCTAGCAGTTTGAAAAATTGGTTCAATGCCCCACGACCGGGTGCCATTTTGGCGTCGACGGATTACCATGCTTTGTCCGATGTATTGATGGCTCAAAGTTTTCCGTCTGGACACAGCATTACGGCCTTTGCCATGGCCTCAGTGGTGCTGACTTGTTTGAAAAAAGAAGAGAAAAATGCCACTCAAATTTGCATCAAAGTGACGGTGTTGACGGTGGCGATTTTGATTGCTTGCTCTAGGATTGCCTTGGGTGTTCATTGGCCTATTGATGTGATTGCTGGGGGCTGTTTGGGGTGGTTGGCAGGACTCAGCGGGTATGCGCTGACCCAATCATTCCCCAAGTTTTGGCAGCGCAATTCAGTCAAATGGTGCGTGATGTGGGTATTGGTTGGAACCGCCATATTTTTATTGACTCGGATTCAGACAACGCCTTCGGGTGAGTTTGCGGTGTACCTGAGTGCAGTGGCGGTCTTCATTTCACTGGTGTCTTTGATTTCCAAAGCATTAAAGACAAGTCAGGAAACGAGGCCATTCCTGTCGACTGATTGACCAAAAACATTCTTCGCTATCAATCCGGGCTCTGCGTGTCATCAACATTCAACACTTGCGCCTCAGAATCGCAGCAGGGCGGGGCAAGGCGCTGATCAACTGACATGCAATGTCTGGTTGCTCATGGTGGTTCGAATCCATCTCTCGTCGCCAAAAAAATGCCTGCCAACTTGCGTCGGCAGGCAACAAAGACTGGCTGGCAATGATCATGCAGCGGACTGTTTAGACATTTCGAGCAACACCAATTTGGTCTCATCGCCCAATCGTTCAATCTTGGCCAAAAATGCGTTGTAAATTACCACGCAAATCAAAGCCACACCAATACCAACGGCCGTAGCCAAGAGTGCGGTACCAATGCCCGCACTGACACCTTGGGGATCTGAGATACCTGACTTGGCCAAAGCCGTGAAGGTGTCAAAAATACCCAAGATGGTCCCCAACAGACCCAGTAATGGGGCCGCTGTAACAATGGTGTCTAGCATCCAGAGGTTTTGGTTGAGCTTGTGTTGCACCCGAATATAGGCTTGCTCAGCTGCATCGTCGGCCACTTTTTGAGATGTCGAATGTTGCACGCCATGCGCAAAAGCTGCAACCAGCACAGCACCCACTTCGCCTGACTTGAAGTCAGGCAGTGAACTGCGCACTTGAAAGGCCTCCAGCAAGTTTTGGATTTGGCGATGGGCATGGGTATAAAAAATGCTGCGTTCAATCACCAAATACACCGCCAAGGCCAGCGCCGCGTACAGCAAATACAAAGATGCATCGTGCAAAAAAAGCATCATGCCTTGATCCTTAAAAGTCTGAACGCAGGGTCACGCTGGCAAAGCGCGGTGCACCGATGTAGTAAGAAGGGTTGGAACCTGCCACAGTTCCCAAAGGCAAGGCCCGCGCCGTAAACAAAGAGCCGCTGGGTGAATTGATGCGTTGGTATTCGGTATTGGTCAGGTTGTCGATGTTCAAACGCACCTCAGGGGCTTTAAAGAAGTTGGAACTTGGCAGCTTGTAACCCGCGACCAAATTCAACAAGGTGTAGCTGTTCATCTGCTGGTCGTTGACCAAAGTCGAGAAAGCCGAGCCTGTGTATTTGGCTGTCAGTTGACCGAACCATGGACCTTCTTTGTAGCTGACCGCCAACGCCGCCATCCACTTGGGGGTATCGGGCATGCTCTTGCCTGCGGTCGATTCGGTCAATGTGCTGCTCAACTTCAAATCTTGCTTCATCAGGCTTTCAATGTAGCTCAACGAGCTGTACAAGGAGAAGTTCTTGTTCAGCTTTTGGCCGGCTTCCAACTCAGCACCTTTCATGGTGACATCACCCACGTTGTAGTCCACCGTAAGGGCCGTCGCAGGGTCAAAGGCTTGCGCGATGCGGTTCTTGTAATTGACCATGAAAACCGAACCCGACAAGGTGGTGGTCTCGGTTTGCATGCGATATCCCAAATCCATGTTGGTCGATGTTTCGATGCCGACGGCAGGGTTGCGCAGTGTGGCACCGGTCAAGACGCCGTTGACCACGGTGCCGCCTTGCAACAAGTTTTGGAAACTGAAGTTTCCTGGTGCCTTGAAGTTGTCAGCCACGTTGAAGAACACAGAGTTTTCAGTGTCCAGGTTGTACTTCAGACCTACGCTGGGCAAGAACTTGCTGTAGCTGCGCTTGATTTGGTAGTCTGCATCTGAGCGGCCAGTGGTTGAACTCGATTGTGCGTTGGCATAGTTGGTGAAGTCACGGTCAATCGTGGAGTTGCGGGCACCAATTTGCAGCACCAATTTGTCGTTCATCAACGCAATGGCGTCTTGAACGTACAAGGAACTGCCGGTGCTGATGGTTTTCCAGTCACGGGCTTGGTAGGCCTGGCCATCGGGACGCTGCAAGTACAGGGCTGAATTGTCTAACCAAGTGTTAGCGGAGTTGCCGTTGTTGTCAAAGGCCACGCGAGGGCCGGTTTGACGGTGTTCTGCACGCTCAAACCAATAGCCGGTATTGATGTTGTGGTTGTCAATACGGTAATTGGCTTTGAAGGTGACGCCAGGACGGTGAGTTTCGGTCACGCTGCTGCCATAGGCCAGCACTTTGTCCAAAGTGTCGCCGTCGCCATTGAGGTCTTTCAGTCGGGTGACATTGGTGCCTGTGCCGCCTTCAGTCAACAGTTGAATTTGACCGCCGCCCGTGCCATAGCCATACCAATAGTAAGGCTCAGCGCTCACCGTCAGGTCTTTGTTCACTTTGAACTCGGCCTTGCTGGTCATCAAGTAATTGCGGAAGGGGTTGATGTTGAATTTGTAATAACCATCAGCCGGTGAAACTTCGGTTTGCGCCGTACCAGCGACAGCAGCCAAATGTTGTGGCGCGACGGTACTGAAGTCAAAATTGCGGCCGTATTGGGCAATTTGGGGATTGGTCAACGCGCGAATATTGTTGTTCAATGCCTTGTTGTACAGCAGGCTGGCGCTCAAGAAAACATCGGCATTGGGGCGTACTTCAACGCCCAAGTCGATGTGATCGCGGTCGGCACCACCGGCGCCTTTGAATTTGTCCGCAGTGGCCTTGGAGTAGGAGATGAAAGCCTTCAAATCGCTAGGACCGACTTTGCCGGTGTCCACGCGAACAAAGGAGCGGCGAAAGTTGAGTTGCCCCAAAGATTGCGCAACGCGCACACCAAATGTGTCTTTAGGGCCGCAAGTGACCATGCCAATATTGCCGCCGGTAGCGCCCACGTGCGGGGTATCGGTGTCGGTTGAGCCTTGTGTGACAAATACTTCGCACAGGTTGTCTGTGTCAGTGTATTCCTGTGGGTAGACCGAGAAACTACCTGAATCGTTCACAGGGGCGCCATTGATGGTCATGCCGAGTTGGTCACCGGCAAAACCGCGCATTCGAATACCACCGCCAAAAAGGCCCGTGGCGTCATAGCTGAAGGTGTTGACGCCTGGCAGGATGTCAATGACCTGGAATGCGTTGGCCGCTGGATTGATCTTTTCCATGTACTGGCGGTTTACCGAGCTGCGCGCTTTGGGTGTTTCTTCTTGGACGATCATGCCGGTGTCGGTGCCACCGGGTTGGCCTTCGACGTTGATGCGGCCGACATCCGTCGACTGTTGCGCCATCAACAAGGGGGCGCTGAAAACCATGCTCACCAAGAGCGCCAAGCGTGTGGGTTTGAAACGTTTCATGAAATTCCTCAAGATGAAGTGGAGTTGCGATTTAAAAAATCAGTTGACTGGCGCAAAGTCCAGCGTGACGGTGAAACGGTGTTGCGATTGGCCAGGCCAACTGCCTTCTGGCCATGCGGCGTAAGGGGTTCGACGCACGGCCGATAAGGCGGCGTTGTCCAAAATAATGGAATTGCTGCTGTCTTCAATGCCGGCGTCGTTGAGCGCACCATTGCGGTTCAAAACAAACCACACCACCGCCTTGCCCGAGGGTCTTTGCAGACTGGCTTCGCGTCCGGTGGGGTAGCGTTTGTTGGCGTTGAGTTGGGCACGCAATGTGGCGACATAGCCGCTTTCGATGGATGCGCTAGAGGGTGCTGGCGCTGGTTTAACGGGTTCGGCAATCGGCGCTGGTGGTGCAGGGGTTGCAACTATGGCTTGCGTTGGCTTAGTTGACTCGGGTTTCACGGGTTCTGGGTTCGATGTTGCAGCCGCGGTGTTGGTGGCCGTGGCCAAGGGTTTAAGCTCGGATGTGACGGTGGGTTGGGGTGTGGTTTTTTCGGGGGGTGCTGTTTTTAACTGGGGTTGCACAACCGGCCGTGCCTGAGCAGGAACCGTCACCGAACGCTCGGGCTCTACAAAAATCAACTCTATGGCTTCTTGCAGAGCGCTGCGGGGTGTTGATGCCAAAGTTTGGGACAAGAACCAAATGAAACCGATGAGAGCGAGCGAAATGCTGGTTGAAACGTTATGCCTTTGGGCATTCAAACGATCGATCCACATCTCAAGTCCGATTGCGTGCAGCCAATGCCACTTTGCCCAAACCAGCCGCCTTGATCGCGTCCATCACATCCACCAATGTTTGAACTTCGGCACCTTTGTCGCTGTTCACCACCACCGCAATGTTTTCTTTTTGCGCCGCCTTGGATTGGATGGTGCTGACCAAGCGCTCCAGCGCAACCTCTTGCCCATCAACTTGGATCAGGCCTTCACGGCCCAAAGTGACCATGACCTGTTTGTCAGGGGTGATCAGCGTTTGAGCTTGTGTTGAGCTCGGCTGCTGGGTTTTGATGCCCAAAGCAGGGATCACATTGACACTGACCAACACGAAGAAGACTAGCAAAAACATCATCACATCGATCATCGGGATGATTTCGATGCGTGCTTTTTTTCGAGAAGTTTTTTGCCACTGTCGCATGCTAAGTCATAGATTGTTCAAGTCTGAAATTTAGCTTTTGCCTGTGACATATTTATGATGATTTCGTCAAATTCATCAATTAAAAGAAAGTGATTTTCAAAATTTTCTTTGAATGCGATTGGTGGAAGCAGGTTCTATTCCTGGGTGTTGCGACAAATAATCAACCAAAGCATCCACATCCAAATCAGCGCCTAGACTGTCCGTGCCGAGGTTGAACAGCGCGAAGCCATCACCACCTGTGGAGAGGAAACTGTTCATTGTCACTCGGTAGACCTTGTTGATTTGCAAGGGCAAGCCTTTGATCTGAATGTCGCTGATCCGCTCCCCTGGGGGCAGTTTCAAATCGACGCTGTAGCGCAATTGCGCAGACGGAAATAAGACCCTGGGTCTGCTCTCTTGAGCGAACTGAAACTCAAGTATGTCTTTGACTTGTTGGCCAGTGAAGCTTTTCACCACCAAGGTGTTACCAAAGGGTTGGACACTGAATAACTGGCCGTAACTCACGGGTCCGCCTCCAGCAGGCAAGAGCACATCAGCGCGCACACCACCAGGGTTCATCAGTGCGAAATCCGCATGGCCTTTGTCAGGGGCTGCGGTGGCGAACCACTGGGCATCGGCAATCAAATTGCCCAAGGGGTTCTCGCCAGAGGGCGTGGTTTCTCGGGTAATGGATTGGGGCAGGCGGCTGACCACACGCATGGCTTGCGTTTTAGAAGCTTGTTTGTAATGGGCCACAATTTTTTCAACCACTGGGTGTGGTGTGAACTGAGGTAGCAAGGGCGTGGTGGCAACACGCACTCCAGCACTGTTGGTATAGGCTTCGCTTTGAATGATCAGGTTATGGGCTTTTTTGTGAGTCACTTTGCGCTGCAGCGCATCCACTTGCAATTCAATGTGCGTCAGCAGCGTGCCATACTGCCCGGCGCTGGTCAGCAAAAACGGTTTGGCAGGATTGAATTGACTGTAGTCGCAGGCGTAAGCACGGTGAGTGTGTCCTGAAACGACGACATCAAAAGCCGGGTCGAGTTGATTCAAAATGGGAATGATGTCGCCGGTCAAGCCGGGGCAGGTGGGGTCATTGGGGCCGCCCTTGACGGTCCCCCCTTCATGCATCACCAACACCAAGGCGGCAACGCCTTGTGCTTTGAGCAAGGGCACCAGCGCATTGGCCGTTTGCGCTTCAGACTCAAACCGAACGCCTTTCACTCCCGCTGGCGTGACAATTTGTGGCGTACCCTTGAGCGTCATACCCACAAATCCAACCTTGACTTCTTGGTCGCCTTGTTTGAACACTTTGATGCCATAGGCTGGAAACAGGGTCTGCCCATTTTCTTTTTTGACGTTGGCGGCCAAAAATTCAAATTGTGCACCCGGGAACTTGTCGTTGATCAGGCAGGGCTTGAGCGGCGTGAATTGGGTACACCCACCAAAGCGCATGCGTTCCAGCTCAGAAACCCCTTTGTCAAACTCGTGATTGCCGACGGCATTGAAATCAATGCCAATGGCATTGATGGCTTCAATAGTAGGTTCGTCTAAAAAAAGCGCTGAAATCAGGGGTGAGGCACCAATCATGTCGCCAGCTGAAACTACCGCGTGATGCGGATTTTGGCTTTTGAGTTGGGCAATGGCTGAGGCCATGTAGGCTATGCCGCCTGCCGGAACCAGGGTGGGTATTTGATTGACTGTTTCTCGCACACTCAATTGAGGAGGTTCTAAATTGCCGTGAAAATCATTGAATGCCAGCAAGCTGATTTGAAAAGGTAGCGCAGGTGGTTTGGGGGGCAAAGGCGTACATGACAGTCCAGTGAACACCGTCATGATCATAAGAAACCACATGAGTGGCTGCTGTTGCCGAGTGAAATTGCGTGTGATGTGGTAAATGAGATTTTTCATGCTGTTCTTTCCAACAAAGCCTGCCCCATCTGAATCCGCTCGCCTGTTTCAATTCCATGTGCCAGTTGAAATCCCGGTGGAACAAAAACCAAAATGGTAGAACCGTGTTGGAACCAGCCCATTTCTGCCCCTTTGGAAACTGGGAAAGCGCAAGGAATTTCATGGGGACCCTTGTAGTCCACGTGGAAGAGAAGGTTGATGGCATGCAGCCGTAAACTGGCTACTAAGATAGCGGCCACAGGCACGATCACCATAGGCGTGCCGTCCGTTAAACGCAGATTCAGCACGGCACGCTCATTTTTGCAAAACAACTGCTCCACACGCTTTAGGGCAATCGGATTGACGTTCCAGGTGTCGCCAGCAATGTGGGTCACATGTTCCAAGATGGCATCGGCCGGCGCATGAAAGCGGTGGTACATGCTGGAGGTCAGCCGCAGCGTGACGTAAGTCCCATTTTTAAGCGCATGAATTAACTCACCGGTGCGCGGCGTGAACCCCATCAGGCTGCCCAAACTGTAGGGGAAGCCCTTAGCTTGGAAGACCTGCGTACCCTCTATATCGCCGCAGGCTCCCACAATGGCATCGCAGGGACTGGACACGATGTGATCGCGCTGATCAATCGTGCGCACACCCGGTTTCAACTCACGAATAAAGCAGTCGTGCATGCTTTCGAATTGCGTTTTTTTGGCCTCACTCAAATCCAAATCAGAAAACAGTTTCCAAATACCTATGGAGGCATCGCGGATCCATGGGTTTTTAATTTGACTCCACCAACCCATAAAGCGCGTCAGCGTGATGCGGGGGATGCGGTTGGTCAGCAAAAAATTCAAGTCTTCTTGAGAAGTCAATTGCTTAATGATTTTTTTCATCTTAATGTCACTATTTTTTAATAAAACAAAGACTTGATCCACTACCGATTGACCACAAAGTGTCTGCTGAACTTGCTCTGACTTTGGGTGCTGTCGCACTCGCATTTCCGTTGGCTAAGCAACGCTTGGCTTTGTCTATGGCCAAGCATCCTTCTTTGACTGGGCATTCTCGAATGGCCAAGCGGGTTGGATCTTGGTTGCCTGGTTATGCCTTTGATGAAGCCAGTTTTTTTGACTGTGATGGCGCGCCCAATGCCATTGCGCAAGAGCGTCGAAAAGCTTTTTATGTTCTCTCCCAAACCCTGCAAGCCCGACACGCTCAAAGCATTGCATTGACTGCACAAGCGCGAGAGGGTATTGCCGATTTGCAATTCACTGGCGCTTACCGCGTGCCTTTTCAGTTCAGCCCCCTGGTGCGACAACATTTGAAAGTTGGTGGATTTATACAGTCCGCTGATGGCGTTTGTGTGACAGATTTAGATGGCCAGCGTTTCTATGACTTGACCGGCTCTTACGGGGTCAATGTTTTTGGCGCAGACTTTTACAAAGCCTGCATGCAAGAGGGCGCTGCACGCGTTCAAACGGTCGGTGCCACCTTGGGCGCTTACCACCCTTGCGTGGCAGAGAATGTGCGCAAACTCAAAGCCATTTCAGGTCTGGACGAAGTGTCATTTCATATGTCAGGCACTGAAGCAGTGATGCAGGCTGTGCGCTTGGCTCGCTACCATACCGGGCGAAAAAACCTGGTTCGCTTTTGCGGCGCCTACCATGGGTGGTGGGAGGATGTGCAGCCGGGCCCAGGCAACCCCATGCCACCACGCGAAACTTATACCCTGAGGGATATGCACGAGCGCAGCTTGCAGGTATTGCGCACCCGCAAAGACATTGCCTGTGTGCTGATCAACCCATTGCAGGCATTGCACTTGAACCAAGGCGCACCTGGCGATTCTTCTTTGGTTGACAGCAGTCGCAAGGCGGCCTATGACCGCCAGGCCTATACCGAGTGGTTGAAAAAATTACGCGCTGTGTGCACTGAGCGCGGCATTGTGTTGATTTTTGACGAAGTGTTTTTGGGCTTCCGTCTTGCCAAGGGGGGCGCACAGGCTTACTTTGGCGTGCAAGCCGACATGGTCACTTACGGCAAAACACTGGGCGGAGGCTACCCTGTGGGGGTGGTGTGCGGGCGTGCCAATTTGATGAAACGTTACCGCGAGGAACGCCCAGCAGACATTTGTTTTGCCCGCGGCACCTTCAATGCACATCCCCATGTCATGGGGGCCATGTCTGTCTTTTTAGAGAAAATAGATTTGCCAGAGTACGCGCAAATCTATGAAGGCTTGGATGCGCGTTGGGACGAACGACGTTCACTGTTCAACGCCACCATGGAGCGGCACAATTTGCCTTTGCGCGCGGCCAATATGTCCAGTGTGTGGAGCTTGTACTACACCGAACCCAGTCGTTATAACTGGATGCTGCAGTTTTACTTGCGCGCTCACGGTTTGGCGCTCAGCTGGGTAGGTACCGGCAGGCTGATCTTCAGTTTGAACTACAGCGATGCTGATTTCGAAGCGGTCCTGGAGCGTTTTGTTGCGGCCTGCCAAGATATGCGCGCCGGTGGATGGTGGGCGAATGTACAGATCACCAACAAGTCGATTCGCCGAAGTATTTTGAAGGAAATGTGGCGTCGTTAATTGTTGGGCAGATAAAAAAATATGCACCCGAGGGTGCATATTTTTTTGGTGGCGTGGTTTTGTTTCAGTGGTACATCTGCTTGGGGTTGTTGTCGATCAACTCGCCACGCATCAGGTACAACGGCGCCTTGTGGTACAAAATAATGTCGTGGAATGGGTCGGTCAAAATTTTGGTCATCCACACCAAGCCGGTTTGAACATCTTTGATGAAGCACAAGTGGATGGTTCTGAACAGCAATCCAGATACGCCCAGCAGCAACCAAGAGGCACCCACTTGGCGGACCAACTCTTCAGTGGTGGTCCATGTATCGACCAAGCCAAACAAGCCAGGCTGTGCATACAGAGCCAAAGGCAACAGGGCCCAAATGCTGAGCAGCACAATTTTGCGATTCAAGTTATAGCCGACTTTGATTTCTTCTTTGTATTCATGGGTGGCTTGGTTGACCTCGTCATAGCCCAGGGGTTCAAAGAAGAAATGACCTGATTGGCGCGTGGTCATCGAGATCAACCAAGCGATCAAAGCCGACATGACGGGGTCAACAAACAGCATGCCGTAGGCCACTACAAAGCTGATCGCGCTGATCAAGTGCAGTGTTTGATTGATGCGGCTGTGATGGTAGTAGCGGTGGTCATCAAAGCGCTGCGTTCTCAAGGCTTCAAAAAAATTACTCACGGTTGCTCCTGGGTTTTCGATTAGCGGCTGAAAAACAAATGCAAATGAGCTTGCATGGGAGTGATGGTGCTGGGTGTTGATGAAATTTCAATGACAAGGTGGGGCTGTCATGAAAAGTTCATTGATTTTTTCAACGCAAGCGAGATTTGTCACGAATTTGTTATCGAATTTACCCACCATGGCGGTATGGACAAATCAGAAGTTAACGCCATCGTTCTGGAAGACTATCCAGCCTTTCGACCTTCGATGCGCATCGCTGTGGTGACAGAAACCTGGCCGCCTGAGGTCAATGGCGTGGCAGTGACTTTGGCTAAATTGGTTCAAGGCCTGTGCTTGCGTAATCATGATGTGCAGTTGATTCGGCCGCGCCAAACATCGGGTGATCAAGCCGCACACGATCCAGGATTTGAAGAGGTTTTGATGCGCGGCATGCCCATACCGCGTTACCCCGAGTTGAAATTGGGTTTGCCCAGCAAAAAGAATTTGATCAAAGCTTGGACGTTGAGGCGGCCTGATGTCGTTCACATTGCCACCGAGGGCCCTTTGGGTTGGTCGGCTTTGCAAGCCGCCAAGGTCTTAAAGTTGCCGGTGACTTCTGACTTCAGAACCAATTTTCACAGTTACAGCAAACACTACGGCGTCGGTTGGCTGCGCAAGCCTATCGTCGCCTATTTGCGCAAGTTTCATAACGCCACAGCGTGCACCATGGTGCCCACGCAGGGGCTGCAGGCCGAGTTGTCACAGCATGGGTTCTTGAATTTGAAGGTGGTGGCTCGCGGCGTGGATACGCAGCTTTTTAATCCCGCGAAACGCAGTGAAGCATTGCGTCGCTCATGGCAGGCCGGCCCCGACACCGTGGTGTTGATTTCGGTGGGGCGCCTGGCGGTTGAGAAAAATTTAGGGCAAGTGATGGCCACCTATGAGGCTTTGCGAAGCGTGGGGGCTGATGTCAAATTGGTTTTAGTGGGCGATGGCCCTATGCGTGGACAAATTCAACAACGGTGTCCGGACGCCATATTTGCAGGCATGTTGTCGCACGACAAGTTGGCCAATTACTACGCCAGTGCCGACCTGTTTTTGTTCCCCAGTCAGTCGGAAACTTTTGGCAATGTCACGGTAGAAGCTTTGGCCAGCGGTTTACCAGTCCTGGCCTTTGATTGCGCTGCCGCTTCGGACTGGGTCAAACCCGATGTCAATGGCTGGTTAATTCCCGAAACTCAGCCTGAAATGTACGTGACGACCGCAGTGCGCGTGGTGCAATCGGCCAGTACCTTGGCCCGTGTGGCCGCCACCACGCGCGCGCAAGTGGGCCAACTCGATTGGCAAGAAATAGCTGAGCAAGTGGAGGGTGTGTTGATGGCCGCGATTGACAATGCGCCTGATCAACGGTCAGTGCTTCGTGAGTGGGTTCAGCGACTCACCGTTTGACTGCGCGCTTGGGCCGCGTGGGGCATTATGGAAGGCTGACCAGGTCAATGCAGCCATGCCCAAGGCCAGGGTCACGCCGAGCAGGGTCATCACCCAGACCAACGGCATTTGCACTGCGAGCAAGGCGCTGTAGATGCCCAGCAGAAGCAATACGCTGGCATTTTCATTGAAGCCTTGGACCGCAATAGAGCGGCCTGCGGTGAGTAATTCAAATCCTCGGTGCTGCAGCAGCGCATTCATAGGGACCATCAAAACGCCGCCGACCAGGCCGACAATGATCATTAAGGGGATGGCCAAATACAGGCTGTGGGTGAAGGCAATGGCTGGCAAGAGCAGGCCCAAAACGACGCCCAAAGGCAGTACTTTTTTTGCTGACTCCAATTTGAATTTGTAGCCCGCCAAACCCGCACCCGCAATGACGCCGACTGCCACGATGGCTTGCAAATAAGCGCCTTTTTCAAGCGGGATATTCAGGGTTTGCTGCGCCCAAAGCAGCACCGCAAATTGAATCACCGCACCCACACCCCAAAACAAGGTGGTGACTGACAGAGAGATGCGGCCCATCGGGTCACGCCAGAGCAACAAATTGCTGCGCCAAAAATTCTTGCACATGGCGACAGGATGAATACTTTGTTGAGGGTAAACCGCATCACTGTGGGGAATGCCCCAGTTCAAGGCGGCTGCCAGCGCATAAATCAATATGACCAACAGCAAAGGGCTGGCCAGTTGGGTGGTGACGGGGATCGACAATGCGCTGCACAGGCCTTGGTTCAGGGTCAGCATGGCGTCCCATTGGTGAATGCCCAGCAGCACGCCCCCACTGGCGGTCCCCAAAATCACGGCCATGACCACGGAGACTTCCAGCCATGCGTTGGCTTGCACCAGTTGCTGGGGTGACACCGTTTCGGTCACCAGCCCGTATTTGGCCGGAGCGTAGGCTGAGGCCGCTAAACCCACCAAGGCAAAGGCCACAACAGGGTGCAAGCCTGAGAAAAAAAAGGCGACGCCCACCAGCTTGAGTGCATTCATGGCGGCCATCAAGCGTTGCTTTGGCACTGCATCGGACAAGGGCCCCATGACAGGGGCCAGCAACACATACGACAGTGTGAACGAGAATTTGAGCAAGGGAGCCCACCAGCCGGGATACCCTTGCTCAGTCAGAAACGCAATACCCAGGATCAGCAACGCATGGTCTGCCAACCCCGAGGTGAATTGGGCGCTGATGAGGTAAAAAAATCCCTTGGGCATTCGCTCAGCTGAGCGCCATGGCGGATTCGGCAGGCTGTGCTTCAGTGGGTCGCCCGAGTTGGAGCGCCAATTCATTGCGCCGTCCGATGCCTTGGTACGCAATGCCCAAGTCCTCGAGCCACTGGGGGTCATAGAGGTTACGACCGTCGAGAATCAAAGGCCGTTTCATTTGCGTTTTAAGCAAAGCGAAATCGGGATGGTGAAAGTTTTTCCATTCGGTCAGCACCAACAGGGCATCGGCATTTTCTGTGGCTTCATAGGCTGAGGTTTCGATTTTTAAACGCGCTAGCGCTTGGGGCTGGTCTGCCATGTCCAGTGTCAAAGCATGCATCGCTTCTTTGCTTGCGACAGGGTCAAACGCATGCACCTGTGCACCGCGCATCAGCAAGTTTTTGATCACCACTCGGCTGGGCGCTTCACGCATATCGTCGGTATTGGGTTTGAAGGCCAAGCCCCAGATTGCGAATTTCAAACCATTCAGGTCGTTGCCAAAGTGTTGCAGCGTGCGCTGCAACAGCACCGTTTTTTGCGAGTCGTTGACGTGCTCAACCGCCGAGACGACTTTCATGGTGCTGCCGCAATCGAGCGCGGTTTGAACCAAAGCGCGCGTGTCCTTGGGAAAGCAACTGCCGCCATAGCCTGTTCCGGCGTACAAAAAACCATGGCCAATTCGCGCATCCGCGCCAATGCCGCGTCTGACGCTGTCCACATCGGCGCCCACCAAATCGGCCAAATTGGCCACTTCGTTCATGAAGGAGATGCGCGTTGCCAACATGGCGTTGGCGGCGTACTTGGTCAATTCGGCGCTGCGCACATCCATCCACAGGGTGCGCGCATGGTGCCGGTTGAAGCTGGCATACAGCTGTTCCATTTTTTGCTGAACCAGGTCGTGATGAGGTCCTTTGTCCAGGCCAATCACAATCCGATCGGGACGCATAAAGTCGTCAATGGCGGCGCCTTCTTTCAAGAACTCTGGATTGGAAATGACTTCAAACAGGTCATCTTGAATGCCGCGTTTGCGCAGCTCGATCGCGATGGCGGCTTGCACGCGGTAGGCTGTTCCCACTGGAACGGTGGACTTGTTCACGACGACTTTGAAGTTTTTCAAATGTCGCCCCACTTGGCTGGCTACCGCCAAGACATGCTGCAAATCAGCGGACCCATCTTCTTGAGAAGGGGTGCCGACGGCAATGAAAATCACCTCGCCGTGATCTACGGCTTCGTTCATTTCGGTGGTGAAGTGGATGCGGCCTTCGGCACGATTTCGGGCCAGATATTCTTGCAGGCCGGGTTCATAGATGGGCACCCCCGCCGCATTCAGCAGCGCAATTTTCTCGGGGTTGTTGTCCACGCACAGAACTTGGTGTCCCAACTCTGCCAAACACGCGCCTGTCACCAAACCTACATAGCCCGCACCGATCACTGTGATTTTCATAAGTCACCTTTTGAGTTGACTTATTCTCTGAAAGGGCTGTGACTTGATAGTGAAAGTTTGGTTAAATTTGAATGACACCGCGCAGGGAGCAGACCACCCCATGTCATACCCCAAGTCATGCCGCAAGCAAGCTGCGTTGCCTTAGCGGAGTGACAGCGTTTTTTGGGCTGCCCGGTAAGTTAAGCCTAAAAAGAGCAGCGTCACCGATCCCAATGCGATGGTTGAAGTGATCCAGAAATTGTCCGGCATCGGCATCGACTCTTGCGGGCCCAGACCGCGGTAGGCCCAGAGATAACCGCCACCCAAGCCCAAGCCCCAAAGCAGTACGCTGTAGATGACCAATGGCAATAAGGTGATTTGAAAGCAGCGCATCAAATAGGCGCACATGGTTTGGAGCGCATCGAAAAAGTGAAAAATCACCACCCAAGACAGCAAGCCCACAGCGATCTGAACCACCTGAGGGTCGGTTGTGAAAGCCTGTGCCAACTCGGCTTTCAGCAGCCACAAGGCAAGACAGCAGATTGCGGCCAGGGCCGTGCAGAGGGCCAATCCGGTTTTCATAGCCCGGCGTACCTGGCGTGAATTTTGGGCGCCCAGCCAAAACCCCACTCTGGAACTGCTGGCGATGCCCAAGGCCAAAGGAATCATGTAAAGCACGCCCGCCATGGTGGCCGCAATTTGATGCCCTGCCGTCGCCTCGACGCCCATGCGGGCGATGAACAAAGCCATGAAGGTAAAGGAGGTGATCTCCACCATGATGGACAAAGCGGCGGGCACACCCAATTGCAAAAATTTTTGAATCGCCCTGAAATCAGGTCGCTCCATGGGCCGCCATAAACGGTAGACGGTGTAAACGTCTTGGGTGCGCAGCAAATACAGCCCCAAGAGCAACATGAACATATTCACGATCAGTGTGGCCCAAGCGCACCCGACGGCGCCCTGCGCTGGCAGACCGAAGGCGCCGAAAGTGAAGGCGATTGACAAGGGCACCTTGAGCCCCAGGCCGGCCACTTGCAGCCAGGTCACCAGGCGGGGCATGCCCAAGCTTTGATTGAGCGTGCTGTACATGCGAAACAGCAGCGAGGGCGCGACGGCCCAAGCCAAGACGTGCAAATAGCTGCGGACCTCCGCTTGCAAGGCCATGGGCACCTCGGTCCATTCCAGCCAAGGATCGGGGTAGAGCAGGGCGAGTACGCCCAAAAAGATGGCGACACCGCAGACATACAAAGCTTGCCGCACTGAGCGTCCGACTTCGGCAAATTGTTCTGCGCCTCGCAGTTGGGCCCAAACCGGCAGCAAGGCTTGCATCATGCCGTTCAAAGCAACGTAGATGCTGATGTAGATGGACGAGCCAATCGACAGGGCGGCCAGTGAGGCTTGCGAGTATCGACCGGCAATGACGGTATCGGCAACGCTGAAGGCCATGATGGCCATTTGGCCAGCGAGCACGGTGCCGCCATGCGCCAGTATGGTCAGGGTTTCGGACCGCTGGTGGACTGGGGAGCTCAAGGGGATACGCGCTCGTACACCACGATGGCTTCACCGTCATCGGTGGGGCGGAAAATGGTTTCACGCTCGCGCCACTGCGTGACCGAAGGCGCTTGCAATAGGACGGCCAGGTGGTCTGCAATCAACCAAGGGCAGTCGGGTGTTTTGGGTGTGCCCAAAGGAATCAGCCGGTAGGCACCATGAAAGCCAAAGGCCGCCCCCTGCGACAAAGTCAGTGCATGCGTGTTGACGCAGGCTGTGGGCCCCATCAACTGGCTGACCTGCCTGACCAAGGGCGCATAGCCTCGGCCAAAATTGAGCAAGGGCAACCACAAGGTCATCAACAGCAGCCAGCACAAGGCGGCACCGCCAGCAGGCAGGACCAAACTTTTCCATAAAGCAGAGCGGTGTCGTCCCGCCCGCCATTGCACCAGACCGACCCAGGCCAAGGTGGCCAAGAGCGCCACAGCAAAGGCGGGAGCAGAAAAACTGAACTCGAAACCGGGCGCCAAACGGGCCACGTTGGCCGCAGGTTGCGCAGGCCAGCCCGTTTGCATCGACAACCAAACGATCCAAATCGTCAAGCCGCAGACGCTGAAGAAAAGCAAGGTGAACCAGTCCACCAAGGCGCTGACGCTACGTTCCAGCGTCGGCAAGGCAAAGGCCGCCAGGGTGGCCAGAGGGGGCAGCGCCAACAGCAATGCGCGGTCACTGAGGCCGGTGATGCTGGTGCTGATCAGTGTGACCGACAGAAACCACAAGGGCAGGGCCAGATGCGGGTGTTGCCAGACCTGGGTCAGCTGCAAACGCCAGCGCCAAAGTGTCCAAACGGCCAAAGGCCAGGCGGGCCAGAGGAACCAAATGAACAAACTGCCTATGCGTCGGATGTCTTGCAGGTGCTGCGGCTGCAAGCGCCAGCGCCATAAATCCAGCTTGTGGGCCAACAGGCCGCAGGCCAAGCACAAAAGCAAAATTAAACCGACATCCAGCATGCGAACCCGCAGGCTGTGACGGGATTGCAAGGCCATGACGAGTGCGCCGCCGCCGCCCAACAGCAGCGCCGTGGTGGGCGCACCGGACAACACCAAACTGGGCAGGCCGATGGCCATGAAGGCGAGCGCCGTGCGGCGGTGAGTGGCCAAATTGGCCAGTCCAAAAAAGAGCACGGCCGTGAAGCTCAACTGGGCCAGTGCCGGGGTGGTCTCGTGGGCCAAACGGGCCAGGCCCAGACAAGCGATCAAGGCCAGCAAACCGCCATCGGCTATGGCGCGGGCGTAATCCAAGGGGTGGGCTTCACCGCCGAAAGCAAACGCAATGGGTTGTGCACTGGGACTGCGCGCCAAGGCATAGACCGCGTACCACGTGGCCGCAAAGGTCAGGAGTAACAGCCCGGCAAAGGGGATGCGTACCGCGGCATCGGGGGTCAACCCAGAGGGCGCTAATTGGATCGCCCAAGCCCCAAGCCAATAGGGCAGCAAGGCGGCGCCTGGATCCACCTGGCCCATCAACAGGGGTTTGAGCCAATTCACGGCTGGGTCACCGAAGGCATCGGCCAGCGAGGACATGAAGCCGAACGAGACCATGTCTTCCCGCTTCCAGGGGTCGCGCCCAATGAACCCGGGCAACACATAAGCTATACAAAACAGCCACAAAGCCAAGCGGGGCAAGCGGCGAACAGCGTGTTGGGCAACGATAGCGGGGTTGGGGTGGTTCACAGTGAGAAAGATAGCATGCAAGTTTGGACTCGACAAAATTGCAAGGGGTCAAACGGGAGCGCCAAAGAAAAAGGCAGTCCGGTCGCCCGAACTGCCTTTGGCTTGACGCTTAAACGCTTATTTGGCCGTTGTGGTCTTGCCAAAACGGTTGCGGAAGCGCTCCACGCGGCCACCCAAAGTGTCCACAGATTTCTGTGTGCCGGTATAGAAGGGGTGCGACTCGCTGGTTGTGTCCAGTTTGTACAAAGGCAACTCGCGGCCGTCTTCCAAAGTGATCATTTCTTTGGTGTTGGCGCATGAGCGAGTCACAAACTTGAAGCCGTTGGACATGTCTTGGAAGCACACGTCGCGGTAGTTGGGGTGAATGCCGTCTTTCATGGGGTTTTCCTTTTCAGTTGCGATAGCCGCACCGGACCGTCCGGGTACTTTTCGCGAAACCGTTGATTATAGTACGAAAAATCAGCCGCCTCGGCGCATCATGTCGAAGAACTCGACATTGCCCTTAGTGGCTTTCATGCTCTTCAAGACCATCTCCATCGCCTCGATCTCGTCCATGTTGTACATGAACTGGCGCAGGATGCGGGTTTTTTGCAGCACTTCGGGCTGCAGCAGCAGCTCTTCGCGGCGGGTGCCGCTGCGGTTCAGGTTGATCGCCGGGAACACGCGTTTCTCGTAGAGGCGGCGTTCGAGGTGGATTTCGCAGTTGCCGGTGCCTTTGAATTCTTCAAAGATCACTTCGTCCATGCGGCTGCCGGTGTCGACCAAGGCGGTGGCGATGATGGTCAGGCTGCCGCCTTCTTCCACATTGCGTGCGGCGCCAAAAAAGCGCTTGGGGCGTTGCAAGGCATTGGAGTCCACGCCGCCCGACAAGACTTTGCCGGAGGAGGGGACCACGTTGTTGTAAGCGCGGGCCAGTCGGGTGATCGAGTCGAGCAAGATCACCACGTCTTTTTTCAGCTCCACCAAACGCTTGGCGCGCTCAATCACCATTTCGGCGACGTGCACGTGGCGTGCGGCGGGCTCGTCAAAGGTGGAGGCAATCACTTCGCCGCGCACCGTGCGCTGCATTTCGGTCACTTCTTCGGGGCGTTCATCGACCAGCAACACCATCAAATGCACATCGGGGTAGTTGGCGGTGATGGCGTGGGCAATGTGCTGCATCATCACCGTCTTGCCAGACTTGGGCTGGGCCACGATCAGGGCGCGCTGGCCTTTGCCAATGGGGGCGATGATGTCGATCACTCGGCTGGTGATGTTTTCTTCGCCTTTGATGTCACGCTCCAGACGCATCTGCTCTTTGGGGAACAGCGGCGTCAAGTTCTCGAACATGACTTTGTGTTTGTTGTTTTCGGGCAGATCGCCGTTGACCAGGTCCAGCTTGGTCAGGGCAAAGTAGCGCTCGCCGTCTTTGGGGATGCGCACTTCGCCTTCGATCATGTCGCCGGTGTGCAGATTGAAGCGGCGCACCTGGCTGGGGCTGATGTAAATGTCGTCGGTGCTGGCGGTGTAGCTGGTGTCGGGGCTGCGCAAAAAGCCAAAACCGTCGGGCAAGATTTCCAACACGCCGTCGGCAAAGACCTGTTCGCCAGCGCGAGCGCGTTTTTTGATGATGGCAAACATCAGTTCCTGTTTGCGCATGCGGCCCGTATTTTCAATCTCAAGCGCGTCGGCCTGCTTGAGGACTTCAGACACGTGCAGTGCCTTGAGTTCGTTTAAGTGCATGGATTTACCTGCGTGATGACGGCTCGGTAGCGAGCAGACAAAGAACAAAGTGGGGGGTGAATGTCAGGAGCCCAGAGTGTGAGCCGGATCCGTGGAGGCTCTCAAAGGCTCTGGGCGAAACTTCGGGTCGCCGGGACAACTCAGCGACCAATTCAGATTATGACAGCAAAAAAGGCCGAGAGGGCGGGGCCGCCGGAGCCCCTTACAAGCCTGCGCGTGGTCAGGCCAGTTGTTGGTCGATGAATGCCGTCAGTTGCGACTTGCTCATGGCACCGACTTTGGTGGCCGCCAGTTGCCCGTCTTTGAAAATCATCAGCGTCGGGATGCCGCGGATGCCGAATTTGGCGGGAATGTCCCGGTTTTCGTCGACATTCATTTTGGTGATTTGCAATTTCCCAGCGTAACCGGTGGCGACTTCGTCCAAAATCGGGGCAATCATTTTGCAAGGACCGCACCATTCAGCCCAAAAGTCCACCACCACGGGCTGGCCCGATTGCAGGACATCGGCTTCAAATGAGGCATCGGTAATGTGTTTGATCAATTCGCTGGCCATGGCCTGTTCCTTGTGAAGTTGCGACGAGAAGAGACAAAAATCAGTTCTATTTTGACAGAAACCCAAGCCCCGCTTGAAACCGGGGCGACTTCAGCATCTCTCCACCTGACCTCTCCACCTGACCTCTACGCGAATGCCGCCCGAACCATGCTCTCTGTGAACGAACCAACCGCGCAACGCCCCATCTTGGCGGTGGATGTCGCCATCATTGGCGGCGGCCCGGCGGGCCTGATGGTGGCGGAGGTTTTATCGGCACAAGGCTTTGCGGTGCATGTGTTCGACAGCATGCCCTCTGTGGGGCGTAAATTTTTGTTGGCCGGGCGTGGCGGTTTGAACTTGACGCACGCCGAGCCGACTGCTTTGTTTGTTTCTCGGTTCCGAGAGCGGGCCAAGGCGGTAGGCGTTTGGCTGCAGCATTGGGGGGCCGAGCAGGTGCGCGCTTGGGCCCAGGGCTTGGGGGTGGAGACTTTTGTCGGCACCAGTGGCCGGGTTTTTCCGGCTGAGATGAAAGCCGCCCCGCTGCTGCGCGCCTGGCTGCAGCGTTTGCGGCATGCGCCCACGCCGGTGCAGTTTCACATGCGCCACCGCTGGGTCGATGGCGTGTTCGGCGGCTCAGAAGGGTTGTTGTTTGAGTCGCCCCAAGGTGGGGTGCGGGTGCAAGCACGGGCCTCGGTGATGGCTTTGGGCGGCGGCAGTTGGTCTCGCTTGGGCTCGGACGGGGCTTGGGTGCCCCGCTTGCAAGCCCAGGGCGTGCACGTGGCGCCTTTGCTGCCGGCCAATTGCGGGTTTGACGTGGTGGGCCGCAGTGGCCAAGGCTGGACCGAATTTTTTGCGCACAAATTTGCCGGTCAACCCCTCAAAACCGTGGCGCTGCAATGGCTGGACGCAGCCGGGCACAGCCATGCGCGCCAAGGTGAATTTGTGGCCACCGCCACGGGCGTGGAGGGGAGTCTGATTTACAGCGCCGCCAAAGACCTCCGCGAGGTTTTGCTGCGGGATGGGGCGGCTGGCTTTCACCTCGACTTGTTGCCGGACCGCAGCTTGGACTTTGTGCAGGCGGCCGTGGCCCATCCGAAAGGCACGCGCAGCCTGTCCTCGCACCTGAAAAGTCGGCTCGGTTTGGCGGGCATCAAAACCGCTTTGCTGTATGAGCTGTTGGACACCGCCACGCTGAATCACCCCGCTTTGCTGGCGCAGGCCATCAAAGCTTTGCCGGTGGCGCTGCGCCAAACGCGGCCACTGGACGAAGCCATCAGCAGCGCAGGCGGGGTGGCGCTGGAAGCGCTGGACCCGGGCCTGATGCTGAAAGCCTGTCCCGGCGTGTTTTGTGCAGGTGAAATGTTGGACTGGGAAGCCCCCACCGGCGGTTATTTGCTGACCGCCAGCCTGGCCAGTGGCGCTTGGGCTGCGCAAGGGGTGGCCGAGTGGTTGCGAAAAACACCGGCACAGAAAGAAGTTGACGAGCCTTGACCCCGGCACTGGCTCCACAGTTAGAGCTGCTTGGTTCCCCACCTGACTCGGTTGGCCGCTTCACCATGCGGGAAGGCCCGTCACTGGCTATTGTAGGGCATGGCCCCGAGAGGGCTTGGCTGAGCCGATAGAATCAGATGCATGTCTTACCTTGTTCTTGCCCGTAAATACCGCCCGCGCAATTTCACCGAAATGGTGGGGCAAGAGCACGTGGTGCAGGCTTTGACGAATGCCTTGGTGCAACAGCGTTTGCACCACGCCTATTTGTTCACGGGCACGCGTGGGGTGGGCAAAACCACGGTGTCGCGGATCTTGGCCAAGTCGCTGAACTGCCAGGGCTTGGACGGGCAGGGCGGCATCACCGCCGAGCCCTGCGGCGTGTGCCAGGCCTGCCGGGACATCGATGCCGGCCGTTTTGTCGATTACACCGAGTTGGACGCGGCCTCAAACCGAGGCGTGGACGAGGTGCAAAGCCTGCTGGAGCAGGCGGTGTACAAGCCGGTGCAAGGGCGCTTCAAGGTCTTCATGATCGACGAGGTGCACATGCTCACCAACACCGCTTTCAATGCGATGTTGAAAACGCTGGAAGAGCCGCCCGAATACCTGAAGTTCGTGTTGGCCACCACCGACCCGCAAAAAGTGCCGGTCACGGTGCTCTCGCGCTGCCTGCAATTCAATTTGCGGCCCATGGCCCCTGAGACCGTGTTTGAGCACTTGACGCAGGTGCTGACGCAAGAACACATTCCGGCCGAGCCCTTGGCCTTGCGCATGCTGGCGCGCGCGGCGCGTGGCTCGATGCGCGATGCTTTGAGCCTGACCGACCAAGCCATTGCCTTTGGCAGCGGCCAACTGCAAGAAGCCACCGTGCGGCAGATGCTGGGCACGGTGGACCGCACACACGTGCTGCAACTGATCGATGCGCTGGACCGGGCCGATGGCGCGGCCGTGGTGGACTTGGTCGAGACGCTGCGGCGCAACGGTTTGTCGGCCGCCTCCACACTGGAGGACATGTCCTTGGTGCTACAGCGCATGGCGGTGATCCAGGCGGTGCCGAACCGCGCACAAGACGACAGCGACCCGGATGCGGCCGAAATCACCCGCTTGGCGCAAGGCATGGCGGCGGATGAAACCCAGCTCTTGTACAGCTTGTGTTTGCACGGGCGCGGCGAGTTGGGCTTGGCGCCCGACGAATATGTGGCGCTGACCATGGTGCTGCTGCGCTTGCTGGCCTTCAAACCCGGCGCCATGACTTCGACGCCGGCTGAAAAAAAAAGTCCACGGCCAGCCCCTGAGCCTTTAAAGCCTGTGGTGGCGAAGGTGGCGCAGGTGGCACAGGTGGCCAACCCTGCCCCTGTTGTTGCAGCTCACCCAGCCCCCTCACGTCTGCCGCCTCAGCCCGCCCCAGCACCGGTTGCGATTGCGGGTGCGGTTGCGGCACCAGCGCAAGACGACGGTCCACCCCCGTGGGTGGACCTGGACGACGAAGAGCCTTTTGTCGCCGACATCCCAGCCGAAGTCGGCCTGGATGCGCCGCCTTTCCAGGCCCTGCCGGTGCGCGAAACCTCGGCCCCTTCCGCGCGCACTGCGCCGCGCCGCGATGCGCCAGAGCGCCCCGCCACGGTGGCCTTGATTCCGACCGAAGAGGGCGAATTTTGGGCGGCGCTGGTGCGCGAGATGGTGGAGAAAGAACTCATCAACGCGCTGGTGCGCGAGCTGGCTTTGCAGTCGCAATTGCTGGGCCGCGACACCGACCGCTGGCAACTGCGGCTGGAGCGCGAGTCTTTGAACCAACCCACCGCGCGCGAGCGCCTGAAGGCGGCCCTGTCGGCCATGGGCCATGCCGTGGAACTGGGATTTGAGTTGGGCAAAGTGAGTGACAGCCCCTGGCTGCGCAACACTGTGGCCGCCAACGAGCGGCAATGGGCGGCGCAGGCCTTGATCGAAAACGATCCCTTGGTGCAAGCCATGCTGCGCGACTTTGGCGGCAAAATTGTGCCCGACAGCGTCCAGCCGATTTGATTTTTTAGACCCCAAGACCCCATACAAAAAGGAAACCTTCCATGTTCAACAAAGGACAACTCGCCGGTTTGATGAAGCAAGCGCAAGCGATGCAAGACAACCTGAAAAAAGCGCAAGACGAACTCGCTTTCATCGATGTGGAAGGCGCTTCAGGCGGTGGCTTGGTCAAGGTGTTGATGACCTGCAAGCACAACGTCAAACGGGTCACCATCGACCCCAGCCTGCTGGCCGACGACAAAGACATGCTGGAAGATTTGGTGGCGGCGGCCATGAACGATGCTGTGCGTCAGGCCGAAGAAACCTCGCAACAAAAAATGGGCAAATTGACCGCCGGCCTGCCCCCGGGCATGAAACTGCCTTTCTGATCGATGTCTGACGCACACACGCTCGACGCCCTGACCCACGCCCTGAAGGCCTTGCCCGGCGTGGGCGTGAAGTCGGCGGCGCGCATGGCATTTCACCTGATGCAGCGCGATCGAGCGGCCGCCATGTTGTTGTCCCGTGCCTTGCACGAGGCGGTGGAGCGGGTGCGGCATTGCAATTTGTGCCACACCTTCACCGAGTCGGAGGTCTGCGCCACCTGCCACGACCCCTCGCGTGACCACAGCAAGCTGTGTGTGGTCGAAACCCCGGCCGATCAGTCGGCGATTGAGCGCACCGGCAGCTTCAAAGGGTTGTATTTTGTGTTGATGGGCAAACTCAGCCCCCTCGACGGCATCGGCCCCAAGGACATCGGCCTGGCCAAGTTGTTGCAGCGCGCCGTCGACGGGCAGGTGCAAGAGGTGATCATGGCCACCAACTTCACCGCCGAGGGCGAGGCCACGGCCCACGTGATTGCCGAAATGCTGAAAAACAAAGGCATGCGCGTCACACGCTTGGCCCGCGGCGTGCCTGCGGGCAGTGAGCTGGAATATGTCGATTTGGGCACCATTGCCCACGCCCTGGTGGACCGCCGCTGAAGCCCAGGGCGCCTTGCTGATCAGCCCCTGCAGTGGGCCTGACCTAGTGCCAATCCATTACGTGAAAACCCGCTTGGGATGTATCCCGATGCGCCTGGGCGCTGCGCCGATTACGCTGGATGCATCGCCTGAATGGGGGCTGAAAGCGCAAAGGGCTCGGGGTGGAATTCCGTTGGAATCGTCGTCAATTCAGTGGCTTGCTGGCCGTCAGTGGCTGGGCAGCATCGATGGCGCGTGCTTCGGTGACCGACTTGCACAAAGTACGTCTGGGCGTGTCCATGCGCGGCACCCTGGCGCATTTCCCGCTGATGTTGGCCGACCAAATGGGCTACTTCAGGCCGCTGGGCATGCAGATCGAATGGCACGATTTCGACAGTGACGCGCAAGCGCAACAGGCCTTGGTGAGTGGCAGCGTCGATGTGGTCAGCGCGGATTTTGAGCAGGTTTTAGAGCTGAATGAGCAGGGCCACAAAGTCAAAGCTTTTGTGCTGCAAGGCCGTACCCCGCAGATCAGCCTGGGCATCGCGCTGCGCAAATTGCCGACGTTCCAAGGGATCACGGATTTACGTCGCTTCAAAATCGGCATTGCCGACTGGGGTTCGCCCTCGCATGCCATGGCTCGCTTGTGGTGTCTTCAGGCCGGTTTGCCGGCGCGTGAAAATCCCTTTGTGGTGGTGGGCCCCATGAGTGCCGCCATGGAGAATTTGCGCAGCGGGGTGGTCGATGCCCTGTGCCACAACGACCCCTTGATGAGCTGGCTGGAATACAAAAGCGATGTGCGCGTGGTGGCCGAAACCCGCACCCTGCACGGCGCGCAACTGTGGATGGGCGGTGCCTGTGCCGCCGCCTGTTTGTTTGCCAAAAACGACTGGCTGCAACACAAGCCAGAACTGGCCCAAGGGCTCAGCGACGGCGTGGTGCGGGCTTTGAAATGGCTGATGACGGCTGGCCCCACCGATCTGCTTAAAAGCGTGCCGCCAACCCCCTGGATGGGGGACCGTGCGTTTTATTTGGGCACGGTGGACAAGGTGCGTGAGAGCTTTTCGCTGGACGGTGGCTTCTCTGAGGATTTGCTGCTCACCGCCTGGCGCAGTCGAGCGCTGCGACTGGGGGGCTCGCCACGCCCGTCGGGCGCTGATCGCGCGGCTTTGCAAGCGGCCTACACCAACGAGATGGTGCAAAAAAGCAAAAAGCGTTTTGCGGTTTGAGGCTTATTTTTTCGCCACTTTGACCTGCTTGGAGCTCACCGCACCCGAGCGCTGTGACGCCTGCGCCACTTTGCTTGTTTTGCCATGCGCCGCTGGCCCGGCTGTGGCGGCCGTTTTGGCCGTCGGCGTTTTCGCCGCCAGTGTCTTGCCAGAAGAGCGGCCCAGGGTCGTCGGGATGAGCACGGCGATGGATTGACCGGCTTTCAGTGGCGCATTCGGGTTGAGTGAGCCGAGCTGGTTCCAGCTCAGCAGATTGCTCACGCTGACCCCGTTCTTGTTGGCAAAAGTGGCCAAGGTATCGCCTTTGTGGGCTTTGAGCACGATGCGTTTGAGCACCACTTCGGGTGCAAAAGCCATTTGCGCGTTGTCGGCCAAGTGCTCCGTCACATCGGCATCGAGTGCACCTTTGCGAGGCACCAAGAGGGTAGAGCCCGCTTTGATGAGCATTTTGGGCGGGATGTTGTTCAGGCTGCGCAATTGATCTTCAGGCATGCCCACGATGCGCGCGGCTTCTTGCGCTTTCATGGTTTGCGGTGAGACCCAGGCGGTCCAGGTGGCCAAACGGTTATTCGGGTGCGCTTCAAGGTTGCGTTGAAACAGATCGGCGTTGTCCCAGGGCAACAAAATTTTCGGTGTCCCCGCCGCCAAAATCACTGGGCGGCTCATCGACGGATTCAGTGCTTTGAAGTCGTCCAGGCTGATCTCAGCTAGTCTGGCGGCCAAATTCACATCGATGTCGCGCGTGATGCTGACGCTTTGAAAATACGGGTGGTTTTGAATCAAGGGCAGCCGCGTGTTGAAAGCCTCGGGCTGGCTCACGATGTTTTTCACCGCTTGCAACTTGGGCACGTAGTAGCGCGTCTCGTTGGGCATGTTCAGGTCGGTGTAACTCAGGCCCAAACCGGCGGCTTTGTTTTTGGCCAAGGCCCGCCCCACGCTGCCTTCGCCCCAGTTGTAGGCGGCCAGGGCCAAATGCCAGTCGCCAAACATGGCGTAGAGCTTTTGCAGGTAATCGAGCGCCGCCCGCGTGGACTCCTGGACGCTGCGGCGGTCGTCGCGAAAAATGTTTTGCTTCAATTCAAAATATTTGCCGGTGGCGGGCATGAACTGCCACATGCCTGCGGCTTTGGCCGAGGAGACGGCTTGCGGGTTGAAGGCCGATTCGATGAACGGCAGCAAGGCCAGTTCGGTGGGCATGTTGCGATTTTCCAGCTCTTCCACAATGAAAAACAGGTATTTCCGTGAGCGCTCGGTCATGCGCAGCATGTAGTCGGGGCGCGCGGCGTACCACTGTTCGCGGTCACGGACCAAATCGCCCTCTAAGTTCGGCATGGCGAAGCCTTGGCGAATGCGCTCCCAAATATCGGCCGGTGGTGTGGGTTTTTCTGCCACTTGCAGCGCGGCTTGAGCCGGCGGCAGCGGCTTTTTAGGACTGGCAGCGCTGCCGCTCGACGCGGGCGCTGCGGCGGCTGCGGTGGGCTGTTCGGCTGGGCTGGCGTTGGAGGCGTCAGAGGAGTTAGAGGCGGTGGTTGGGGGCTGGGTGAGGGTGCTGGCGCAACCCACCAAGACCAAGGCCCCTGCCAGCAACGACAAACGGACGAGACGGTTCAGTGCGGCTAAATACACGGCGCTGATGTTCCGCGCGGTCCAGGGGTATGAGGTCATCGGTAATCGTTTTTCCATTGACGCAAGGCGGCAAAGTAGTCGGCATCGTCCGTGGGGGTTGGGGCATGCTGGGCCACGGAGGCGCGCACAGCGGGCTGTCTGCTGCGCAGAAACGGGTTGATTTGGAGCTCCTGCGCCAGGCTGGAGGGCAGGGTTGGCAGGTTTTGCGCGCGCAAAGATTGGCAATGCTGGGTGTAAGCCAACAATTCAGGGTTGTGGGGGTCCACATGGCACGCGAATTTCAGATTACTCAGGGTGTATTCATGGGCACAACACACTTGGGTGTGGCCGGGCAAGCGCGCGAGTTCGTCGAGCGAGTGCAGCATTTGGGCCGCCGTGCCTTCAAACAACCGGCCGCAACCCCCCGAGAACAAGGTGTCGCCACAGAACAAAACCGGGGCCATGCCTTGCGGCTCACCCCAATACGCAATGTGACCGGCGGTGTGACCCGGCACGTCGATAACTTGAAAGTCCACCCCTTGCCAAGACACACGGGTTTCAGCCGTCACGGGGGTCACGCCAGCAGGCAGGGCTTCGGCGGCCGGGCCATAGGCGGTGGCGGCGGTGGCGGCCAGCAACTCGGCCACGCCACCCACATGGTCGGCGTGGTGATGGGTGACTAAAATGGTGTCCAAAACCCAGCCCGCGCTGGACAGGGCGTGCAAAACCGGTTGGGCATCGCCGGGGTCCACCACCAGGGCCCGGCCTTGGTGGTGCAACAACCAAATGTAATTGTCAGAGAAAGCGGGCAGTGGAATAAGGTTCATGAGCGATCCCATTATAGAAACCCCCGTTGCAAGTCACGCTTTTCAAGTGGCGCAGGCCTGGCACCAATGGCTGACGACGCCCTGGGGTCGCTACCTGCGCGACTGGGAGCAAGCGCAGCTGGACGCGGCGGTGGTGGACGTGTTCGGTTATCACGCGGTGCAACTCGATGCGCCTGAACTGCAGGGCCTGCAGGCCAATCGCATGCCCCACCGTTGGTACGTGCGTACCTGGTCCGAGCCTGACGCTGGCCCTGACCCTGCCCCCGCCCCAGCCCCCATGGCCGCCTGTGACCTGGTGGCCGAGGGGGCTGCTTTGCCGTTTGAGGCGGGCAGCCTGGATCTGGTGGTCATGCCGCACACGCTGGAATTGTCGGCCGACCCGCATGCGACATTGCGCGAGGTGGAGCGCGTGCTGGTGCCCGAGGGGCATGTGCTGATCACCGGTTTGAATCCGGCCAGTTTATGGGGCTGGCACCAGCGCCGCCAAGCTGTGTACCGCCGTCTGGGCTGGCGCGACAGCGGACACGCTGGCGTGGGCGCGTTGATTGGTTATTGGCGTTTGCGAGATTGGTTGCGCTTGCTGGGCTTTGAAGTGCAGGTCAGCCGCTTCGGTTGTTGGCGACCGGCGGTGCAAAACACCGGTTGGCTCACACGCATGGCGTGGTTGGACCGTTGGGGCGCAAGGTGGTGGCCGATCTTGGGCGGAGCCTATGTGGTGGTGGCGGTGAAGCGGGTGCCGGCGGGCCGCATGCTGGGCGCCGCCTGGAAAAAAGCCCCGCGTAAAGTGGGTGCCGCTCTGCCTGCCGCGCAACGCCAGCATGCGGTGCAGCCCTCATCTGAAATCTCGGCGCAAGCCTCAGGAAAGTCATCTCTTGGACCACGTTGAAATACATACCGATGGCGCCTGCAAAGGCAACCCCGGCCCTGGCGGTTGGGGCGTGTTGATGAAGTCGGGTCGTCATGTGCGCGAGTTGTGCGGCGGCGAGCTGGGCACCACCAACAACCGCATGGAGCTAATGGCGGTGATTCAGGCCTTGGCTGCACTCAAGCGGCCCTGCCATATCGTGCTGTACCTGGACAGCGAATATGTGCGCAAAGGCATCACCGAGTGGATTCACGGTTGGAAGGCCAAGGGCTGGCGCACCGCGGCCAAACAACCGGTCAAAAACGTGGATTTGTGGCAGCAACTGGACCAAGCGGTCAGCGGGTCGGCGCATGTGATCGAATGGCGCTGGGTCAAAGGCCACGCCGGCGATCCGGGCAATGAGCGCGCCGACGCGTTGGCCAACGAAGGGGTGTCCAAAGCCCTGGCGCAGGGCGGATAAAAATCGCCCTTCAAACTTTACAGGTGGCCCTCGAACATCATCACATCGACCCAGTCACCCACCTGGGCGGTGGCCTGGTCATGGTGCAAGACCATCAAACCGTTGGCTTGCACCATGGAGCTGAGCACGCCTGAGCCTTGGTTGCCGGTGGTTTGAACTTGCAACTCACCTTGGGCATTGCGGCTGACGATGCCGCGCTGGTACTCGGTGCGCCCTGGTTTTTTGCGCAGCACTTCTTGGCTGCGGGCTTTGAGCAGGGGCAGGGCCGTGGCTTGCATGCCCATCATGCGTTGCAGGGTGGGGCGCACAAAGGCCAAAAAAGTCACCATCACGGCCACCGGATTGCCCGGCAAACCAAACAACACGGCCGACCGGTCGCCTTGCGGGATGCGGCCCACCGCCATGGGGCGACCCGGGCGCATGGCGATACGCCAGAACGCCACATCGCCCAATTTTTTCATCATGGTTTTGGTGAAGTCAGCTTCCCCCACGCTAACGCCGCCGCTGGTGATGATCACATCGGCTTGCGCCGCAGCTTGGGTGAAGGCCCCTTCCAGCAGTGCCGGGTCGTCGCGCACCACGCCCAGGTCCAGCACCTCACAACCCATGTGGTGCAGCATGCCGTGCACGGTGTAGCGGTTGCTGTCATAGACCGCGCCTTCACGTGGCGCTTCGCCCAGGCTCAAGATTTCGTCACCGGTGGAGAAGTAAGCCACCTTCAAGCGCGGGCGCACCCGCACCTGCGACAAGCCCAGACTGGCCACCAGGCCGCAGGCCGCAGGGCCCAGACGCGTGCCGGCCTGCAAGGCGACTTGGCCCTGCATCAAGTCTTCGCCGCACAGGCGCCGGTTGTCGCCGCGCTGCAGCAGCCCGGCCGTGATCTGGACCAGATCGCCGTCACGTTGGGTCAATTCTTGGGGCACCACCGTGTCCAAGCCGGGCGGCATGATAGCGCCGGTCATGATCTTCACGCACTGCCCCTGCAGCACCTGGCCGACCCAGGCTTTGCCCGCCAAGGCGGTGCCCACAACCTGCAGGCGTTGCGCCTCGGGCAAGCTGTCGCCACAAAAGGCGTAGCCGTCCATGGCCGAGTTGTCGTGCGGCGGCACGCTCAATGGGGAGATCACGTCTTCGGCCAGCACCCGGTCCAAGGCTTGCAGCAGGGGCACCGATTCGGCGCCTGCCAAGGGCTGGACCATCTGTTCCAAAAACGCCAGCACCGCATCGGCCGACAGGGCTTGGGGGTCGTAGCCTGCCAATTGCTGGCCAATTTGGGCCAGCGTGGCCGGTTCGGCGGGCAGGGCCGAAGAAGGCGAGGCGTCAGTCATTTTCCAAGCTCTGCAATTGCGCTGCGGTGTTGGCGTTGAAAAAAGCGCGAGGCGCGTCCGTGGCCGTATTGAAGGGCACCACGACGGTGTGGTGTTGTGCCGTCCAGGCGTCGATTTTGCGCCCGCCTTTCTGCGTGAACGCGACCAGGCTTTCCAGCAGTTCGACCCGCATCAGGCAAAACACCGGCTGGGTGCGCAGCTGACCGTCCTCTTCCAGGGCTGCGGCCATGGCCAAGTCGGCCTGCTCGCGCAGCAGGGCTTGCTGCAAGCGTTGCAGCAGGTCCAGCGGAAAAAGGGGCGTGTCGCAGGGCACGGTCAGCAACAGCGGTGTTTCGCAGCGCTCCAGTCCGGTCATGAAGCCGGCCAAAGGGCCTGCGTAGCCGTCCAAGCTGTCTGGCCACACCGGGACACCAAAGGACTCGTAGGCAGACAAGTTGCGGTTCGCGTTGATCATGACCTCGGCCAGCGCGGGGCCTTGCTGCATTTGCAGTCGCATCAAGGTCTGCAAGGCCAGAGGGAGGCCGCGAAAATTTTGCAGCCCCTTGTCAGTGCCGCCCATGCGCGAGCCTCGGCCACCGGCCAAGATCAAGCCGGTGACGGCTGGCCCATGGAGTTCAGTGGCGTCTGTGGCGGTATCGGTGGCGGTGTCGGTAACCATGTTCAACCGCCGATGTAGCTCATTTCGACCCGCTTGCGGGCCGGGGATGTTGCGCTGTCCGGTGGCAATTGGCTGCGCAGCTCGGAGTAACGGTCTTGGCGCGCGCGCCAGATGGCGGCGATCTGCTGGCGCAGCTCGGTGTCGCTCAGGGAGCCGCGAATCAGTGAGCGCAGGTCGTAGCCTTGTGAGGCAAACAGGCACAAATACAACTGCCCTTCGGTGGACAGGCGAGCGCGGTTGCAATCGCCACAAAACGCCTGGGTCACGCTGCTGATCACGCCGACCTCGCCCTGGCTGGCGTCCCACGCGCCTTGCGCATCGGCATAACCCCAACGCTGCGCGGTTTCGCCGGGTGCCGAAGAGGCCAAAGCCACCAAGGGGAACTCGGCGCGCAGCCGCTCAATCACTTGGGCGCTGGGCAATACCTCGTCCATGCGCCAGCCATTGGTGGCGCCCACATCCATGTACTCGATGAAGCGCAGGGTCACGCCAGTGCCTTTGAAATGGCGTGCCATGGGCACGATCTGGTCTTCGTTGGTGCCGCGCTTGACCACCATATTGACTTTGATGCCGGTCAGACCGGCCGCTTGCGCCGCTTCGATGCCGCTCAACACCTCGGCCACCGGAAAATCCACATCGTTCATTTGCCGAAAGACCGCGTCGTCCAGTCCGTCCAGGCTGACGGTGATGCGCTGCAAACCGGCCTCTTTCAAGGCGCCAGCTTTGCGCGCCAACAGCGAGCCGTTGGTGGTCAGTGTGAGGTCCAGGGGCACGCCTTCTGGGGTGCGCAGTGCGGCCAATTGGGCAATCAGCACTTCGATGTTTTTGCGCAGCAGGGGCTCACCACCGGTCAATCTGATTTTGCGCACGCCCAAGGCCACAAAGGCTTGGGCGGTGCGGGTGATCTCTTCAAAGCTCAGCAAGTCGCCGTGCGGTAAATACGGGTAGTCTTTGTGGAACACCTCTTTGGGCATGCAATAACTGCAGCGAAAATTGCACCGGTCGGTCACGCTGATGCGCAGATCGCGCAACAGGCGGCCATGGCCGTCGGGCTGCGCGGGCGTCAGGGCCAGAGAGGAGTTGACCGGCGGCAGAGGCAAGCTGTGGCGCTCGGCCACGACCGGAATAATTCGTTCAGACATGCCGACATTGTGCCGCAGCCCCGCAAGGCCGAGCCGGGGTTGGGGAATTACACGCAGCGTGCGCCGTCGACCTCGATACACACGCCGCTGATGAAGGCCGCTTCGTCGCTGGCCAGGTACAGCGCGGCGTTGGCCACGTCCAAGGCGGTTGAAAAACGCCCCAGCGGAATGGTGGCCAAAAACTTGGCGCGCCGTGCATCGTCGACCGGGCCACCCGCGAATTCGGCCGACAAACCGGTATCGGGGTTAAAGACCGGGTTGATGCAGTTCACGCGGATGTTGTCGGGTCCGAGTTCGGCCGCCAGTGATTTGCTGGTGGTGATGACCGCGCCTTTGGAGCCGTTGTACCAAGTCAGGCCTGGGCGAGGGCGCACACCGGCAGTGGACGCGATGTTGATGAAACTGCCGCCGCCCAAACCTTTGAAGACTGGGGTGGCGTGGAGCGTGGACAGGTAAATACTTTTCATGTTGACGGCATAGCAGCGGTCGAACTCGTCTTCGGGCACCTCCAGGGCCGGGCGATTGCGGTGCGTCCAACCGGCGTTGTTGACCATCACGTCCAAGCGCCCGAAATGCTGAACCGCCGCCTGCACCAGCGCTTTGACCTGGGCGCTTTGGGTGACGTCGGCCGCGACAAACACCGCTTGGCCGCCTGCGGCCCGGATGTCGGCCGCCACTTGTTCACCCTGGGCGTGCTGGATGTCGTTGACGATGATGTGCGCCCCTTCGGCGGCCAAACGTTTGGCGATGCCTTCGCCGATGCCGCCGCCCGAGCCAGTGACGATGATGACTTTGTTGTGTACGCGCATACAAACTCCTGTGATGTTTTAGCCGTGGTGAATCGCCACGGTTTTCAGTGTGGTGAAACCCAGCAGGGCTTCGAAACCTTTTTCGCGGCCGTAGCCAGACGACTTGACGCCGCCAAAAGGCAGCTCCACGCCGCCGCCTGCGCCGTAGTTGTTGATGAACACCTGCCCGCTGCGCACCCGGCGCGCCATGCGGAACTGGCGGCCGCCATCGCGCGTCCACACGCCGGCCACCAAACCAAAGTCGGTGGCGTTGGCCAAGGCGACGGCCTGGTCTTCGTCTGCAAAAGCCATGGCCGAGAGCACCGGGCCGAAGACTTCTTCTTGCGCCAGGCGGTGCTGCATCGGCACATCACGCAGCAGCACGGGGGCTTGGTAGTAACCGCCTGAAGGCACACCGGCCGCCACTTGGCCTTGTGCCACGGTGGCGATGCCGTCGGCGCGGGCTTGGTCCAGAAAACCCGCCACGCGTTCGAGTTGGCTGGCGCGAATCAGCGGTCCCAGGTCCAGGTTCATTTCGGCCGAACCGACTTGCAATTGGCTGAACGCCTGGCCCAGGCGCTGCAACAGCGGCTCGTAAATCGATTGTTGAATCAGCACCCGCGAGCCCGCGCTGCAGGTCTGCCCCGCGTTTTGCACGATGGCGTTGACCACCACCGGCAGGGCCGCGTCCAGATCGGCGTCGGCAAAAATGATTTGCGGGCTTTTGCCGCCCAATTCCAGGGTCACTGGGCAGTGGCGCTCGGCGGCCACTTGCTGAATCAAGGTGCCGACGCGCGGGCTGCCGGTGAAGCTGATGTGGTCAATGCCGGGGTGGCGCGCCAGCGCGTCGCCCACTTCGTGGCCGTAGCCCGTCACGATGTTGATGGCCCCGGCCGGGAACCCCACTTCAGCGGCCAGCTGGGCCACGCGGATCAGGCTCAGGCAAGCGTCTTCGGCGGGCTTGACCACGCAGGCATTGCCCGCCGCCAAGGCGCCACCCACGCTGCGGCCGAAAATTTGCATCGGGTAATTCCAGGGAATCACATGGCCGGTGACGCCATGCGGCTCGCGCCAGGTGAGCACGCTGTAGCCGTTTTGGTAGGGCAGGGTCTCGCCGTGCAATTTGTCGCAGGCGCCGGCGTA